>DATIGO010000303.1:0-4430 GCA_035454665.1 Gemmatimonadaceae bacterium | reverse complement strand
GCGGCGGCGATAGGAGATGGCCACGTCGGCGCCGCAGCGCGCCAGGAGGCGCGCCGTCGCGGCGCCGATGCCACGCGAACCGCCGGTCACGACGGCGCGCTTGCCGCGCAGGTCACACATGCCTGCCGGAGCGGACGCCGGAGCCGCCACCGCGACCGATTCGCGCTCGAGGGGACCTGGCCTAGACATGCTCCTCGACCAGCTCACAGATGAGGTGCTGAATGCAGAGATGCAGCTCCTGCGCGCGATCCGTGCGGTCCACCGGCACGACCACGGTGTGCGTCGCGAGGCCGCGCAACGCTCCGCCGTCGCCAGCGGTGAGCGCGAGCACCGGTGCCCCCCTGGCCCGCGCGGCCTCGGCGGCACGCAGGACGTTCGGCGAGTTGCCGCTCGTGGAGTGGATCACGAGCAGGTCCCGTGGCGTCACGAAGGCCTCGACCTGGCGCGCGAAGATCTGCTCGAAGCCCAGGTCGTTCCCCGCGGCCGTGAGGAGCGACGTGTCGGTGGTCAGCGCGATCGCCGGCAGGGGGCGCCGGTCGCGCATGTACCGCACCACATACTCCGTGGCGAGATGCTGCGCGTCGGCCGCACTGCCGCCGTTGCCGCAGAAGTAGAGCGTCCCACCCCCCGCGAGCGTGCGCTCGACCAGGGCCGCGGCGCGTCCGATGTCGTCGGCCAGCTCGTCGGCCGCCTGCTGCGCCGCCCGGGCCAGTTCCGCGAGACGCTGGCCGGCACGGTGGCGCGCGGCAACGGGATCAAGCGTCATCGTGGCCTCACGCTCCGGGGGCGCGGGCTTCGCGCGTCCCGACGGGACGGCTCCCGAAGACCAGCTCGCGCAGCCGGTCGAAGACACCCCTGCGGAAGCGGATCGGTGGAACCGGGAGGAGCGCCTCGCCAGCCAGCAGGCGGCGGGGATTCTCCTCCGTGAGCAACTGCGCCTGTTCCATCGCGCCCATCTCCGTGAGCCAGTCTCGCGCGGTTGCAAGCGACCGCCGGTCGCCATGATTGTCGCTCGCCAGCACGTCCACGAGTCCCTCCGAGAGCGCCTGGCGCGAGAAGTCCGCCATCGGCCCTGCTCCGAGCAGGGCCATCGCGTCCGCCTGCATGACGGCGCCGAGCTCGCGCCAGACGCCCAGCGTGTCCACGGTGCACCCGTTGTAGCGCTCCGGATGCGCGACCACCGGGAGGACGCCGCTCATGCGGAGCCGCAGGAGCTCTTCCGTGGCGCCGGCCGGCAGGCCGCGTCGCGGGAACTCCACGAGCCGCGCCGGCGATCCACCCAGCGCGAGCGACTCGGCGGTGAGATCGATCCCCGGCAGGTCGAGCATGATCTCGAATCCCGGGAGGAGCGTCACCTCCGGTGGGGAGAGCGTGATCAGCTCGTCGCGCAGGCGCGCATGCTCGGCAACGGGCGCCTCCCAGGCCTCGGAGGCCTTGAGGTGCGGAGTGCAGACCACGGTGCGCACGCCCTCACCCTGCATCCGGCGCAGCACCGTCGCCGAATGCGTGGCGGTCGGCGACCCGTCGTCGACGCCAGGAAGGAGATGCGTGTGCAGATCGATCACGAGCGGGTCGCGAGGGCCGAGAGCTGGTGGAGGGCGTGCGACGCGAGCCCGGGAATGCGTCCGGGATCCTCGCTGGCCGCCTCGAAAGCGTACGTCACCAGCGCGTCCACGGCCAGCAGGTCGAGCGCTCCCGCACGGGACGACTCGGGCTCGTCGAGGAGTCGCTGGAGGCCGGCGGCCGCGGCGGCGAGGCACTGGTCGGCCCGATCGCCGGGGTGTGCCTCGAAGGGACCCACGAGCTCACCGATCCGGCGTGACAGGGCCGGCGGCTGGGCCGGGACGCGGGCGCTCAGCCACTCGCGGACGTTCACGACGCACGCGCGAGGATCGACCGTACCACGGGCTCGAGCCGCTCGAGTGCCGCGGGGAGGCGCGCGGCATCGGGGATGCCCGCCTGAGCCATGTGCGGCTTGCCACCGCCGCGGCCGCCGGCCACCGATGCGAGCTCGCGGATCACCTCGTCGGCCCGGACGCCCCGATCCCGCGCGGGATCGCTCACCACGACGAGGAGCGCGGACCGTCCGTCCTGGAAGGTCGCCGCGAGGGCCGCCACGCCGCTTCCGATCTGCTCGCGCACGGCGTCGCCTAACGCCTGCAGCTCGCGGACGTCGCCCGCCGCGACCTGCGCCCCCGCCACCTTGACGCCGTCCACCGCCACCGCGCCACCCACGATCCGGCGGACCTCGTCCGTCCCGCCGCGGAGTGCCTCGTCCAGCCGGCGCTCGAGCGCCCGCCGGTCCTCGAGCACTGCCTGCACGCGCTTGACGAGCGTCTCGGGCGTGCCCTTCACCAGCTCCGCGGCGCGCTCCGCCGCCCGCTCATGGTCGCGCAGGAGCTCGAAGGCGCGGGGCCCCGTGGCCGCTTCGACGCGGCGCACCCCCGCCGCCACGCCCGTCTCACTGAGGATGCGGAAAAGGCCGATGAAGGCCGTGTTGCGAACGTGCGTCCCACCGCACAGCTCCATCGAGATCCCCGGTATCGACACGACCCGCACCAGCGCGCCGTACTTCTCGGAGAACAGGTGCGTCGCCCCCGCCGCGATCGCCTCCTCCAGCGGCTTCTCCTCGAACCGCACGTCGATCCCCGCCCAGATCGCGCGATTCACGCGATCCTCGATCTCCTGCAGCGCCTCGGGCTTCACCGGACCGTGGTGCGTGAAATCGAAGCGCAGCCGATCCGGAGCCACGAGCGATCCGGCCTGATGCACGTGCTCACCGAGCACCTCCCGCAGCGCCGCGTGGAGGAGGTGCGTCGCGGTGTGGTTGCGCTCGGTGTCGCGCCGGCGGTCCGTGGGCACGCGCGCCAGGACACGCCCGAAGTCCAGCGTGCCCGCGACCACTCCGACCGCCGCGGGACGCCCTTCCACCTTGCGGACGTCCTCCACGTCCATCCGCCACCCCTCCCCGACGATCTCCCCACGATCCGAGATCTGTCCCCCCGACTCCGCGTAGAACGGGGACTCGCGCAGCAGCACCGCGACCCGGCCGTCGGACAGCGTCTTCACGGCCGCGACCTCGGTCTCGATCTCCACGGCCTCGTAGCCGACGAACGACGTCTCCGGGAGCAGCCCGTCGGTCGGACGGTCGCCCACGTCCCACGAGCCCGCATCCGAGAGCTCGTCGGCCGCCACGCCGAACTTCTTCGCGCGACGATCCTCCTGCGACTGGGCCCGCTGCGCCTCGAGACAGGTCTCGAACGCCGCGATGTCGACCGTGTAGCCGCGCTCGCGCGCCATCAGCTCCGTGAGGTCGATGGGAAAGCCGAACGTGTCGTAGAGCCGGAAGGCGTCGTCCCCGCTGACGGTCCCGCGCACCGCCTCAGAGCCCTGCGTGGTGTGCGCGGGCGCAATCTCATCGAAGCGCCGCATTCCCCCGTCGATCGTCGCGAGAAAGCGCTCCTCCTCCGCGCGGGTCGTCTCGATCAGGTGGGCCGCGCGATGACGCAGCTCGGGGTAGACGTCCCCCATGGTCTCGACGACGGTCTGCACGACCTGCACGAGTGTCGGCTCACGCCGCCCGAGCAGCCACGCGTGCCGGACGGCACGCCGGAGAATGCGCCGCAGCACATACCCGCGCCCTTCATTGGACGGGAAGACGCCGTCGGCCAGGAGAAACGCGACCGCGCGCGCGTGATCCGCGAGCACGCGGAAGGAGGCGGGATCGTGACTCGTGACTCGCTTCTCGCCCCCCGGCCGCGGCGTCCGACCTCTGCTCTCCCGCTCGTATGGAACTCCAACGACGCGCTCGACGGTCTCGATCAATGGGGCGAAGACGTCGGTGTGGAAGACCATCATCACGCCCTGCGCGATCGCCGAAATGCGCTCGAGCCCGGCCCCGGTGTCCACCGACGGCCTCGGGAGCGGAACGAGCGTACCATCCGGCTGCCGATCGTACTGCATGAACACGAGGTTCCAGAACTCGATGAACCGGTCGCCCTCCGATCCTTCGACGAAGGCCTCCAGGGAGAACTCGTCGCGATCGAGCTCGGTCCATTCGCCGCTCGCGCCTTCCGGAAAACGCCAGTCGCGAACGACGTGGGCGACATCGATGAAGATCTCCGAGCAGGGGCCGCAGGGACCCGTGTCGGCCATCTGCCAGAAGTTGTCCTTGTCACCCAGCGCGTAGATCCGCGAGTCCGGGAGGCCGGCGATCTCGCGCCAGAGGCCACGCGCCTCGTCGTCGGTGTGGTGGACCGTGACGCGCAGATGCTTCGGATCGAACCCGAGCTCCTTCGTCACGAACTCCCAGGCGAAGCGTATCGCGTCGGCCTTGAAGTAGTCTCCAAAGGAGAAGTTCCCCAGCATCTCGAAGAAGGTGTGGTGCCGGGCGGTGCGCCCGACCTCGTCGAGGTCGTTGTGCTTGCCCG
>DATIGO010000302.1:0-15862 GCA_035454665.1 Gemmatimonadaceae bacterium | reverse complement strand
GCGCCCGCTCATGCCGGTCCCCGCGCACGACTCCACGCTGATCACGATCGCGACCGATCACGAGCAGCAGATCAGCGCGATCCAGGTGCTGTACAAGCATCCTGTGGCACGGCTGGAACAGATCGGGGACTATCGCACGCTCCTCGTGCGGCGGTTGTACAACCAGATGCTGAACGGCCGGTTCAACGACATCCTGCGACAGCCCAGCGCGCCGTTCGTGGGCGCCTCGTCGAGCTACGGGGCCTTCGTCCGGAGCAGCGACGCGTACCTGCTCGCTGCCGCCGTGGAGGATGGCGGCATCGTCCGCGGCCTCGAGGCCATCCTGCGCGAGGCGCGGCGCGTCGACCAGCACGGCTTCCTGCCCGCGGAGCTCGAGCGGGCGAAGGCCTCGCTCCTCCGGTCGCTCGAGACCGCGTTTCTGCAGCGCGATCAGGCGGAATCGGGACCGCTGGCGGACGAATACGTGCAGCACTACCTGGTGCAGGAGCCATCGCCCGGGATCGCGTGGGAGTTCGAGACGGCGAAGCGCGTGCTCCCCGAGGTGAAGCTGGAGGAGATCAACACGCTGGGCCGGCGGTGGATCAGCGACGCCAATCGCGTGATCGCGGTCTCGGCGCCGAACAAGCCCGAGGCAAAGGTCCCGACGGAGGCCGAGCTCCTCGCCGTGTTCCGGCGCGTCGAGGGAGAGGTCGTGACCGCGTGGACGGAGACCGTCTCCGACGCGCCGCTGGTGGCGACTCCCCCCGCGCCGGGACGCATCGTGCAGGAGTCGCGCACCGAGGAGCTCGACCTCACGGACTGGCGCCTCTCCAACGGCGTACGCGTGCTGGTCAAGCCGACCGACTTCAAGGCCGACGAGATTCTCATGACCGCGTGGAGCCCCGGCGGGGTGAGCGTCGTCTCCGACGAGGACTACGTCGCGGCCTCACTCGCGACGTTTGCCGCCGAACGTGGCGGCGTGGGCGAGTTCAACGCGATCGAGCTCGGCAAGAAGCTCGCGGGCCGTCGCGCGGGCGCCTCGCCGAGCATCGGCACGCTGAACGAGGGCTTCAGCGGCGGCGGATCGCCGCGAGACCTCGAGCTGATGCTGCAGCTCGTGTACCTGAAAATGACGGCGCCTCGCCGGGATTCCGCAGCCTTCGAGGCGCTGCGCGCGCAGTTCCTCCCCTTCCTGGCCAACCGGGCCACCGACCCGGAGCAGGTCTTCGGCGACACGGTCAACGTGACCATGGGATCGAACCACCCGCGGTCGCGTCCGCTCACGCCGGAGATGATCACGGGGGTGCAGTTCGACCGGGCCTTCGAGATCTACCGGGAACGTTTCGCCGATGCGTCGGACTTCACGTTCGTTTTCGTGGGCGCGGTGAACGTGGATTCGCTGCGGCCGCTCGCGGAGCGCTGGCTCGGTGCCCTGCCCGCGCTCAATCGTCGCGAACAATGGCGCGACGTCGGCATGCGGGTACCGACCGGGGTGGTCGAGAAGATCGTGCGGAAGGGTGTGGAACCGAAGGCGTCGAGCGTGATCTTCTTCACGGGACCCACCGCCTTCGGCCCTGAGACCCGGTACGCATTGCGCTCGCTGTCGGACCTGCTGGAGATGAAGCTGACCGAGACCCTGCGCGAAGCCTTGGGCGGAACCTACTCCGTGGGCGTCGGCGGACAGGCCTCGAAGTTCCCGCGGGAGGAGTACCAGGTCGCCATCTCGTTCGGCTCGTCGCCGGAGAAGGCCGACACGCTCTGGCGCGCGATCCAGGACGTGATCGAGAACGTGAAATCGAACGGAGTCACCGAGGCCGACGTGCAGAAGGTGCGCGAACAACAGCTGCGCGCGCACGAGGTCTCGCTCAAGGAGAACAGCTACTGGGCCAGCAACCTCCGGGCCCGGCACGAAAACGGCGAAGACCCGAAGGGGCTGCTCACGTACGAGACGCTGATCAACGGTCTCACGGGAGAACAGATCCGCGACGCGGCACGGCGCTTCCTCGACATGCAACGCTACGCGCGCTTCGTGCTGCTGCCGGAGCGGCCGGTGCCCTGAGTGCGGCGGAGGGCCGAGGCCAACGGGGTCAGACGTCCTGCCGAGCCGTTCTGACCCCGTTTCGTTTTTTTGATGTGCCGTGCAACGAGATGATGACGGCGCCGGATCGGCATCCAGGTAGCCTTCCGGAATGCGGAAGCACAAACTCCTCGAGGAACGCCTCACCCACTCGGTGATCGGTGCCTTCTTCGAGGTCTACAACACCCTCGGCTTCGGATTCATGGAGCACATCTATGAGATGGCGCTCGAACGTGAGCTCCGTGCGCGGGGGCACCGAGTGGGCCGGCAGGTCGCCGTGCAGATCTATTACAAGGGGGATCTCCTCGCCGAGCAGCGTCTCGATCTCATCGTGGACGGCAAGCTCGTGGTGGAAACCAAGTCGGCCCCCCAACTGCACAAGTCGGCGCCGCGCCAGCTCTACAATTACTTGCGAGCGACCACACTCGAAGTCGGGCTACTCCTGCATTTCGGACCAGAACCCCAGTTCTTCCGGCTGATCGCTCCGAAGCGTGACCCTCCGGCGTCCATTCGAGAGCGCCCGCCGGCACATAACGAGCACCCATCGGCTCGGGGCGGGAACCCAGGCTGAAGCATGCGAGACTGTTGACGCCGGAAGCGCGTCGGCTTCCTTCCTCGTCGTCGTTTCCGGGCACTATTGCTGCCACCGAGTGGGAAAGGTTGGACGCGGATGCTCCGGATGCCTCGGAAAAGGCTGGCGTGCTTCACGACCGGCATTCTCCGAGGGGTGCCCAGTACCGGGCCGTCGTCGCGCCGATCTCCTCAACAGTTCAGTCGCGGTTGACAGCCGTTTCCGTGGCATCCGACGCATCCGCGTCCAACCTTTCCCACTCGGTTGGTGGAACGGTCCAGGAGCGATCACGGACGCCAGGGAGTGTCGAGTGCGATCAATAGCCTCTCAGCGCCGTGACCGGATCGATCCGCGACGCGCGCAGGGCGGCGACGCATGACGCGGCGGCGGCCACGCCGAGGAGGAGAAGGCTCGTTCCGGCCAGTGTGAGCGGATCGGTCGGCGAGATCTCGTACAGCAGCGCGCGCAACAGACGCGACGTCATGAGGGTGAGTGCGAGACCGATCATCACACCCGCGGCGATCCAGACGAGCCCCTGCTTCGACACGGCCCAGAGCACCTGGCCCGGTCGCGCACCCATGGCAATGCGGATCCCGATCTCCTGGCGACGCTGCGTGGCGATGTATGACACCACGCCGTACGTCCCGATCGTAGCGAGCACCCCCGCGAGCATCGCGAAGATCGTGAGCAATACCATCGCAAAACGCCGCTGCGACACGGATCGTGACATGAGCTCTTCCAACGTACCGATCGCGTAGAAGGGCTGGGTCGGATTGATCGACCAGACCGCTCGCTTGACGGACTCGAGCAGCGACGTGGGTTCCGCGGCGGTACGCACCACGATGACCATCGCCCCCGACGGATTCTGTGCGTGCGGCTGGAAGTACATCGGACGCGGCTCGTCGTCGAGCCCCTGCTGGCGGAAGTCTCCCACGACGCCGACCACCTCCAGCGTGACCGGCGCCGGCGTGACCGACGCGACGAATCGCTTCCCGATCGCGCTTTCCTCGCCCCAGAGCCGCCGCGCCATGGCGTGGTTGATGACGGCGACGTTCGTCGCGCCCGGCCCATCGGCCGCGGCGAACTCGCGACCGGCAAGCAGAGGAATGCCGACCACGCCGAAGTATCCCGGGGCCGCGATGGTCCCCCATGCGGTATGACGCGCCTCGCTCATCGACTCGCCCTCGCGCGCGACGCGCGCGGGCGGATAGTCCGGGTGAAACGGAGGAGTCTGGGCGATGCTCGCCGCATTCACGCCGGGCACCTGCCGGACGGCATCCAGCACCTGCTCGAAGTAGGCGATCCGCCCCTCGGGCGTGGGATAGCGCACCCAGACGTACATCTGCATCGCGAGCAGCCGCTCGGGGCGGAATCCGAGCTCACGATTCAACAGCTGCTGGAAGCTCCGCATCAGCAGCCCCGCGCTCAGGAGGAGAACCATCGCGAGCGCCACCTGCGCCATGGTGAAGACGCCGCGCAGCCGATGCTGCGACGCGCTCCCCGAGGTCGCCGGCGCGCTCTCCCGCAGCGTGCCGCTCACCGTGGAGCGCGTGGCGCTCCACGCCGGGACGAGGCCGATCAGGACCGCCGTGAGCAGCGTGATGCCGAAGGCAAACGCCGCCACCGGCAGGTTCAGCGCGGTTTCGTCGAGCCGCGGAATGCTCCTGGGCGCGAGGGCGAGGACGAAGCGGGCGGTCCAGTGAGCGAGGACGAGCCCGGCCACGCTCCCCACGGTGGCCAGGAGCAGGCTCTCCGTGAGGAGCTGCCTGACGAGGCGGCCGCGCTCGGCGCCGAGCGCCACGCGGAGCGCGAACTCGCCACGGCGCTCCGTGGCGCGCGCGAGCAGCAGGTTGGCGATGTTCGCGCAGGCGATGAGCAGGATCGTCGCGACCGCGCCGAGCAGGACGAGGAGCGGCCGCTGCACGCGTCCGACGACCTGCTCTCGCACCGGAACCCAGGCGATCTCGAGTCCCGTGTTGTCACGGGGATGCGCGGCCGCGAGGCGCGACCCCACGAGATCGAGCGACCGCCGCGCCGCGTCGAGCGTGACGCCGTCCCTGAGCCGCGCGACGGCGCCCAGATAGGCGCTCTGGCGGTTCTCGTCGGCCCCGGGCCACCACTTGAGCGGCGCGAAGATGTCGCGCCCCGGATACACCGGCGACTCGAACCCCGGCTCGAGCACACCGACCACGGTGAACGTGGTGTTGCTGAAGCGCACGGTGCGCCCGATGAGGGTCGAATCGCCGCCGAACCGGCGCCGCCAGTACTCGTGCGTGAAGACCAGCACCTGCGCTCCGCCGCCGCGCGCGTTCTCGTCGGTACCGCCGAAGTCGTCGGCCACGAGCAGCCGCCCGAGGTGCGGTCGCGCACCCAGTGCCTCGAAGAAGCCGCGCGACACGAGCAGTGAGGGAACGCTCTCGGGCTCTCCTTCCTCGACATACTCGAGCCCCCACGGGCTGACCGCGGCGAGGTGCGCGAAGATGTCCCGTCCCTCACGATGCCAGTCGAGGAAGTTGCCGGGGGCGACGAGGTCGCGCTCCGCCCCACGCGACAGGTTGCGCTGCCAGAGCAGACCGACGCGATCGGCATCGGGATACGGGAGCGGATTGAGCAGGACGGCATGGATCACGCTGAAGATCGCCGTGGTGACGCCGATGCCAAGGGCGAGCGTGAGCGTGGTGACCAGAGTGAAGCCCGGTCGCCGTAGCATGCCGCGCGCGCCGAACTGAAGGTCGCGCAGGAAGAGACTCATGACGCCTGCTGGGCGCGCCCTCGGCCGCTCCCGCCGCCAGGCGCGCCGGCCCGGCGCGAAGCGGGCCGCGATGCGAAGCGCCTGCACCCAGCACCAGAGGGCAAGGCGCCCGCGGCCCACCCGGTGGCGCTCCTGGCGCTCGCGAGCTTCCTCCTCGAGATCGCCGATGATCTCGTCGCGCATCGCCGGCGGCACGGCCCGGGCGAGCAGGTGGTGCACGAGCCGGGGGATCCTGGTTGCGATCGTCACGGGTCAGGCCTTCCCCAGCGCGGTATCCACGGCGGCCCACATGCGTTCGAGCGACACCCGGTGGCGCCGGAGCGCCGCGAGGGCCGGCGGAGTCGCGCGGTAATAGCGTCGCGCGCGACCGCCGCGTTCCGGGGAGGATTCCCCGACGACCGAGGTCAACAACCCCTTCTGTTCGAGTCTGTCCAGGGTGACGTAGACGGCGCCGCGGCTCGCGGCGCGCCTGGCAACGCGCTGGATTTCGCGTCTGACGGGGACGGCGTAGGCCGCGTCGCCGAGGGACAGGACCGCGAGCAGGACGAGCTGCTCGAACTCACCAAGGGCCATGCTGGAGTCGCGCGCCATATAGCCTACAATGTAGGCATTGGAGGTAAAGGAACAAGGCAGCGTGGGTATTTGAGGGCTGAGACACCGGGAGTCTGGAATTGGATGGCTCGGGCGCGCGTCGCCCGGGCCCCCTGCTGCCTGAGACCTGGGGACCGTGATGGAGTTGCCCCGGATGGGGCTCACAAGCCCGACGGCCCGTAGGGGAATCCCCGGCATCGCGCCAAGACGTTCCTGACCCCTCACACCCCGCCCGTGCGCGATCGTAGTCGCGACTCGTCCTGCATCGGGGGAGACGTGAGCGACAGCGAAGACCTCGAGGGGAGCGGCGCGGCAACCTCCGCGTCCCGCCTCGACCGTTTCAGCTACGACGACGCGATCGTGCGCCAGTTCCTGTGGGCCACCATCATCTGGGGGCTCGTGGGTTTCCTGGTCGGACTGATCGCCGCGCTGCAGATGGCCACGCCGTCGATGAACCTGGCCCCGTGGTTCTCGTTCGGACGTCTTCGGCCTCTGCACACCAACGCCGTGATCTTCGCCTTCGCCGGCAACGCGATCTTCACGGGGCTCTACTACTCCACGCAGCGGCTGCTCAAGGCGCGCATGTTCTCCGACACGCTGAGCCGCCTGCACTTCTGGGGGTGGCAGGGGATCATCGTGGCGGCTGCCCTCACCCTGCCCTTCGGCTTCACGCAGGCGAAGGAGTACGCGGAGCTCGAGTGGCCGATCGACATCGCCATCGCGGTCGTCTGGGTGCTCTTCGCGGTGAACGTGATCGGCACGATGGTCCGGCGACGCGAGCGCCACATCTACGTCGCGATCTGGTTTTACATCGCGAGCATCGTGACGGTCGCGATCCTGCACATCTTCAACAACCTCGCCCTGCCGGCCGGCGCGCTCAAGAGCTACTCGGTGTCTGCCGGCGTGCAGGACGCGTTCATGCAGTGGTGGTACGGGCACAACGCCGTCGCGTTCTTCCTCACGACGCCGTTTCTGGGCCTCATGTACTACTTCATGCCGAAGGCCGCCGGCCGGCCGGTCTTCAGTTACCGGCTCTCGATCGTGCACTTCTGGACGCTGGTCTTCATGTACATCTGGGCCGGCCCGCATCATCTGCACTACACCGCGCTCCCCGAGTGGGCCTCGACCCTGGGCATGCTCTTTTCGGTCATGCTGTGGGCCCCCTCGTGGGGCGGGATGATCAACGGCCTGCTCACGCTGCGCGGGGCGTGGCACAAGGTGATCGACGACCCGGTGCTCAAGTTCATGGTCGTCGCCATCACCGGCTACGGCATGGCCACGTTCGAGGGGCCGATGCTCTCGGTCAAGAGCGTGAACGCGCTCGCCCACTACACCGACTGGGTGGTCGCGCACGTGCACACGGGCGCGCTGAGCTGGAACGGCTTCCTCACCTTCGGGATGATCTACTGGCTCGCCCCGCGGCTCTTCCAGGCGCCGCTCCACTCGAAGGCGCTGGCCAACGCGCACTTCTGGATCGGCTCCTTCGGGATCATCCTCTACGTCGTGGCGATCTACAGCGCGGGCGTGACGCAGGGCCTCATGTGGCGCGCCTTCGACGAGACCGGTCGCCTCGCGTATCCCGACTTCGTCGAGACGGTCGCCCGCCTGGTGCCGATGTACTGGGTGCGGGTGGCCGGCGGCTCGCTCTACATCATTGGCGCGGCGCTCTTCGCCTACAACATCTTCATGACGTGGCGGAAGCGCCCCGCGACGTACGATGTGCCGGTCGTCCAGGCGCCGCCGCTCCAACCACAGCCCCCGAAGGGACCGGTCCCGCACGGCACGCCGGTTCCAGCCGGCGCCTGGGCGCGCTTCATGTCCTTCGGCTGGCATCGCCGGTGGGAAGCGCTCCCCGTCACCTTCACGGTACTCACGACGCTGGCGGTGATCGTCGCGTCGCTCTTCGAGATCATCCCGACGTTCCTCATCCGCTCGAACGTGCCCACGATCGCCGCGGTGAAGCCATTCACGCCGCTGGAACTCGCGGGCCGCGACCTCTACATCCGCGAGGGATGCGTCAACTGCCATTCGCAGATGGTGCGCCCCTTCCGGTATGAGACCGAGCGCTACGGCGAATACTCCAAGCCGGGGGAGACGGTCTACGAGCATCCCTTCCTCTGGGGCTCGCGCCGTATCGGTCCCGATCTGGCGCGCGTGGGCGGCAAGTACCCCGACCTCTGGCACCTGCGCCACTTCGAGGATCCGCGGGCGATCTCGCCGAAGTCGATGATGCCGGCATACGGCCATCTCATCGCAGCCGAGCTCGACTTCGAAGGAATCCAGCGGCGCGTCGATGCGATGGCCATGCTCGGCGTCCCGTACGGTGACGCGGTGCACGACGCCCCGGCGCAGGCGCGCGCCCAGGCCGAGCGCGTGGCCGCGTCGATCGTGCAGGGCGGCGGTGAGCCCGGACTCGAGCGCAGGGAGATCGTCGCCCTGATCGCCTACATGCAGCGACTCGGCCGCGACATCCAGGGCCCGGCGCCGGTGGTCATGGCGCCGCGGGCAACGAGCGCGCCGCCGGGTCCCGAGACACCAGTCACGAGTCTCCCTCCGGGAGGTCAGCGATGAGCCTCACGGAGATCATGTCCGGCGCGGGCCTCTCGCGTTATGCGGAGATCGCGCTCGTCCTCTTCTTCCTGGCCTTTCTCGTGATCCTCTGGCGGATCTACGCGCCATCACGGAGGCGTGCCCTCGAACGGGCCTCCCGCCTCCCGCTGGATGACGAGACGCGCACACCACCGACTGATCGCGGAGACTGAATCGCCATGCCCGACCAGGATCAGGACCGGCTGCTGGACCACAACTACGACGGCATCCAGGAGTACGACAACCCGATGCCGCGCTGGTGGGTGATCATCTTCTGGGCCACGATCGTCTTCTCGATCCTCTACTGGCTCAACGTACCGGGGATCGGACGGGGTCCGGGACGCATCGCGGCGTACGAGGCCGACATGGTGCGCGCGCGGGCCGCGCAGGCGGCGCAGCCTTCTGCCGGTCCGAGCGCCGAACAGCTCGCGGCGCTCGTGCAGGACGCGGGAACCGTCGCGAACGGGAAGCAGGTCTTCGCGCAGAACTGCGCGGCCTGTCATCGCGCCGACGGCGGTGGCCTGATCGGTCCCAATCTCGCGGACGACGCGTGGATCCATGGCGGCGCTCTCCCCGACGTACACAAGACCATCGCCGAGGGCGTGCTCGCCAGGGGGATGCCCGCGTGGGGGAAGGTGCTGCGTCCGGAGCAGGTGAACGCGGTGACGGCGTACGTCGCGACACTGCGCGGCACGAATCCGGCCAATCCCAGGCCGCCCGAGGGAACGAAGGGCACGAACTGATGAGCGCCGTCGCTGCTCCCGCCGCACTCGCCTCGACGCCGCCCCGTGCCGCGGGTCGCGTCCTGCCCACGCTGAACGAGGACGGGACGCGTCGCTGGGTACGGCCGAAGCCCTCCCCCGGACGGTGGTGGCGGCGGCGTCAGGTCGTCGCGTGGGTGCTCATGATCGTATACCTCGCGATTCCCCACCTCACGATGAACGGGAAGCCGCTCATTCTGCTCGACGCACCCCGCCGTGAGTTCACGCTGTTCGGCTACACGTTCCTGCCGACCGACACCGTGCTGTTCATGCTGTTCCTGGCCACCATCATCATCACGATCTTCCTGCTGACGGCGCTCTTCGGCCGCGTCTGGTGCGGCTGGGCCTGTCCGCAGACCGTCTGGATGGAATTCCTCTTTCGCCCGATCGAGCGGCTCATCGAGGGCGGCGCGCACGGCTCGCTCGCGATCGACCGCTCGGGGAATCGCTTCAATCCGCGGCGGCTGCTCAAGTTCGCCGTCTTCCTCGCGATCGCGCTCGTGCTCGGCCACACCTTCCTGGCGTACTTCGTGGGCGTGGACCAGCTCGCGGTATGGGTGACGCGATCGCCTGCCGAGCATCCCTCGTCGTTCGCCGTGATGGCGGTGACCACGGGACTGGTCTTCGCCGACTTCGCGTACTTCCGCGAGCAGACGTGCACGATCGCGTGCCCCTACGGCCGCTGGCAGTCGGTGCTCCTCGACCGGAGCTCGCTCATCGTGACGTACGATCCCGCGCTGGCGCGGGCCGTCTGCAGGGGATTGCATCGACTGCGGCAACTGCGTCACGACGTGCCCGACCGGGATCGACATCCGCGACGGCCTGCAGATGGAGTGCATCCACTGTACGCAGTGTATCGACGCCTGCGACGCGGTGATGGACAAGATCGGCAAGCCCCGGGGCCTGATCCGCTACGGCTCGCAGGCGGCGCTCCAGGGGGAGCTCCAGCACAGGCTGCGCCCTAGGACCGTGATCTATCCCGCCGCCCTGGCGCTCTTTCTGGGCACCTTCGTCTTCCAGCTCACCACCAAGGCCGATGCGGACGTGGTGCTGTTGCGTGGCGTGGGCGCGCCGTTCGTGATCGAGCCCGATGGACGCGTGATGAACCAGGTGCGGGTGAAGATCACCAACAGGACGGCCAGCGATCAGCGGTACACGCTCCAGGTCACCGACGCCGAGGTCGGGACCGTGGTGATTCCGGTGAACCCCTTCCCGGTGGCGCGCGGACGGACGGAGACGACGAGTCTCTTCGTGCTGCTGCCGGCGAGCGCCTTCGCGCGCGGCGAGCGCGAGGTCACCGTTTCGGTTTCCGACGAGCGTGGCTTCCGTGGCGGCTTTGCGTGGACCTTGCTGGGGCCGGGGCGGGAGAGCGGGGGCGGCGCGTCTGGGAAGAAGGAGGGGGATCGATGAGGCGCGGCACGGGGTGGCCGGTCGCGGTCGGGGTGATCCTCGGGACGACCGTGGCAGCGAATGTCTGGATCATCCGGATCGCGAACGCGGATCCGTCGTTCGCGATCGAGGCGAACTACTATCAGAAGGCCCTCCGGTGGGACGACGAGTTGGCGCAGCGCGAGCGCAACCGAACGCTGGCGTGGCAGCTCACCCCCACGCTATCGACGATATCGCCCGACTCCGGCGCCGAGCTGCGCGTGGCGCTGCGCGACCCGTCCGGGAATCCCCTCGTGGATGCGGCGGTGACCGTACAGGCCCTGCACAACGCGCGCGCGGGAGAGCCACTCGATGTCGAGCTGCGGCGCGTTCCGGCCGGCGACTACGTCGCCAGGCTGCCGATGCATCGGCCCGGGCTCTGGGAGCTGCGCTTCGACGTGCGGCGCGGCGCCGACCATTTCACGGCGCGGCACCGGCTCGAGGCGTGGGCGGGGACGCCGTAGCCGCATCATCCCATGGGAACAGCCTTTGGCGTCCTGCTGGCCAGCCTGCTGGGGAGCCCGCACTGTGCGGCGATGTGCGGTCCGTTCGTGGCGTTCTACACGGGCGCCGGCGGTGAGCGATCGTCGCGATTCGGGCCGCACCTGGCGTACAGCCTCGGGCGTCTGAGCTCGTACCTCCTGCTCGGCGCGTTCGCAGGAGCGTTAGGCGCGGGCGTGGAACGCATCGGCGCGTTGGCCGGTGTGGCGCGGCTGGCCGCCGTGCTGGCGGGCGGACTGATGGTGGTGTGGGGCGCTTCGACGATCCTGGCCTGGCGCGGCGTGCGCGTGCGGTGGCTCCATGCGCCACCGGCCTTGCGCGGGACGGTGACCGCGGCGATGACCCGCGTGCGGCGCCTGCCGTCCCCAGCGCGTGCCGGCGCCACCGGACTTGCCACCGCACTCCTCCCCTGCGGCTGGCTGTACGCGTTCGTCGCCGTGGCCGGTGGCACGGGAAGTCCGGTCCGCGGCGTGCTGGTCATGGCCATCTTCTGGGCGGGCACGCTTCCCGTGATGCTGGCGATCGGCCTCGGACTGCAGCGGCTGTTCGGTTCCTGGCGCTCGCGCTTGCCGGTGGTGGCGGCTTCCGTGGTCGTCGTGCTGGGCGTGCTCATGATCGCCGGACGGCTGCGGATGATCCCTCCGCAGGACGCTCCCCGCCCGCCGCACGCGGCACATCACGGGGGGCGTTGACGTGGCGCCCGCCGTGCCGGACCGCGCGAGTTCCGTCGGCGCCCCGACCACGAGGGTCGCCGTGCCGCCGGTGAGTTGCGCGCATTGCGCGCTGCCCGTGCCGCGGGGTCTCATGGACGACGCCGCGCCGCGCCAGTTCTGCTGCGCCGGTTGCCGAACGGCATACGCCATCCTGCGCGAGCACGGACTGGGGCAGTACTACGAGTTGCCGGAGCGGCGCGATCGGCCCGTGACCACCTCCGGGCGCACATTCGACGAATTCGACCATCCGGCCTTCCACGCGCTGTACGTGAAGGCCACGGGGAACGGGCTGTCGCGCGTGGAACTGTACCTCGAGGGCGTGCACTGTGGCTCGTGTGTCTGGCTGGTGGAGCGCGTGCCCCTGATCCTGCCTGGCGTGGCGCGCGCGGAGCTCAACGTGCGCCGCGCGCTCGCCACGGTCGAGTGGGATTCCGCCGCCGTGCCGCTCTCGCGCGTCGCGCGGACACTCGATTCTCTGGGCTATCCACCACACCCCTTCCGCGGGATGAGACGCGAGGAGCTCCGGCGCCGGGAGGATCGCGCGGCGCTGGCCCGGATCGGCGTGTCGGGCGCCCTCGCGGCCAATGTCATGCTCGCCGCGCTCGCGCTGTACAGCGGCTGGTGGTCGGGGATGGAGGCGCCGATCGCGCGCTTCTTCCGTTGGATGAGCCTCGCGCTGGCCACGCCCGCGCTGATCGGTCCCGGACGGGTCTTTTTCCAGAGCGCATGGGCCGCTCTGCGCACCCGCACGCTGCACATGGACCTCCCGATCGCCATTGCGCTGGGCGCGGGCTTCGTGCGCGGGGCGATCAACACCGTGACCGACACCGGGCCGATCTACTTCGACGGCGTGGTGATGCTGGTCTTCCTGCTTCTCTGCGGACGGTACCTCCAGCAGCGCGGGCAGCGCGCGGCGGCGGATGCGGCGGAGCTCCTCTATTCGCTCACGCCCGCCACGGCGCGCGTGCTGAGCGCGGATGGCGTGGCCCGCGAGGTGCCCGCCGAAGCCATCGTGCCGGGAGACCTGCTCGAGGTGCGCAGCGGCGAATCGTTTGCGGCGGATGGCGTCGTGGCATCGGGCGAATCGGCCGTGAACGTCGCACTCCTGACGGGGGAATCGCATCCCGTCTTCACCCGGCAGGGCGACAAGGTATTCGCCGGCACCTTGAACGTCGCCTCGCCGATCCGGGTTCGCGTGACCGAGGCCGGGGAGGAGCGACGCGTGGCGCGCATCCTTCGGCAGGTCGAGGAGAGCGCAGGCCGGCGGGCTCCGGTCGTACAGCTGGCCGATCGCCTGGCGGGATGGTTCACGGCGGTCGTCGTCGCGCTGGCCGTGACCGCGTTCCTGTTCTGGACGGGACGGGATCCCGAGCAGGCCATCGACAACGCGATCGCGCTGCTCGTGGTGACCTGCCCCTGTGCGCTGGCCCTCGCCACGCCGCTCGCCGTGACGGCGGCGATCGGACGAGCGGCACGCGCCGGCATCTTCATCAAGGGAGGCGAAGCCCTCGAAACGCTTTCGAAGCCGGCCACGCTCTTCCTCGACAAGACGGGTACGCTGACGGAGGGACGAACGTCTCTCGTGCACTGGGAAGGAGCGGAGTGGCCCAAGCCCCTCGTGCTGGCGCTCGAGCGCGAGTCGACGCATCCCCTGGCCGCAGCGGTGCGAGCGGCCTTCGGAAACCAGCCGGCGCCGGTGCCCGAGTGGTCGCGCCACGTGATCGGCGGCGGTGTCGAGGGGCGCGTGAGCGGGCACCAGATCGTGGTGGGATCGCCGAAGTTCGTCACCTCGCACGCTCGTCCTGAAGGAGCACCAGCGACCGAGGAAGCTCTTCGCCGTGCTCCGTGGCTGATCACCGGCGCACCACGAACGGATCCCTCGTCGCCTTCGGCTCCTCGGGATGACAGGGGAAGTACGGCGCCTCGGGAGGACAGGGGAGGTACGGCGCCTTGGCATGACAGGGGAGGTACGGCGCCTCGGGAGGACAGGGGAGGTACGGCGCCCTGGGGAGATGACGAGATCGAGGGAACCGGGATCGACGGAGCCCTGACGCCGGTGTGGGTGGCGGTCGACGGAGTGGTCGTCGCGCGCGCGGGGTTCGGCGACGCGCTGCGGTGCGACACGCGTGAGGCCCTGGATGCACTGCGCGCGCGCGGGTGGCGGTTGGGAATCCTGAGCGGCGACGACGAGCACGTGGTCCGCGCCGTTGGGTCCACTCTCGGCTTTGCCCCGGGCGAGTGTCGCGGCGGTCTCACGCCCGAGGACAAGCTGCACGCCGTGGAGCGCGCCCGGATGAGCGGACCGGTCGTCATGGTCGGCGACGGGGTGAACGACGCGGCGGCGATCGCCGCGGCGACCGTGGGCATCGGTGTTCACGGCGGAGCCGAGGCCTGTCTGGCCACCGCCGACATCTACCTCACGAAACCCGGGCTGTCGTCGCTCATCGAACTCACGCAGGGCTCTCGTCGCACGATGGCAATCATCCGTCGCGGGATTGCCTTCTCGCTCGCGTACAACGTTGTTGGCGCCACACTCGCCGTCGTTGGTGCGATCAATCCGCTGATCGCCGCCGTCCTCATGCCGGCGAGCTCGCTCACGGTGCTGCTCGCGGCGTGGCGTGGCCGGTCCTTCGCGGGGGAGGCCGCATGAGCATCATCTATCTGGTTCTCCCGCTCGCCCTGCTGGTCGTGCTGCTTGGCGTTCTCGCGTTCCTCTGGGCCACGCGACGTGGCCAGTACGACGATCTCGACACGCCTGCCATTCGGGTCCTGCATGACGACGCCCCCGGCGCGAGCGCTCCCGATCACTACGCGGGTCAGACCGAGACGCGCGGCTGACGGGATTGACGCACCCGAGGACGTCAGGCGGAACCGGTCGCGAACGGTTCCTCCAGGGAACGGCTCTGCGGGGTGAAGAGCTCGGCGCCGGCCTCGGTGATCACCATGTCGTCCTCGAGACGCACCCCGAACTCTCCGGGGAGGTAGATCCCGGGCTCATCGCTGAACGTCATGCCGGGCTGGAGCGGGAGGGTGTTGCCCTTCACCAGGTAGGGCCACTCGTGGCCGTCCATTCCCATGCCGTGTCCCACGCGATGCGTGAAGTACTTGTAACCCGGGCCATAACCCGCGTCTTCAATGACCTTGCGAGCAGCGGCATCGACGGCCTGGCACTCCACGCCCGGGCGCGCCGCCTGCAGCGCCGCCGTCTGCGCACTGAGCTCGATCTCGAAGACCTGCTTCATCTTGTCCGTCGCCTTGCCCAGCACGAAGGTGCGCGACAGGTCCGACGAGTATCCCTCCACCTTGCACCCGCCGTCGATCAGCAGGATGGTGCCCTCGTGAATCGTCTGCGGCGTGACGGAGCCGTGCGGCAGCGCCGAGTAGGGTCCGACCTGCACACCGGCGTCACCCTCGAAGCCCAACTGGCGGTGTGCCTTGGCCACGAGATCGGCGAACTCGCTCTGGGTCATGCCGTCGCGGAGCGACTTCCAGGCCGCCTCGTACGCCTTGAGCGTCACCTGGGAGGCCAGACGCATGAGCGCCAGCTCGTGCTCGTCCTTCACCATCCGGCATCCCGCGCTCACCGGGGTGGCACTCGTCAGGCGGATCGCCGGTGCCGCCTTCGCCACGCCCTCGCTGAACACGAAGCGCACCGTTTCTTCGATTCCCATGACACCGGTGATGAGCCCGGCATCGCGAAGTCCCTGCTGCACCCGCCGGTACGGATTCTCGTCTTCCTCCCACGTGAGTACGCGCGTATTCGCACCGAGCGGTCCGGTCCGGGTCTGCTCGAGGGTCCGTTCTTCCTCGAACCTGGGCGTGACGATGAAGGCCTCCCCCTTCGCCGGAATCACCACCGCGGTGAGGCGCTCCGAGAGCCACCACCCCATGCCGGTGAAA
>DATIGO010000301.1:0-5876 GCA_035454665.1 Gemmatimonadaceae bacterium | reverse complement strand
GAGATCCGGATCGCTCTGGAAGAACGCCGACGGCGGAGCACCGGCCAGGCGGCGGAAGTCGCGGATGAGGTGCGCCTGGTCGAAGTAGCCGGCGGCGAGGGCGACGCGGGTCCAGGCTCCCTGGGGCGTGCCGTCGAGCAGCCGGAAGGCGCGGCGGAACCGGAGCACGCGGCGCAGGTCGCGCGGGGAGAGGCCCACTTCGTCCCGGACGCGGCGCTCGAGGGTCCGCACGCTCACCCCCAGCTCGCGGGCCAGGGCTTCGAGGCGCGGCGCGCGCGGTGCACCTAACGAACGAACGGCGGACGAGAGCACCGGGGACGCCTCCACGTGCGCGGTGCGGCCCAGGATCCGCGACAGGGCGCCCGCCCGGGCGGCGGCCTCCTCTCGTGAGGCCGCGGCGTCGGCGAGTGCTCCCGCCAGCCGCGGGAGCAGCTCGGCGAGCGGTACCACGCCGCCCGTCACCTCGGCGAGGGGGAACGGCAGCACGCGGCGTGCCCCATCGGTGCGGAAGCGGATGCCCACTACGTCCGACGGACCGCGCGCGGCCAGCCGGATCGGGGACGTCAACTGCCCGCCGATCAGTACCGGCGCCTGCCGGTGATGCACCCCGGCCCCGTCGACGAAGGCGAACGGCTCGGCGAGGTGGATCACGATCTCCAGACGGCCGTCCGGCACGACGGTCTGGGGCGGCGCGCCGGCGGCGCCGCCGTCGGGGTCACGCAGGAACCAGAAGCAGTGCACCACCTCGTCGAGCGGAGGGGGCGGCGCGAGCTCCTGGTATTCCATTACAGGACGGGGTCGACGCGGAACCGCACGAGCGCCGGGAGGTCGTTTTCGTCGCGGCCGAGGGCCCAGACGATGTCACCATCGGCCTCCATGAGTGTCGTCCGCGGCGGGAAGGGGATGCGGCCCAGGAATCGACCACTTGGCGCGAAGACCTCCCACACGACGGGCGAGCGGAAGTGCCTGACGGGAGGCCCCTTCTCGCGGGGCGCGTCGAGCTCGGCCTCGGGGATGCGCTCGGAGGGCGTGGCCACGCGTGCCCAGATGCGCCCGTCGCGCGCGATGAAGAGCTGCGTGAGTGGCGCCTTGGTTTCCGGAATCGCCGGACCGGACCAGCTCCACCCGGGCTGCACCGTCCGCATCTGCCACGTGATGCGCTCCTGCTCCTCGTTGCGCTCGTCAGGCGGGATCGTGACGGGCGGCATGCTGCGCCGGATCACGACCGGTCTCCCTTCGCGACGTGCCAGCACGATCTCGTAGCGGCCGCCGTGCGCCGCGACAAAGTAGCCGTCCGGATGCCATTGCCAGTGGTAATTCGGCGCGAAACTGTTGCTCGTGGAGGACCGGGACCGGCCGTCGCTGCTGACCGCGAGATAGGTGTCGCGCGATACGGGGAGGTCGGGCGGCGCCGTGGAGTCGCTGAGCGCGCCGTCGGGTCCCAACCGCACGAGCCCCATGCGTCCCAGGATCTCGCCCTCACGAGGCGCCGTGACCGGTCGGCGCAGCCAGTACGCACCGGAACGGTCGGTGATCAGGCCGTTGCTGGTGGAGAAGCCCGCTGGCGTGCGCCAGCTCGCACGGAAGTCGCCCGAGCTGGTAAAGAAGGAAACGCGCGCGTTGCGCGAGTCCCAGACAGCGAGCCCTGTGTCCGGGAGGGCGATCATGCCGTTCCCCTGCGCGAACTCGCCCGGTCCCGCGCCCTGGCGTCCCACGGTGCGGATGAGCGCGCCGTCACGGCCGAAGAGGAAGATCCGGTGCGACGCGGCGTCGTAGACCCAGATTCGGTCCGCCACGTCGACGTCGAACTCGAAGACGTTCGTGAAGAGCGACGTGTCGTCCATCGCGGGCGCGATGCGCATCTCCTCCACCAGACGGCGCACGGCCGTGGTGGCCACCTCGCCGTCGACGCGCGCGACGATGCTGTCCGCCGTGGAGTCGAAGACGGTGATGAGGCCGGCGCGATCGGCGTCGCGCGAGGCGCCGGCCGATCCGCACGCGGCGGCGATGAGGGACGCCGCGACGAGGGCGAGCTGGGGGAAGGGGTTCCGCATGGCGGTACGTGGTTCGGGATGATCCATTGGGCAGCCCAACGGCCCCCGAGGGTTGACTCGCGGCGCCGCCGGTTCCGGTCGCTCGCGCTCGTCGTCGCGATGTGTGAGCTCGATCCCGTCATCCCGGGGAGCGCTGGCGACGAGGGATCTGCTCCCGCCCCGCGATGGGGCTCGAGAAGATCCCTCGCTACGCGCGGGATGACAAGCGCCGGGTCAATCCCCCGCGACCTCGCCGCTGGCAGGAACGCGGCGGGCGCGATTGCCGAGCACGAACACCTTCACGCGGTCGCCCGCCGTGTGCAGGATCACGTACAGCCCCGGTACCACGAAGAGCGTGAGGAGCGACGACACGGCCAGACCGCCGACCACGGCGATCGCGAGGGGTCGCATCAGCTCGCCCCCGTCTCCGAGGCCGAGGGCGAGCGGCATGGCGCCCACGAGAGACGTGAAGGTGGTCATGAGGATCGGGCGCATGCGGACGACACCGGCCTCCACGACGGCCTGCTCGGCCGGCACGCCCCGCTCGCGGTGGTAGTGCTTCGAGAACTCCACCACGAGAATGGAGTTGTTCACCACGATGCCCGCCAGCATGATCATGCCCAGCAGCACCGGCGCGGAGAACGGCGTGCCGGTGATGCCGAGGATGGCGACCACGCCGATGAGCGCGAGCGGCACCGCGCCGAGGATGATGAGCGGGTCGAGGAGGCTCTCGTACTGCACGGCGAGCACCACGAACACCAGGAAGATCGCGAGGCCGATGATCAGCACCATCTGCGAGTTCGTGTCCTGGATGGCCTCCTGCTCGCCCCCGATGATGAGGCCATAGCCATCGGGAAGGGTGAAGTCCGTCAGCCGCGCGCGAATGGAGTCGGTCACGGCGCCGATGGGGGCGACCTCGGTGATGACGTCGCCGCTGACTTCGATGCGGCGATTCTGGTTCTCCCGGCGGATGGTGGCGGGGCTGATGGCGGGGCTGACGGTGGCCACGTCGCGGAGGAAGACGGGCGCGTTGGCGCGCCCGCCCGGGAAGAGCATGATGTTGCCGAGATCCGCGGTGCTGGTGAACCGGTGGCGCGGGAAGAGGACGCGGACGTCGTACTCGAAGTTCCCCTCTGCATAACGGGTCGCGATGGTGCCGTCGAGTGCCGTGCGGACCGTCTGCCCCACGGCCGCCACGTCGAGGCCGAGCGTGCGGGCGCGTTCGCGGTCCAGCGAAATCGAGAGCATCGGGCGCGGCTCGTCGGCCTGGACCTGCACGTTCTCGAGGCCGGGGATGCCCCGCAGGCGGCGGACCACTTCGTTGCCGATCTCGTCGAGCTGCTCGAGCTGGTCGCCCACGATCGCCACCGAGACGTCGGTGCCCGAGGAGGAGGTGCGCAGGCCGCGGATGCGCGGCGGCCGCACGAAGACGCGGGCACCGGCAAAGCCCTTCTCGTCCACGCGACGCTGCAGCGTCTGCACCCACTGGTCGGCGGTCATCTCGCGCTCGGTCGCCTTCGTGAGGCGGATGTCGAGGCCGCCGCGGCCCGCGCCGGCGTTCGCGAAGACGCTGGCCACGGCCGGCATCTCGCTGATCATCTGCTCGACCTCGAGCGACATCCGGTTCCCGGCCGCCGGCGTGGCGCCGGGCGGCATGCGCACGTTCGCCGACACGGTGCCGTCATCGACCTGGGGCAGGAACTCCGAGGCGTAGGTCCGGGACAGGTACCAGGCCCCGACGCCGAGCCCGACGACCCCGGCCATCATCACCCAGCGCAGGCGGACGGCCGCGGTGGCCGCGCGCCGATACCCGCCGAGCAGACGGTCGAAACCGCGCTCGAACGCGAGGAGCGGGCGTGCGCGCTCGAGCCCACTCGAGAAGCGCACCTTGCCGAGCTGCGCCGCGAGCATGGGGATGAGCGTAAGCGCGAGCGGGAGCGACGCCAGGATCGCGAACGAAATCGTGAGAATGAGCTCGCGGAAGATCAGCGCCGAGAGTCCCGTGATGAGCAGGAAGGGCGCAACCGACGCGAGGTTCGTCGTGGTGGACGCGACGACCGGGCTCGTGACCTCGGCGGCACCGACGTGCGCGGCCTCCTCGGAGTCGAGGCCCTCGAGCTCGCGCCGGCGGTAGATGTTCTCCAGCATCACGATCGCGTTGTCGAGCAGGAGCCCGGTGCCCAGGGCCAGCCCGCCCAGCGACATGATGTTGAGCGTGAGATCGGCGATGCCCATCATGACGAACGTCGACAGGATGGCCAGCGGGATCGAGACGCCGATGATGAACGTCTTGCGGAAAGAGCGCAGGAAGACGATGACGACGAGCATCGACAGGATGGCGCCGATGATCGCCGCGTCGCGCACCGACTTCAGCGCGTCGCTGATGAAGCCCGACTGGTCGTAGGTAACCTCGTGCTTGATGTCCGCGGGGACGTAGCCGCTCGACGCGAGCTGCTCGAGGCGGGCCTGCACGCCGCGCACGACCTCGACGGTGTTGGCCTCGGGCTGCTTCTGGATGCCGATGCGTACGGCCGGTACGCCGTTCAGGCGCGCCCAGTTGCGCTGCTCCTGGCTGGTATCGCGGACCGACGCGATCTCGCTCAAGGGGATGCGCGCGCCGCTCGGAGCCGTGAGCAGCACGCCCTTCATGTCGGCCACGGTGCGGAACTTGCCAGCGGTGGTGCCGACCATCTCGCGTTCGGGGGTGTTGATGCGTCCCGCCGCGAGATCCTGGTTCTCGCTGCGCAGCGCGTTGATGACCTGCGAGACGGAGAGCCCGTAGCCGCGGAGGCGATCCGGGTCGAGCTCGACCTGGATCTCGCGCACGAGGCCTCCGAAGATCTCCACGGCGGCGACGCCGTTCACGGAGAGGAGCTGCGGGCGCAGCCGCTGGTCGACCCACTGCCGCAGCGCGATCTGATTCCGGGTCGCCGAGGAGAAGGCGACCTGGAAGATCTGCATCTGCGATGGGTCGGACTTGTTGACGTTGGGCGGATCCGCCTCCTCGGGGAGGCGGCTCCGGATGCGCTCGACGTTCTTGGACGCGTCGGTGAGCGCGAAGTCGACGTTCGTGCCGTACTGGAAGTCCAGCGTGATGCTCACGAAGCCGGTCGAGACGTCGGCCCGCATGCTCGTCAGGCCCTCGGTCGTGGCCAGCGCGGCCTCGAGGGGCTTGGCGATCGTCTCCTCGAGCACCGCCGGCTCCACGCCGGGATTCGAGACAAACACGCGCACCTGCGGATAGACGATCCGCGGCAGCAGGTCGACCGGGAGGCGTCCCACGTAGACCACGCCCAGCACGAGCAGCGTGCTCGTGATCATGAGCGTGCCGATCGGACGGCTGATCGACCAGCTGGCGATCCCGCGGCGCTTCTCGCTCACGTCCCGCACCGCCTTCTCCCCTGTTCCTTCGCTCACCTGGCTGATCCTCCACCGCGACGCGACGCGGTCGTGCTGGAATTGAGCGAATCCACCGGACGCGCCTGCGGGACCCGGTCACCCAACGGCTCCACCACCCGCGCCTTCGCGCCTTCACGCACCAGCGACGTGCCCGAGACGATCACCGAGTCGCCTTCGGCCACCCCCTCGAACACCTCGCTCCGCCCACCCATGTCCGGGCCGACGTTCACCGCGCGGCGCTCGATCACGCCGGCGCGGACGATGTACACCGCCCGCGCCCCCGCCGGCCCGGAGATCGCGTGCGTGGGAACGAGGAGCGCATCGTCGCGCTGATCGAGCGCGAACGTCGCGCGCACCGTGTACCCGGGACGCAGGCGCTGCGCCGTGACGCCGCCGAGCGCCACCTCGACGGGCACGAGCCGGGTCGCGCTGTCGGCGGCAGGG
>DATIGO010000300.1:0-5280 GCA_035454665.1 Gemmatimonadaceae bacterium | reverse complement strand
CACGCGGCCGGGCACCCGCGCCGCGCGCTCGATCTGTTTGCGCAGAGCATCGCCTATGCGGAGCGCCAGGAGTCGCCGATCATGCTCGCCGATGCGCACCTCGAGCTCGGCCGTCGCCTTCGGGCGCTTGGGGGAGATGCCCAGGCGGCGCGCCGGCATCTCGAGGTGGCGCTGTCCCTCTACCGGCAGTGCGACGCGGCGCCTTACGTCTCTCGTGCGCGCGCGGCGTTGGAACAGGTCGGCGACCCCGGCGCCCCGGCGTCCAGGCCGTGACATCGGCCCGCTCGTATCCTCCTGGTTGTCCAGCCACGTCGGACGGTCCGCTGAACGGTCCGCCCGCCCGCGCGGGAGGGAACGCGACCGCCCGCGACTCGATCAGTCCCCCGTTAGCCGGTGATCAGCCGCCGATCAGCACGCGCCGCCAACTTCACCGCCGTACACCCAACGGGACGGAGGCCGCTCCGCGCCAGCACCGAGTGGAGGGGCCTGAATCCGGAGGCCTGTGACGATGCGAGGGATTGGTGGCCGTGCGTTTACGCTCCTGCTTATCGGCGCTGCCATTTCAGGCGTGGCATGCGGCGGGTCGGACAGCCCGAGCGGACCCGAGACGAAAGCCCCGGTCGAGAACCCCTGCGCGAGCCCGTCACCACCACGTTCGTGCCCGGTCCTCGGCGCGATCGCCGACAACCATGCGGACGCGCCGCACGAGGCCAGGCTCGAGCGCCCCGTGCTGGACGCGGGAGAGGCCCTCGTGCTCGACATCAGGGGGCTTGGCAGACACTCACACACGCTGTCCTTGACGAGTGACCAGGTGATGCAGATCGGCGCCGGGATGCGCGTGGTGCAGGAATCGAGCAAGGATACGCACTCGACCGGCCTCGAGCTTCACAGCCACGTCGTGACGTTCAACTGACCCTGCTTGCCCCCCCGTCCTCCGCGCCTCCCGCCCGCAGGAGATCCGCGACGCGGTCGTGTCCTTTCCTCGTCGCCCACGCGAGGGGCGTCGCCCACGGCGCGCCCGCCGCGGTCGGATCGGCCCCGCGCCCGAGCAACAGCTCTACCAGCCCGCTCTGACCACGCCGCGCGGCAACGCCGAGTGGCGTGGATCGGTACTCGTCGTCGATGAGGTCGATGTCGGCGCCGTGGTCCAGCAGCAACCGCGCCTTCCCCAGCTCGCCCTCCGCGGCCATGTGGTGGAGCAGCGTGAACCGGTGCCAGTTCATGTGGTTCGGGTCCATCCCCTGCTCCAGCAGGAACGCCGCCGTCGCCTCGTGCTTGAAGTAGTAGTACGGCGCCCATTTCGACACCGGCGGCACCCGCGCGCCGAGCCGCATGAGCATCGCGATGATGTCGTGGCGCCCGTCGCGGGCGGGGCCGGCGAGGATGCCGTCTCCCCAGCCGGCTTCATCGTCGTGGATCCAGTGGAGATTCTCGCGAAGCAGCCGCTCCGCCTCGTCCAGCTTTCCCTCCTCCACCAGCCTATGAACGCGCTCACGTTCCGACGACGCCGGCGAGTGGCCACCATGGCTGCGCAGGAGCTCGACCAGCGCAGGGTCCTTCTTTGCCCGCGCCTGCGACATCGGGGTGCCGGACGAGTCGACGTCGCCGTTCGGATCGGCACCATGCGCCAGCAGCAGGCGAACGATCTCGGCCTCGCGATCGTTCACGGCGATCCAGAGCGACAGCCCGCGCGGCGCGCCCTCTTCCGGCAGGTTCGGATCCGCGCCGTGCTCGAGCAGCAGCCGCGTCATCGCGACATCGCGCCGGCGCACAGCGGCCGACAGTACGCGCTGATGACAGGTATCCTCGAAGTTGGCGAGGGAGCGATCGCGAGCGAGGGCGTCGCGCACGAACTGGTCGTCGCCGCGGAGGGCGGCGATGAAGATCGTGTATCGAGCGCCCTGTTGCAGTAGCAGATCTGCGATCTTCTCGCGGGCACCGAGCCTGACCTGGAAGAACCAGCTCGGCATCAGGGCGCAGTGCACCGGCCGGTACCCGTCGCCCCGCACCGCGTCCGCGTCCGCGCCGGCGGACAGCAGTGCGCGAACGACGTTCAGGTGCCCGTGCTTCGCGGCGTGGTGGAGCGCGGTGTCGCCGGTCTCGTCGCCCACACGAGCGAGCCCGGGGTGCCTTGCGAGCTCGGCCTCGACCGCTGTCAGATCACCCCGTGCCGCGGCCGCGATGATGGCCTGCGTTCCGGGCCCCAGGGCGAAGCGGCGCGAGAGGCGCCCGCGCAGGAGCTCGGCCACCTCGGCGTGACCACGGTCCTCGGCGAACGTGAGCAGTGCTTCCTGGAACGGATAGCTGCGATACGCCGGATCCGCGCCGTGACTCAGGAGCAACTCGACGATGTCGCGGTGACCTTCGCGCACCGCGAAGTGAATCGGCGGCGTGTAGTTGTATTCGACCGTCGCGAGCGAGGGCATGCGCGACACGAATCGCCTCACCGTCGCCGGGTCGCCGTCGCGCGCGGCGACGAACAGGCTGAAGACGTCGTCGGTCGACACCTCGGTTCCATCCGCGAGCTTCCACCGGCGGCCCGGCGCGAGCTCCACGGGACGGATGAGCGGACGCCGCGTGATACCGCCGTTGACGGACTCCACGTGGCTCACCAGCCTGGGCCAGCTCGGGAAGCCGTACTCGCGCGCGATCGCGAGCTGCGCGTGTGCGAGCATGATTGGGGCACCGGAGGTGCCGCGCGTGGCGGACGTCAGGCTCGCGAGCGCGGTCGCGTCGCCATCGCGCGCAGCGCGCAGCAGGTCCTTGGCCTGGCGGCGGAGCTGCTCCAGCGAGGGGCGCTCGGGAAGGGCGCGGCGCGGAGCAGGAGTGCCGGCGTCGCCGCCGGGACGGGGAGCGGGGGACATGAGATCTCCTTTCAATGCGCCCGCGTCCGCACGTCGGGCTGAAAGAAGATCGACGCTGTCACTACTGACTGGTTCAGGTGGGCTCTGCCCTGCCCGCGGACGGGATGCGCCCTGGTGCGCCTGCCCATCCTAACACGCATGGCCTCCCCGCGTCAAACGCGCCGGCCGACCCTCCTTCGCTGGAGCTCCGTCCGCCGGAGCTCGATCGCCTCGATGCAGGGCGGCGCTCCACGAGCCCTGGGGGACGACCCTGCTTCCGGATCGCTGAACGTCACTGAGCGTCATCCGGCCTGCAGCGCGAGCCTGCGATTCCCCATATCTTCTGGCTCGCCGCCGAATTCGAGGGCCGACCGGAATGATGTTCCACGCGACAGACGCCTACAGGGCGAAACCATGGCGTTCCGCTCGGCCCGGACGGGAGGCGGTGGTGTGGATGCCCCGGTCCAGGGGGGTGCGGCACATCGGCATGACTCTCGTGCTGGCGTGGACTCACGCCGCTGGCGCGCAGTCGCCCCCGATCGACGGCCCGCCGCCGCCCGAGGCGCCGGAGACCATCACGCGCCGGGCCGATGGCCAGGCCACCGTCCGCGCCATCAAGCTCTCGGCACCGCTCCGGGTGGACGGCGTGCTCGACGAGGAGGTCTATGCGCGCGAGAAGCCCTTCGGCGGCTTGATCCAGGTCGCGCCCAGCTACGGCGAGCCGCAGACCGAACGGAGCGACGTCTGGGTCCTGTACGACGACCAGCACATTTACGTGGCGTGCCGGTGCTGGGACTCCGCGCCCCCGGAGCAGTGGATCGCGAACGAGCTCCGTCGCGACACGGGCGGCCTGCGCAACAACGACCACATCGGCGCGATGTTCGACACCTTCTACGATCGCCGCAGCGGCTTCGCCTTCTACACCAATCCGTTAGGCGCGCGCGCCGACTACTCGGTCGTCGACGAAGGCGGCTCCAATACCGACTGGAATCCCGTCTGGACCTCGAAGACCGGGCGCTTCGACGGCGGCTGGACCGTGGAGATGGCGATCCCGCTCAAGTCGATCCGGTACCGGGCGGGCCAGGACCAGGTCTGGGGGATCCAGCTGCGGCGCGCCGTGCGGCGCCGGAACGAGTGGGGGTATCTCACGCCGGTGCCGCAGAGCCTGGCGGGACCGCAGGCCTTGAACCGCGTCTCGGCGGGCGGCACGCTGGTCGGCCTCGATCTCCCCCCGGCGGGACTCAATCTCGAGCTCAAGCCCTACGTCATTTCGCGCGTCGAGACCGATCGCGTGCGGACTCCCCCGATATCCAATGATTTCGGCAGCGCGATCGGCGGGGACCTCAAGTACTCGATCACGCCCAACCTGACAGCGGATTTCACCGTCAACACCGACTTTGCGCAGGTGGAGATCGACGAGCAGCAGGTGAATCTCACCCGCTTCAGCCTCTTCTTCCCCGAGAAGCGCGACTTCTTTCTCGAGGGGCGCGGCGTCTTCGACTTCGCGCGCGGTGGCGTCGGCGCGGGGGGGAGCGCCAACACCAGCGACACTCCGTACCTCTTCTACTCGCGCCGCGTCGGCCTCAACGCCGGGCGCGTGATCCCGATCGATGCCGGCGGTCGCGTGACCGGAAAGCTGGGACCGTACGCCATCGGGATCATGAACATCCAGGCGTCCGACGAGCCGATCTCGCAGACCGAAGCGACCAACTTCACCGTGCTGCGGGTCAAGCGCGACGTCATGCGTCGGAGCGCGATTGGCCTGATGGCGACCAACCGCTCCGCGTCTGCCCTGGGCACGGGCTCCAACCAGGCGTATGGAATCGACGGGTCGTTCGGGTTGTCCAGGGATGTGAGCCTGGGCGCGTATTTGGCGCGAACCGCCACCACCGGACTCCGGGGCGACGACCAGAGCTACGAAGGGCGCATCGACTACAACGCGGATCGGTACGGCGCTCGCGCAGAACACCTGTCGGTAGGCGCGAACTTCAACCCGGAGGTCGGTTTCATCCGGCGCACCGACTTCTCCCGGTCGTTCGGCGAATTGCGGTTCAGCCCGCGGCCCAGCGGTATCCCGAGCGTCCGGAAGTTCACGTGGAGCGGGTCAGGGGAGTACATCGAGACCGGAGCCGGCCGGGTTGATGCTCGCGTGTTCCAGGGCCACTTCGGGACCGAGTTCGAGAGCAGCGACCAGTTCACGCTGGATGTCACGCAGAACCACGAGATGTTGCGCAGTTCGTTTACACCTGCCGGATCGCCCGTGCCCATCGTCCCCGGTGGGTACACGTTCCGCGACGTTGCGGTGTCGTACCAGTTAGGCGCGCACCGCCGGGTGTCGGGAACGATCGGCGTGCGCGTGGGCGAGTATTACGACGGAACCATCCAGAGCGTGACGCTTGGTCCGGGCGGTAACGCGCCTGGGCGCATAGCCGTGCAC
>DATIGO010000299.1:0-2665 GCA_035454665.1 Gemmatimonadaceae bacterium | reverse complement strand
GTGTCACTCGCGGTCCTCGGACTGCTGATCGCGATCGTGATGGCGCTGCTGGCGCTGCGGAAGGGGGTGCGCGAGCTCACGCAGCTCCTGCACTCGTCCTATGGAGAGCTGTCGGCCGCGGCGCACAGCGTGCGCAACGTCGCCGACGACGTGAAGGGGATCACCGGCACGTTGCGCGGCGACGCCGAAGAGATCGGGGCGACCGTTCGCGCGGTGAACGACGGGGTGCGGTCGCTGGTGGCGGACGCCGAGGACCGGCTCTACCGCCTGGGTGCACTGGTCGACGTGGCGCAGGACGAGGCCGAGGAGTTCGTGGCCGCTTCCGTGGGAACCATGCGGGGTCTGCGGGTCGGCGCGAGTGCGCTCCGCCGCAGTCTCTTTTTCGCCGGCCGGAATGGGCTCTTCCGGCCGCGCAAGAAGCGCCGCTCGCGCCTGCTGCGCCGGGACGGCCGCCGCCGGGATCGCGCGCGGGACGACGACGAGCGGCCGCGCATCCGCCCGCGGGTTCGCCAGCGCCAGTGAGGCGCGCGGCGCCTCTGCTGCTCCCGCTCCTCGCGGGCATCGCGCTCGTGGCGATGCTCCCGGAGACCGCGCATGCCTGGACGCCGGGCACGCACGTCTACCTGGGCGAGGCCCTCCTGCGGTCGCTGCATCTGCTTCCTCCCGATCTCGCCGCGCTCCTGGGGGCGTTTCCGTACGACTTCCTCTACGGCTCGATCGCCGCGGACACGAGCATCGCCAAGAAGTACGCGGCCGCGGGACGGCACTCGCACTCCTGGCCGGTGGGATTCGACATCCTGGACCGCGCGCGCGATGAGCCGCTCCGGGCCTTCTCCTTCGGGTACCTCGCACACCTCGCGGCCGACGCCGTGGCGCACAACTACTTCGTGCCGCACCAGCTCGCGATCACGTCGAGCACGGTCGGGATCGGGCACAGCTACTGGGAGAACCGCTTCGAGACGCACCTGGGAGACGGAGCGCCGCGCCGCGCGCGCGAGCTGATTCTCCTGGATCACAGCCGCGCCGACGGCCACCTCGATCGCATCCTGAGCCCGACGATCTTCAGCACGCCCACGAACCGCCGGATCTTTCGCGGGATGGTGCGCGCAGCCGACATGGAGTCGTGGCAGCGGGTATTTCAACTCATGCTCGAGCGCAGCCGCTGGGACCTCACGAGCGACGAGATCTCCACGTACCTGGAGCGCGCCTTCGATTTCATCGTGGACCTGCTCGTGCGACTCGACCGCGCCGAGCCGATGCAGCTCGACCCGTCCGGGGAGGCGCGCCTCCGGATGGCGAAGCGCGTGCGCCGCGCGGCGCTCCGGACCGGAGGGGACGAGGAGGTCCTGGCACAGGCGGGACGGGAGTTCGGCATGCCGCCGTCCCTGCTGGCGTACACCCGGCAGCTCGAGCGCCCCCTGTACGCCACGCGGGTCGGCGCGACGGGCTGAGGCCGCCCGGCGCCGGCTCGTCAGGCGGCGGCGCGCGCGCTCAGGAGCTGATTGACCCGGCGCGGGTCCGCGCGTCCGCCGGAGGCCTTCATCACCAGTCCGACCAGCACACCGAGCAGCTTCCGCTCGCCGGCAAGGAATCGCCGTGCCTCATCGGGGTGCTCGGCGAACACCGCGTCGATCCAGGCGGCGAGTTGCGCATCGTCGCCCACCTGGAGCAGTCCCTCGCGCTCGGCGATGACCGCGGCCGACTCTCCGCTCGTGACCATGAGGCTGAAGATCCGCTTGGCCGCGCTGTGGCTCACCGTGCCGGCCCGCGTGAGATCGAGCAGCGCGGCAAGGCCGGGTGGCGTGACGGGAAGGCGCGCGATCGTCAGGCGCGCGTCGTGGAGGACGGCCAGGACCTCGCCCATCACCCAGTTCGCCGCGACCTTCGCGTCGCCGTGGCTGCGGGCGACCGCCTCGAAGTAGTCCGCGAGGCGCCGGTCGGCCGTGAGCACGTCGGCGTCGTAGGCGCTGAGCACGAACTGCTCGCGGAAGCGGGCGCGCCGGTCCCGGGGAAGCTCGGGCAGGGCCTGGCGCACCGACGCGATCCACCCCGGGTCGAGCTGCAGCCGCGGGAGGTCGGGTTCGGGGAAGTAGCGATAGTCATGGCTCTCTTCCTTCGTCCGCGCCGGTCGCACTTCGCCGCGCGCGGCGTCCCACAGCATCGTCTGCTGCCGCACCGTGTCGCCGCGGTCCAGGAGCGCGCACTGCCGCGCGAACTCGGCCTCCAGCGCGCGCTCCACGCCGGAGAACGAGTTCATGTTCTTGATTTCGGTCTTGGTACCCAGCGCCGCGGCGCCGTGCGGCCGCGCGCTCACGTTGGCGTCGACGCGCAGGCTTCCCTCCTCCATGTTGGCGTCGCTCACCTCGAGGTACTCGAGGAGGAGCTTGAGCTGCCGCAACCAGGCACCGGCCTCCACTGGCGAGCGGAGATCCGGCTCGGTGACGACCTCGATGAGCGGGACGCCGCTCCGGTTCAGATCGACCGCGGTCGCACCGCGGTAGCGGTCGTGGATCGATTTGCCGGCGTCCTCCTCCATGTGCACGCGCGTGATGCCGATGCGTCGCGGCGAGGCGTCCGGACCGTCCACGAGCAGGGCGCCGCCGGTCGCGAGGGGCTGGTCGAACTGGGAGATCTGGTATCCCTTGGGGAGATCGGGATAGAAGTA
>DATIGO010000298.1:0-6938 GCA_035454665.1 Gemmatimonadaceae bacterium | reverse complement strand
TGCGCTCGACGCGCAGATACTGCACCCTGGGTGGCACGGTCGGAGCGAGGGTGATCGCCACACTCACCGCGCCGCGATCGCAGCGCAGCGACCACCGCCCCCGCAGCGCGTTCTCCACGAGGAACACGCTCCCGGGCCGGCAGGGGCCGGTCTGCGCGCGGATCGCCTCGATCTCCCGCTGCCTCCGGTCCTTCGAGATGTCGCGATAGAGATTCATCGCCGCAATGCTGTCCGCGAGCCCGTCATCCCAGGCATTGATGAGGCGCGACACGTGCTCCCGCGCGGCGACCAGCGCGGGAGAGGGGACCGGCATGCGCGGCTGGAGGGCGCCGGTGGCCGAGAGCAGGTCGAAGGCCTGTGTCACCACGCCGCCCCAGCTCGTGTAGGTGAGGTTGCCGAAGGCGATAATCCCCACGCCGTGCTCCGGGAGCCACTGCATGATGGATCCGAAACCGGGCAGGCCGCCCGTGTGCGCGACGATGTGGTCGAAGCCACAGGACTGGCCGACGCGAAGGCCATATCCGTAGCCACCCGCGTTGAGCTGCGTGCTGCCGTCGCGGCCGCGCGCGACGCGGGCGGGCCGCGACCGCCAGATCTGCTGCATCTCACGCACCGAGGCGCGGCGAACCGGGCCGGTCTCCGGACCGTCACGCGGGGGCCATGCGGCCAGGAGGAAGCCCACGTAGCGACCGAGGTCGTGGATCGAAGTGAGCATCCCGCCCATGGCGCCGAAGGCGCCGTCGGGAAGCGGCGGCTCCTCCTTCCACTGCTCGTCCTCCCAGCGATAGCCGCGCGCCCGCCGCCCGTCGGGTACCGACGCCGGCTGCAGGGTCGTCGAGGACATCCCGAGCGGCCGCAGGATGTTCGCCGCCACGTATTCGGCGTACGGCATGCCCGATACGCGCGTCACGATGCGGCCCAGGATGGCGAAGCCGTAGTTCGAGTACTCGTATGCCATGCCCGGCGGATTCGAGAAGGGAATCCCGCTCTGCATCATTCCGGACATCTGGTCGTCCGTGGCATCGAGCTGCTGGTCGCCCCACGGGTTGTCCTCGGGGAATCCCGTCGCGTGGGACAGCAGGTGGCGAATCGTTATGCGCGGCGAGTCGGTCGTGGGGTAGTCCAGGCCGGCGAGCTCCGGGACGTAGCGCTCGGCCGGGTCGTCGAGCGAGAGCTTCTCCTCGTCGCGCAGCCTCAGGATCGCGAGGGCGGTGAAGCTCTTTGTCATCGATGCGATGCGGAAGACCGTATGGGAGTCGACCGGCGCTCGCGACGCCGCGTCGCGCACCCCGGCTGTCCCCAGTCGCACCAGCTCGCCATCGATCAGCACCCCGTAGGCGATCCCGGGAACGCGCGATCGCTCGGCGAAGGCCCGGAAGAGCGAGTCGATGGCCGGGAGCGCCCGCTCGAGCTTCGCGCGGCGGTCGGGGTCCTGAAATCGCGCCAGCGGCCCCGCACCACCCTGCGCGCCCACCCCTTCGCCAGGGGTGCATCCCGCGATGAGTCCGGACACCAGGACCAGGACGGCCAGTTCCAGAGAGCGCCGGATCCGCGACATCGTGAGCTCCGGGGTCGGAGGTGAGTTATGGTCGGTCCCAAGGTGCAGGGGTGGAGGCGGAATCGCAAAGAGCGACACCGCCCTCCCCGCCCTCGAGGCCGGCCCAGGCACAGCGTGAGCAGATCCCCTCGCTTGCGATCGCCCGGGGCAGGCTCTCATCCCCTGCGGTGCCTCGGGATGACCGAGTCACCCCACTCGGCAACCAGCTTGAGCAACCCGCGACCAGCATCCAGCCCCGACAGCCCTTCCTCTCCTCTCCCCCCCGGCCATTATTCCGCGATGCTCCCTCAACTCACCTTGCGCCCCGGACCCATGTCCCGTCGTCTCTCGCTCGTCCTGGTCCTTGCCTGCGCCACGCCGCTCGCCGCCCAGCAGCCCTTCGACTGGTACGGCCGCGGCCCCTACCGCGCCGCGGTGCCCCGTCCCGATTCGCTCCTGGGCCATCCGTTAGGCACGCGCCACACGATGTACCATGAGCAGCAGCGCGTCCTCGATCGCCTCGTCGCGGCCGCCCCGGAGCGCGTGCGCACCGAGATCATCGGATCCACCGCCGAGGGGAAGGTCATGCGCGTGCTGATCATCTCGGCGCCGGAGAACCTCGCGCGCCTGGACCAGATCCGCGCCGACCTCGCCGCCCTGGCCGATCCCCGCGCCACGAACGCGACGCGCGCCGCCGAGATCGCTCGCAACACTCCCGCCGTCGCACTCCTCTCGCACTCGATCCACGGCAACGAACCCGCCGGGTTCGAGGCGGTGATGCACACCGCTTTTCAGCTCCTGGCCTCCGACGAACCCGCCACGCTCGAGATCCTGCGTAACGTCGTCACGATCCTCAATCCCTCGCAGAACCCCGACGGCCACGAGCGCTTCGCCGCGTGGAACAACTCCGTCGCGGTGGCGAGCGACGACCCCGGCGCGCTCGAGCAGACCGAGCCCTGGAGCATCTGGGGGCGCTTCAACCACTACCGCTTCGACATGAACCGCGACTTCGTCGCGCAGAGCCAGCTCGAGACCCGCGCGCTCATCGGCGTAATGGTCCGCTGGAATCCCCAGCTCGTGGTCGACCTGCACAGTACGACCGATCAGTACTTCTTCCCGCCCACCGCCGATCCGCTCAACAAGAACCTCGGGCCCTGGCAGCGGAAGTGGGAAGAGCGCTTCGGGCGCGGCAACGCCACGGCCTTCGACCGCCACGGCTGGCAGTACTACAACCGCGACATCTTCGACTTCTTCTATCCGGGGTACGTCGATGCCTGGCCCTCGTTCTCCGGCGCGACGGGGATGACCTTCGAGACCGACGGCGGGCCGGAGCTGCGACTGCGCAAGAACGACGGCACAGTGACCACCTTCGCCGACGGGATTGCCCACCACTTCGTGGCGTCGATGGCCACGCTCGGCGTGCTCGCGGAGGGGCGCGCGGAGCGCCTCGCCGATTACCACGAGTTCCGGGCCAGCGGCATGGCGGAGGTGCGCAACCGCCCCATGAAGCGCGTGGTCTTCGCCTCGTCAGGCGACCCCGCGCGGGCGCTGCAGGTGGCACGCCTTCTCGCCCGCAGCGGCGTGGAGGTAACCCGTACGGACGCCCCGTTCACCTCCGCGACGGCGCACGATTACATGGGCGGCGCCGCGGCGCGGCGCACCTTCCCCGCCGGGAGCTACGTCGTGGATCTGGCGCAGCCGCAGGCGCGGCTGGCTACCGCGATGCTGGAGCCCCGCGCCGTCCTCGACTCCGCGTTCGCGCGGCGGCAGCTCGATCGCTACGAGCGGAACCGCCGGCGCGGCGAGCAGGCCACGACCGAGGGCTACGAGTTCTACGATGTGACCGCCTGGTCGATCCCGCTCACGTTTGGCGTGGACGCCGCCTGGACGGAAGACACGCCCGCGGTGCAGGGAACACGCGTGATGCCTGACGCCACGCTCCCCGCCGGGAGCGTGAGCGGGCGCGCGCAATCGGCATACGTCTTTCCGGGCGGCCAGGAGTCCAGCACGCGGCTCGCGCTCTATCTCCTCCGCGAGGGGTTCACCGTGGGCGCCGCATCGCAGCCCGTACAGGCCAACGGCAGCACCTGGCCCACGGGGACGTTCGTCGTGCGCGTCCAGCGCAACGGTCCTACCCTGCACGACCGGATCCGCCTGCTGGCGGATTCCGTGCGCGCCCAGGTGACGGCGGTCCAGTCCGCGTTCTCCGCGGCGGGGGTGGGCGTCGGGAGCGAGTCGGTGCGGCCCCTCAAGGTGCCGAAGATCCTCCTCGCCGCCGGCGATGGCGTGGGGCAGACCAGCTTCGGCGCGGCGTGGCACTACCTCGAGCGCGAGCTGCAGTATCCCGTCGTTCCCGTGGATCTCGGGAACTTGGGCCGCGTGAATCTGGCCGACTACAACGTGCTGGTCCTTCCCGAGGGATCGGGCGCCACGATGCTGCGTCGCGCCGGCGACGCGGAGCGCATCAAGCGGTGGGTGCGCGAGGGGGGCGCGATCATCACCTTCGGCGGCGCATCGGGCTTCCTCACCGCGCGCGAGATGGCGCTCACCACGGTGAGCGAAGTCGGGCGCCGCGCCGAAGCGGATAGCGCGAAGGACACGACGCCGCGTGATACGGTCCTCTCGCCCACGGCGCGGCCCGGTCCGCCGGTCGTGTCTCCCACGGCACCGGACTCCGCGCGGCCCGAATCCGTGCCCGGGATCATCGCGCGGGCCACGCTGGATCGGACGCACTGGCTCACGTACGGGTACACGCGCGACCATCTCCCCGTACCGGTGGGCGGCGGCGCGTTCCTCAAGCCGTCCCGGCGCGGCGACAACCCCGTCTCGTTCCTGGGCGACACCCTCGCCCTCTCGGGTTTCGTCTGGCCCGGGAACACGGAGAGGCTGCTGAAGGGCGCGATCTGGGCCGCGGTGGAGAACGTGGGAAGCGGCAAGGTCGTCCTGTTCGGCGACGATCCGTTGTTCCGCGCCTTCTGGCGCGGGACGGCGGGGCTGTTCAACAACGCTCTGCTGATGGCGCCGGGGCGATAGTGCAGCGAGCCGGTGGCCTTTGGAGGCAAGGATGGCCCCGCCACCCTTCCGAATCGTGTCGTGTGCTGAAGGCCACCCCTCGGCACGGCAGTTGTTGCGGCGCGCGTGCCTCTCCTGCGCAGGAAGGGGGTGGCACCGCGACGCCGTGATGTTCGGCATCGTTCATCGGGCCCGGGCTTTTGCCGGGTGATCCGGGGGCGAGGCGTGTCGTGCGCCATGCGGCGTGGCCGCAGCGATGTGGGACGGTCGCCTAACGCGGTGGATCGCCGGTGAGCTGTGCCATCTGTCGCCTGATGTCGCGCACCAGGGGTTGCAGCGCGGGATCGGCGTTCTTCCAGAGATCGACGAAGCGGCCATAGTACTCCAGGGCCTTCGCCCGCTCGCCCCGCGACTCGTACAGCTCGCCGAGCCGGCGCAGCGCCGCGGGAAGCAGGAAATCCCGCCCCTCGAGCTCCACGGCGTGGCCGTTCGCGTACCGCTCGTACTGCAGGATGGCGGAGTCCGTCTGGGCCAGCAGCTCGAAGGCGCGTCCCTCGTCGAACGCCGTGCACATCACACAGCGCTGGCCGGTCGCGGCCCTCCGCAGCTCGTCCAGCGCGGCACGGCCATCGGATCGCGTCAGGGCGAGCTGTGCCCGCGCGTAATGCGCGCGGGCATCACCCTCGCGCAGCTCCGCCGGCACCATGCGCTCCTGCTCGGCCAGCAGGGCCCGTGCCCGGTCGACGCGACCCGCGGCGATCATCACGGTCGCCACGTCGCCATAGGGCCGTCGACCCGGCGGCAGGGAATCGATCGGGTGCCTCGCGAGCGCGGCGTCCATCGACCGCACCGCGGCATCGGGTTGCTGCAGGATCAGCGCCTGGGCCAGGGCATTGTTCCGGGCGACGTCGAAGTACCACTCCACGAGCCCGGCCCGCTCGGCGGCCTGCATGAGGATCCGGCCCTGCCGTTCAGCCTCCGCGAAGCGTCCCTCGAGGCGGAACAGCTCGGCCTTCGTGAAGATCCCGAACTCCGCGGCACCTTCGCCCTCGGCGGTCCCGAGCGAATCGGCCAGTGCATACGCGCGGGGAAGATCTCCCTGCTCCCGGAACACCGCCGACGTGAAGAAGAACCGCGACGCGTTCGTGGGGCTCCGCACCGCCCAATCCCGCAGCACCGTGTCCGCCGCTTCGAACTTTCCCTGCCTGACGAGCACCTCCACGAGATTCCCGCTGTAGATCGCCGCGTTGGGGCGCAGGGTGCGCGCGTGGCGCAGCAGGCGTTCGGCATCGGGATTGCGACCGAGGTAGAAATGGTAGATCGCAGCGTTGTTGGTCGCGATCAGATCGTCCGGCCACGAGGCCAGCAACTGCTCGTACGCGGCGATTGCCTTCGGAAAATCCCCCTCGACGGTGCTGAAGTAGAAGGCTTGCGCGTGCGCCGCCTCGCGGGGCGGCATGCGACTGCGCAGCGCGTACGCGCGCGTGAGTGCTTCGCGCATCCGCGGCCGGTCCAGGCCCAGATTCGAGAGGATCACTCCCATCTGCCGCCACGCCATGCCGAAGTTCGAGTCCAGCGCGACGGCCTGGTTGAGGTACCGCAGCGCATCGGCTCCCTGATTCTGGTCGTTGAGGCGGTGTCCCTCCGAGTACGCGCGCAACGCCGCCAGGGAGCTCGTCGTGACCTGCTCCAGCGCGTGCCCCGCGCGAATGGTGCGCAGCGACTCGCCGATCTCCTCCCGCAGCGTCCGGGACAGCCGCTCGACGGCGGCGATGAGGCCTGCGGCGTCGGCAGCGGTCTCGCGCGCCCCCAGGAGCGTGCTGCTGTCGGTTGCGCTGACCAGCCGGGCGGTCAACACGTATCCCGATCCGAGCGGCACGATGTCGCCGGCCAGGACGGCCTTCGCCCCGGAACGCTGCGCCACCTCGCGCGCCAGCGCCTCGGTCACCCCGTCAGCGGGATCGCGCTCCATGCGCCGCAGCGTGGCCGTGACCTCGTTTCCTTCGACCAGGCGCACGACGGGCGACTGCGTCAGGTCGATCCGCAGCGCTTCGGTGATGGACGCACCGAGCGTGCTGTCGCTCGTGCGGTTGTTGAAGTCGGCCAGCACGAGCGGATCACGGGCCGAGAGCACCCCGGCCGATACGAGCGTTGCGAAGGGCCCCACGCCCGCGGCGCGCAAGCCCATGAAGGCCGCGGTGCCGAGCGCCAGTCCGCCTAACGCCAACCCGCCACCGGTCAGTGCGCCGCGCCAGGTGAAGAGCCGGCCCGCCAGCCCGTGGGCCGTCGCCTCCGACGACCCCGTCGTCCGCGCCATGATACGCTCCCGCTCGCGCCGGGCCGTGAACAGCATGATCGGCAGGCCGATGAGGAGCAGTACGCCCGCCCC
>DATIGO010000297.1:0-7062 GCA_035454665.1 Gemmatimonadaceae bacterium | reverse complement strand
GTCGGAACGGCCTCGATGGTCCGGTGTGCATAACGAGTCATCTGGTACGGGCCCGCCAGCGCGCGCACGTACTCCGCCGACAACGCGACGCCGATCGGCGCAGCCGGCGCCGCATCGTGAGGGAAGAGCATGCCGAGCAGGGCGTCGCGCAGCGACTCGCCGAAGCGCGAGCGCCCGCCATTCGCCACGAAGTAGATCCCTGTTTTCGCTTCGGGCACGATCACGAGCAGGTTGTTGGTCCCGGGTACGGTCCCCGAGTGGGCGAGCAGCAGGCGCCCGCGCCGGTGCTGTCGGAAGAAGCCGTACCCCATCCCCGCGAGCATCGAGTCGTGCGTGAACTGCGGGGCGGTCAGCAGCGTGAGCGCCGCGCGAGGCAGCGTGGCGGTATCGGACCCCATGAGCGCGCGCAGGAACCTCGCCATGTCCGACGCCGTGGAATACGCGAGGCCAACGGGATACGGGTGCGAGAAGATCTCGGGCGCCTCGCTGCAGCGTGTCTCGTCACAGAAGTGTCCCTTGCCGGCCACCTCGGCGATCGAGTCCGGGATCGTCATGTAGCGCGTCCGCGTCATTCCCAGCGGACCGAACAGCCGCTCGGCGGCGAGCTCGCGAAACGACCTCCCGGCGACCGTCTCGGCGACGTGCGCCGCAAGCGCCATCCCGTGGTTCGAGTAGCCCGTCAGGAGACCCGGCGGCCATCCACGATGCGGAAGATTGGCGGCCAGGTATTCGCCTAACGGCCTGATGGAGTCGATCGAGCGGGCGGCGTACCCGATCAACCGCTCGTCGAGTCCCGCGGTGTGCGTGAGCAGGTGGTGCAGGGTGATGGGGCCGCCCGGCCCGCGGGGGACCTGCCAGCCCCGCAGGTAGTCGTTCACGTCCCGCTGCAGATCGACCGCGCCCTCCGCGGCGAGCGTCGAGACGACGGTGGCGACGAAGAGCTTGGCGACGGACGCCACGCGAAAGGCGGTCCGCTCTGGATCCACGCGGACGGAATCGCCCACGCGCGCCAGGCCCCAGCCGCGCAGCGCCAGCACGCTGTCGCCGGCCACGACGGCGAGCGCGACACCCGGGACGGCGTCGCGGGCCATCAGGGAGCGCACCGCGCTGTCGAGCGGGGCGAGATCCTGCGCCCGTCCCGGCGTCGCGGCCGCGGCGCACGCGGCGAGGGCCACGGCGAGCCTTCCGCAACCGCGCGTCACGAGCGCAGATACGCAACGAACGCGCGCGTGAGCTCGGCGATGAGCCGTGCGTCGTCGAGCGCGATCGGATACGCCCTCAGATTGCCGCGCCAGACGGCGTCGCGCGCGGCCGCCGAGGCGAAGAAGATCGCCAGGTTGAGCGCGGTCTCCAGGCTCGGGTGCGTCATGGTGGAGACGTGGCGCCGCAGCAGCTCGCGGAATCGGCCGTGCACGTGCGTGTTGAACGCCTGTGCGCGCGCGGCGTACTCCCCGGCGTCGCCGGCGTCGGCGTGACGGATCACCTGGAGGATTTCGGCGCGATGCTCCCGGAACTTCGTCACCATGACCGTGATGTAGGCGGTGACGATCTCCTCGAGGCTCCGGCTCCGCATCCGTTCGTCGGACATCGCGGCGTCGAACGCCGCCAGGCAGTCGTTCACGAACCCCATGTCGGCCAGGTGGAGGACGGCGCGCTTGTCGCGGAAGCGCCGGTAGAACGTGCCGACGGCGACGTTGGCGCGGCTGGTGAGATCCTCCACGCGGATCTGCTCGAAGGGTCGCTCGCGGAGGAGGCGGAGGGCCGCGCGGGAGAGCGCATCCTCGGTCCGGCGACTGCGCTGTTGGCGGGCGCCGTGCCGCCAGGGCGCGGTGGCGGCGGTGCGCCGGGGGATCCGGGTCGTCATTAAATGTGAATATAATTCGCATTACGAGGACGTCAACACCGGCCGGTGCGGTTCGTCCCTTGCCGGAACGCCTCCAGCCACGGCCGATGGCGCCCCGGGGACCCTCGGGTACAGCTTCGATGCCATGCCGATTCCTGCGATTCCCGCCCGTCACCACGCTCCGCGTGGCCGGCCCACGCGCCTGCCCAACCGCGCGTTGTTCCTCGCGACGGTCACGTTCGCGACCACCGTGCTCCCGGGCCGCGCCTCGGCGCAGCTCCTCCCCGCCGCGCCCGCCGATCGTTGCACCGCGCTTGCGCCGGACAGCGCATCCGCCGTGCAGTGGCTCGACCGCGCCGCCGGCGCCGTGCTCCCGCCCACCGCGGACGGCCGCGTGCTGCGCGCGCGCGTGACCCACGATGTGCCGCTCTGGGAACAGAGCGACCGGATGTACCCGCCGTTCGTCCCGAACACCGTCGTCAGGCAGCTCTGGTACGATCCCGTGTCGGGCATCACCGGCCGGCAGCCCGTCGAGCGGGCGGTGCCCCCAGGGAGCAGACCGGCGGAGCTGTTCTCGCCCACCACGTCGTACGTCACACGCGACACGATGGTCATCGCGATGGCGCCGCCGCCTGGCTACGCGAGCCCGATGGCGCCCTTCAATCCCTGGTCGGTGCTCGCGCACTGGCGCGAGCGCGCCGCCGAGGTGCGCGTCGTGGCGCGTTGCATCCATCGCGAGTATCCGCGCATCGTGCTCGAGCTGGGTGGAGAGCGGCTGCACCTCTCCGCGTCGGACGCCACCCCCGTGAAGCTCGAGCGCGAGAATCCGCACTACCTCTGGGGCCAGGTGCGGGCGGAATACCTCTGGAACACCTGGTGGGGAGTGAATGGCGGCGGGCGCTATCCGCTCTCGTCCGCCCTGACCTACGATGGTGAGCTGTACCACCGCGTCGGCACGGCGATGGGATCGGCGGCGCTCGTTACGCGTGATTCCACGCCGGACCTGTCACGGCCCGCCGCGACGATGGCTCCTCCGGCGGCGCGGGACTTCTCCACGCCAGATACGATCCGCGTCTCGGCCAATACCTGGCTGCTCCGCACGCCCGCGTACACGCATGCGGTGACGCTGCAGCGCGACACGATCTTCCTGCTCGACGCGACCACGAGCGAGGCACGATCGCGTGGCGATTCCGCCTGGATCGCCAGGCTCTTCCCGGGCCGGTACCCGATCGTGCTGATCGTGACGGATCTCGCCTGGCCGCACATCAGCGGCGTGCGCTTCTGGGTCGCGCGCGGGGCGACGATCGTCTCGCACGGCATGAGCGAGGGCTTCCTGCGCCGGGTCGTGGACCGGAGGTGGACGCTGGCGCCCGATGCGCTCGAGGTGCTGCGCGCGTCCGGCGCGCGCCCGCGGTGGTCGTTCCGGGCCGTGGGTGATTCGCTGCGGCTTGCCGGTGGCGCGATTACCGTTCACGCGATGCGCGGCACGTCGACGGAAGGCGCCGTGGGAGCGTGGATCGGTCCCGACCGGTTCTTCTGGGCGGGCGACTACGTGCAGGGCACGGAGACCTCGCCGTACCAGCGGGACGTGGTCAGGACGATCAAGGCACTCGGCCTCACGCCGCACAAGGTCGGCGCGCAGCATGTGCCGCTCAGCGACTGGTCCGTGCTCTCGGCCGATCCGGTGCGGTCCGGGAGACCCTGAACGCCGCCGCGCGTGATCGTCCGCCGTGCCGCGCCCGCCGACGGGTCCGCCCTGGTGCGCGTGATCAATCGTGCCTATCGCGTGGAGGAGTTCTTCGTCGTCGGCGATCGCACGACGGACGACGATGTCGCGCGCCGTCTCGCGCTCCCCGGCGCGGCCTTCCTCGTGGTCGACGACGAAGAGCCGGGCCGGCTGGCCGGCGCCGTGTTCGTGGAAGTCCGGAAGGACCGCGGCTACTTCGGGCTGCTCTCCGTCGATCCGGATCGACAGCGGAGGGGCCTCGGGCGTCTCCTCGTGCGTGCGGCGGAGGCGCACTGCCGGGCCGCGGGGTGCCGCTTCATGGACCTCGACGTGGTGAATCTCCGCCGCGAGCTCCCGGGCTTCTATCGATCACTCGGGTACGAGGACACCGGCTCCGCGCCGTTCCCGGCGGGAGAACGGCTGCGCCGCGAGGCGCACCTGGTCGTGATGAGCAAGGCGCTCGCCTGACGAGCCGATCGCTACTCGTCGCGCAGGACTTCCGCCGGGGAACGGCGCGCGACGCGCCACGCCGGAACCAGCGCGGTGGTCACCGTGCACACCACGAGCACGCCGATCGCGGCGCCGTAGGCCGCGCCATCGAGCGCCTCGAGGCCGAAGAGCTGCGGGGCCAGCAGCCGGCTCAGGAGGACCGCGCCCGCGAGCCCGACCGGCACGCCCGCCGCCAACGGCCCGAGCCCGTAGCGCAGGGTGCGCACGAGGAGATCCGCGGGCGTCGCGCCTAACGCGCTCCGGATGCCGGTCTCGCGGCGGCGCGCCGCGACCATCGCCGCCAGCACACCATACAGTCCGACCAGCGCGAGCAGGAGGCCGATGATCCCGAGCGTCGATGCCACGCGCGCCATCGCGTGCCGGTCGGCGAACTGCAGGTCCACCGCGGCCCGCGCCGTCCGCACGTCGAAGAGGGGCAGCTCTGGGGCGTGCCGGGTGACGACGTTCCGCACCGTCGTCGCCGCCGTCGACAGGTGGCTCGCCGCGACGAAACCCGTGAGCGAGAGTCCCGGGAAACGCTCCGCGAGGGGACGGAAGATGGTCGGCGGCGGTTCACGCGTGATGTCGCTCAACTGCACGTCCTCGATGATCGCGGCGATCCGGACGAGTCCCTGGCGGTTCCGCCGCGTTGGGACCTCGCGGCCCACCGCGCCCTGGGGCGTCACGCCGGGGAGAAGCTTCGCCAGCGTGCCACGCGTCAGGACCACCGTTCCCGAGTCGCCGCGCCAGTCCCGTTCACCCGCGATCGTCCGCGCGCCCAGGGCCGCGAGAAAGCCGGGCGTGACGTAGAAGCCGGCCCCGATCAGCGGCGGTGCCTCGGGGTCGTCGCTTCCGTACAACGAAGCGGTGACGTAGCTGCTGCGCAGCGGGGACGGCGAGATGAAGCCGGCCCGCTCGATGCCACTCTCCTCCCCGAAGCGCATCTCCAGTCCCCGCACCAGGCGATCCAGCTCGCCCGACTCATGACCGTGAAGATGCGGATCGAGCGAGAACGTCAGCAGCCCGTCGGGCCGGAAGCCCACGTCGATGCCACGCAGGTTGCCCACGGTCCGGCCAAGCAGGCCGGCGGCGATCAGCAGCACGAGCGAGAGCGCGATCTGCACGGCAACGAGCACCGAGCGGACGTTCTGCGCGGGGCGATCCTCCGCCGTGCGACGCCGGAGCAACCGGTCCAGCGAATGCAGCCTCACCGACATCGCCGGACGAAGGGACGCGATCGCGGCGGCGGTGAACCCTGCCGCGACCGTGAGCAGCGCCACGCGCCCGTCGACGTGCATCCCACCCAGCTCGCCGCCGTGCTCGGAGAGCTGCGTGCCCTGGAACCACCGGGTCCAGAGCCAGGCCAGCCAGAGCGCCAGCGCGGAGCCCGCGGCCGCGATGAGCGCCGCTTCCACGAAGACGCCACGTGCGATCCGCGCGCGGGTCGCGCCCAGTGCCACGCGAACGGCCGTCGTCGTTCCGCGCCTCGCCGATTCGATGATCGCCAGGTTGGCGAGATTCGCGATCGCGAGGCAGAGGAGGATCGCCGCCACGACGCCGAGCTGCGCGAGCGTCCGGCGGACCGAGGCGCGCACGGACGGATCGAGACCCACGCCCGGGAAGACCTGGAGGCGATGGTCCCGGGCCATGAACGAATGCACGCGGTGCCCCGCGCGCACCGCCGCCACGGTCGCGCCGGCGGCCGACGACACCGCTTCGGCTGCCACCGACGGCGGCAGGCGTCCGATCACGAGGCGCCAGATCCCTTCGCCACGGAGCGCGCTGGCGCGCGGATCGGCGGACGGATCGATGATCCCGAGCGCCGCGGCGGGCAGCCAGAGCTCGTCGCGACCGGGCAGCGTGGCACCACGGAATCCGGGCGGGGTCACGCCGACCACGCGGACCGCCGCGCCATTCACCCGGATCCTGCTCCCGACGACGGCGCCGCCGGGCACGACCCGCCTGGCGAGCGCGTGCGAGAGGATCACGACGGGCTCCCCGACGGCCGCCGTCTCCTCTTCGGGGAGAAACGGGCGCCCCGCCGCCATCCGCGTCCCCAGCACGGAGAAGTAGTTCGACGTGACCATGGCGCCCACGGCCCGCCAGGGAAGCGCGCCGTCCGGTCGCAGGTCCACCTCGATCGGCGTCGACGCGGCGAGCGCCCCGTTCAGCGGCAGGCGTTCCCTGAGGTCGAGGAGGTCCGGATGCGAGATCGTGAACGACACGTGCGGCGGCGCCAGGTCGAAGCCGAGCCGGATCGTGGCCAGCCGGTCGGGCGCGGTGACCCCGGGAACGGGACGCAGCAGCACCCAGCGCGCCGCGGCGTACACCGTCGCGAGAACGCCGGTACCCACCGCGAGCGTGATCGCGAAGGTCACGGCGAACACGGGGCGCTGGCGGAAGGAGCGCAGGGCCACCCGCGCGTCGCTCGAGAGCGAGCGCAGGCCGGCCGCCGACTCGACCAGGCGGACGACGCCGACGCGCGCCACGAAGCCGACTGCCTGACGAGCGTACCAGGCGGCGGCCGGCGCGGCGCCGTGGGCCCGCGCGCGCTGCTCGTGGAGGGCATCGAGCTCACCGAGCAACGGCTCGCGGTCCTCGTAAGGCAGGCAGGCGCGCACGATCCGGCGCAGCAGCGCGGGCGGATGAGGCGGAGCGGAGCGGGAGTCGTCCGGGGTCATGATCTCGTCTCGGTCATGGGTCGCGTGGCGCTCAGGTCTCCGGGGCGAGCATCGTCAGACCTTCCCAGAGCCTCACGAGGCGGCGACGTGCCTCGCGCGCGAGCTGCACGCCGGCAGGGGTCACGCGCACGTAGCGGCGCTCGCGCCGCTCGTTGCGCTCCAGCGCCTTCCGCATCCGCGTGCGGACCATGCCGCTCTTCTCCAGGCGGCGCAGCGCGATATAAACGGCGGCCGCGGACACCTCGCGTCCCGTGCGGGCCTCGAGCTCCGTGAGGATGGAAGCGGTGTAGGCGTCGTCTCCGAGCCGGAGGGCGGCAAGGAGG
>DATIGO010000296.1:0-10429 GCA_035454665.1 Gemmatimonadaceae bacterium | reverse complement strand
AAACTCTCCGCTCTCCCCCTCGCCCGCCACTGGCGCAATCCCCGTCAATCATCGAGACTGTCCCGGACGGAGGCTCCGCATGCACAGGACCACAAGCTCCGGATGGCTTGCCGCCGCGCTCGCGCTCGCTCTTGCGCCGGGCGCGCTCGCGGCGCAGCAGGGGGTGGAAATGCGCGCCCTGGCCGATGCCCTCATGCAGCGCATGGCGCTGCAGCGGGGCGAGAGCGTCTTGCTCGTTGGCGTCCCCGGGGCGTGGGATGGGCTCGTGGCCACGCTGCGCGAGCGCATCCGCGCCGCGGGAGCGCGCGACCTGGGCGCGATCGCCGCGCGAGGGACGGCACCCGCCGCGTGGGAGACGAGCTTCACGCGCGAGGCGCGCGGGCGTGACCGCGCGGGGCTCGTGGCGCACTTCGCCTCCGTCGACATCGCCCTCATGATGCCGGGGGCCGCGGTGGGGGATGTGGCCTACGCCGCGATGCAGGACGTGCTCCGGGGGGGCCGCGGACGCACGATTCACTTCCACTGGTCGGGGGCCTACGCGCTCGACGGGAGCCCGCTCGACGTCACGCCGGCCATGTCACGCGTCTACGAGCGCGTGATACTGCACAGCGACTACGAGCAGCTCACGGCCGCGCAGCGGCGGTTCGAGCAGGCGGCACGCAACGCGGAGGTCCGGGTGACCACGCCTGCGGGCACCGATCTTCGCTTTCGCATCGGCGACCGGCCGGTGACGAAGCAGGACGGCGACGCGAGCGCGGCGCGCATGGAGCTCGCGCGGAATCTCATCGATCGCGAGATCGAGCTGCCGGCGGGCGCGATCCGCGTGGCACCGCTCGAGGAGAGCGTCAGCGGGCGGATCGCCTTCCCGCCGTCGGTCTGGGGCGGTGAGCGCGCCGAGGGTCTCGTAATGACGTTCGCCTCCGGCCGGCTCACCGGGTTCGAGACGCGCACGGGTCGGGCGGGAGTCGAGCGCGAGCTCGCGCAGGCCGGGGAGCCGGCGCGCTGGTTTCGCGAGTTCGCGCTCGGCTTCAACCCCATGCTGGCGATCCCGTCCGCTGGGGAGCGCTGGATCCCCTACTATGGATATGGCGCCGGCGTGGTGCGGCTGTCGCTGGGCGACAACACCGAGCTCGGCGGCAAGGTCAGCGGCGGGTACGTGCGCTGGAACTTCTTCATCGACGCAACGGTCCGCGTAGGGGAGGACATCTGGGTGCGGGACGGGCGGCTCGTCAGGTGAGCCTCCTGGTGGGCCTGATCGCCTGGAAGAGCACTACCACAGAGGACACCGAGGACACAGAGGACACAGTTGTTCTGCTGTTCAGTTTTTCTGCCGTTCAGTTGCGCTCGTCAGCGCCTCTGCCGGCCACGACGCCGTTCCTCGTCGCACCTGAGCGATCCGGAGTATCCGGCAGTCTCCGCCTGATCCGCGTTCCAGAACCCCCCGATCTTTCCCCACCCCGCTGCGCCTTCATCCACCGACCGCCCGGTCCCACCCGCCGTGTCCTCCCTGGTAAACGCTCGGAACCTCCCACCTGTCGGACTCCGGAATAGAGAGATGATCAAGCGATCGTTCGCCGGCGCACTCACGATCATGCTCCTCGCCCCCGCTGGAGCCGGCGCACAGAACGCCGAGCGGTGGTGGCGCGACGTGCAGGCGCTCGCGCACGATTCCATGAAAGGCCGCCAGACCGGGAGCCCCCAGCATCGCCAGGCAGCCGAGTATGTGGCCGCGACGTACCGGGCGGCGGGACTGGAGCCGGCGGGGACGAACGGGTTCTTCCAGCCCGTTCGCTTCACCATGCGTACGATCGACGAGTCACGCTCGAGCCTCGTCCTCCTTCGCGACGGCCGCGAGGAACGCCTCACGTTAGGCGAGGACGCGTCGCTCCTCCCGCGGGCGCCGCTCGCCGCGGCGGTCGAGGCGCCGGTCGTCTTCGTGGGATACGGCCTCCAGCTCCCTGAGTACGGCTACCACGATCTCGACGGGCTCGACGTGCGCGGCAAGGTCGTGGCATACCTCACCGGATCGCCGAAGGGCGTGCCGGGCCCGGTCCTCTCCCACGCGCGCAACCAGGCGTGGGTCGCCTTCCGCCGGGCGGGCGCCGTGGGGATGATCGTCTTCACCTCGTACCGCGGCGGCGATTCGGCGTATCTGCGCGGCGCGCGCAACCGGCTGGCGCCGGCGGCTTCGCCCGCCGATTCCGCGATCGACGTGATGCACGGCAACCGTCTCAACGTCCAGATCAACGCCGCGCGTGGCGAGAAGCTCTTCGCGGGTGCGCCGCGACGCTTCGCCTGGCTCGCGGCCCGGGCCGACAGCGGGTTGCCGCTTCCGCGCTTCGACCTCCCCGTACGCGTGCGGTCGCGCGTGCACGTGATCGAGCAGCAGATCACGAGCGACAATGTGGCCGGCCTGCTGCGCGGGAGCGATCCGGCCCTGCGCGACGAGTACGTCGTGCTCACGGCACACCTCGATCACGTCGGCATCGGGCGGCCGGAGAGCGGGGACAGCATCTACAACGGCGCGATGGACAACGCGGCCGGTACCGCGCTGCTCATGGAGATGGCGCGCGTCCTCGCGCCGCAACGGAGCGCGCTCCGCCGCTCCGTGATCCTCGTCGCCGTGACCGCCGAGGAGAAGGGACTCCTCGGCTCGCGGTACTTCGCGTTCAACCCGACCGTGCCCGGGGGGTCGATCGTCGCGAATCTCAACACCGACATGTTCCTGCCGATCATCCCGCTGCGGATGATCATGGCCAACGGGCTCGAGGAATCGGACCTCGCGGCGTCCGCGCATGCGGCGGGGCGGGCGGTCGGCGTGCCGGTGGTCACCGATCCGGAGCCGGAGGAGAACCGCTTCGTACGGAGCGACCAGTACAGCTTCATCCTGCGCGGCATTCCGGCGCTCAGCGTCAAGGTCGGCTTCGGTCGCGACACGCCGGAGCATCAGAAGATCCGCGATTTCCGCGCGCGGCGGTATCATGGCCCGGCCGATGACCCGAGCCAGCCCGTGGATCTCGCCGCCGCGGCAGGGTTCGCGCGCTTCTACGCCGCGCTCGTGCGAGAGGTCGCGAACCGTGACACGCGGCCCGGGTGGAACGACGATTCGTTCTTCAAGCGGCTCGCGCGGCCCACAGTTCCAGTCTCCAGGTAACGAGGGTCAGAGTCGCATTACGCGAAATTCGACTCTGACCCCCATTACGCGAAATTCGACTCTGACCCTCATTTCGATGAGAGCTCCAACTGCGTCACTGATCGCGCTGGCGACGCTCGCGCTTCCCCTCGCGCTCCCCCTCGCGGCCCAGACGCCGCGCTACGACGTGCTCATCTCCGGCGGCACCGTGGTCGACGGGAGCGGCACGGCGGGGTTCCGAGCGGATGTCGCGATCGCGGGGGACCGGATCGCACTCGTCTCCCGCACGCCGATCGCCGCCCGCGAGGCCCGCCGGGTGATCGACGCCACCGGCCTCGTGGTCGCGCCGGGCTTCATCGATCTGCACGCGCACCTGGAGCCGATCACCACGATGCCCGACGCCGAGAGCCACGTGCGGCAGGGAGTGACGCTCGCGTTGGGCGGCCCGGACGGCGGCGGGGCGTCGCCGATGAAGGCGTACCTCGATCGTGTGGCCGCGCTCCCGCTCGGGATGAATGTGGCCTTTCTCACCGGACACAACACGATCCGGCGCCGGGTGATGGGCACCGCCGACCGCGCCCCCACTGCAGCCGAGCTGGCGCAGATGCGCGCGTTCGTGGCGCAGGCGATGGGGGAGGGCGCCTTCGGGCTCAGCACCGGGCTTCGCTACGTGCCGGGCTTCTACTCGAAGACCGACGAGGTCGTGGCCCTGGCGCGCGCGGCCGCGGACTCGGGGGGCATCTACACCTCGCACCTGCGCGAGGAGGGACTCGGCCTCATCGAGGGGGTGGCCGAAGCGCTCGAGATCGGGCGGCGCGCGCGGATCCCCGTCGTGCTCACGCACCACAAGGCGATCGGTCGCGCGATGTGGGGCAAGAGCGCCGTCACGCTCGCCATGGTCGACTCGGCGCGGCGCGCGGGGACCGACGTGATGGTCGATCAGTATCCCTACACCGCGAGCCACACCGGCATCACCGTGCTGGTGCCTCCCTGGGCCCTGGCCGGTGGCGATTCGGCGCTCGCGCGCCGCCTGCGCGATCCCGTGCTGCGCGACAGCATAACGAGAGGCGTCGTCGATCTGCTCCTCAATGACCGTGGCGGTGGGGACCTGAGGCGGGTGCAGTTCTCGCGCGTGGAGTGGGACTCCACGCTGAACGGGAAGACGCTGCACGACCTCGCGGTGCGCATGGGCGTGGAGCCCGTCCCCGAGCAGGCGGCGCCCGTGGTACTGGAGGCGGTGCTGAAGGGCGGAGCGGGGGCGATCTATCACGTGATGGACGAGCAGGACGTGCGGCGCATCATGGCTCACCCGCAGACCATGATCGCGAGCGACGGCCGGCTCAACCGGCTGGGTGATGCGTCGCCGCATCCGCGGGCGTACGGCACGTTTCCGCGCGTTCTCGGGAAGTACGTGCGCGAGGACGGCGTGCTCTCGCTCGAGGCCGCCGTGCGGAAGATGACCGGGATGCCCGCGGCGCGGCTCGGGCTCGCGGATCGCGGCTGTGTGCGCGCCGGTTGCGTGGCCGATGTGACCGTCTTCGACCCGCGCACCGTGCGGGACGTCGGCACGTTCGCGGATCCGCACCACTATCCCGAGGGGATCCCGTGGGTGCTGGTGAACGGCGTGCCCGTCGTGGACGCGGGCCAGTTCACGTCGGCGCGTCCCGGGAAGGTGCTCAGGCGTCGCTGATCGAAATTGGGGTCAGAGTCGAATTTCGCGTAATGGGGGTCAGAGTCGAATTTCCGCCGGTGACGCGCATTCCACGAGGCCGCCGTCGGATCCCCGGTCGAGCTCGTAACGCGGGATCGCAGACCGGGTAGGACAGCACGGATCGGTTGCCGGCCGCCGGCAGGCTCGAGCGGCCGTGTCCCACCCGAGGTCCGGCGACGCGTGGTGTCCGCCGATGTGAACCGATCCCTCTCGATCGGCGGAGATGCCGCATCACGAGCGCGAGGTGTCCGCTCCCCACGCTCCCGCACGGCCACCTGGACGGCAAAGGAGGAAACTCTCATGCGTGTCCCGAACTCACTGACCCGGTCGATCACCCGCCTGACGCTCGCCGCCGGTCTCATCGCCGGCCTGCACTCCGCGGCCGCGGCGCAGTCGCCGCACGTCGGCGCGAGGGTCGGTATCGATCTCGACTCCCGGGACCTGCTGCTGAGCACGCAGGTCACGATCCCCATGACCAGCCGGCTCGAGTTCTATCCCTCGATCGACGTCTACCTGCCTGACGAGGGTACGCGGACGGGATTCAACGGCGACCTCAAGTACCGGCTCCCGACGCAGAGCGGTCCCGAGCTCTACGTGGGCGGCGGCATGAACGTGCTGCTGCGCAACGTGAACGACCAGAGCGATACGGACCTGGGCGTGAAGGGTCTCCTCGGCATCGAGACCCGCACGGGATGGATCCACCCGTTCCTCGAGGGGCGCGTCCTGGTGCATGACGACACGCGCGTCCAGCTCATCGGCGGGTTGAACTTCACGCTGGGCGGCCGGTAGCGCCGACCGTACGCGTGAGCGCCTGAATGCGGCGGCGTCACTCCGGTGGCGCCGCCGCAGCGCGTTTCCGGGCCGCGCGTCCGTGGCGCTCCCCATGGCCGCGGCGCGAGCTCAGCCGTATTGTTGGCTCCGACTCCGACCGGACCCGAACCGCCGATGCGCCATCCGCTCTTCATCCTCGCCGTGCTCTGCGTGGTCGTCGTGCTGTCGGAGTGGCTCGTCAGGCGCACGTGGCTGCGGCACGCGGGCACCGCGCTGGTGGGAATCCTGGTCACCGCGGTCATCGCCAACCTGGGCGTCATCCCGGCTGGCTCCACGGCCGCGGCGCCGGTCCCGGTGTACGACGGCATCTTCGAGCACGTCGCCCCGCTCGCGATCTTCTGGCTCATCCTCGGCGTGAACCTGCGCGACGTGCTGCGCGCGGGCGTGCCCCTCGTCGTGCTCTTTCTCATCGGATCGCTCGGCACGGTGGCCGGCATCGTGGCCGGGATGGCGCTGGTGAACGGCGCGGTCACCATCGGACCGCAGTTCCACGCGCTCGGCGGCATGTTCACCGGCACCTACATCGGCGGCAGCATCAACTTCAACGCGATCGCGCTGGAGTACGACGTGGTGCGCGAGGGCGCGTTGTACGCCGGGAGCGTGGTGGTCGACAACATCGTCACGACCATCTGGATGGTGGCCACGCTCGCCCTGCCGCGGATCCTCGGACGATTCTATCGCCGCGGCGCCGGGACGGCCGCGCCCGCGACCGTGATCCTGGGCATCGAGGACGACACCGAGTCGCTGCATCCGGTGGATGTGGGCATCGTGCTGGCGCTGGGTCTGGGGGCGGTCTGGGGATCGAGCGTCGTGGCGGCATGGCTCGCGTCGCGCGGGATCGCGATCCCCTTCATGCTGGTGCTCACGATCGTCGCGCTCGCGCTCGCGCAGATCCGCGCCGTGTCGCGCCTGCGCGGATCGCGTGTGCTCGGGATGTTCGCCGTGTACCTCTTCCTGAACGTGATCGGTGCCTTCTGCGATCTGGGTTCGCTCGCCGAGCTGGGGCGCCTGGGGGGCACGCTCCTCGCGCTGGCCGGCGTCGCGGTGCTGGTGCACGGCGTGGTGACGTTCACCGCCGCGCGGCTCATGCGGCTCGATGCCGACATGGCGGCCGTGGCCTCGCAGGCGAACGTGGGTGGGAGCACGTCGGCGCTGGCGCTCGCGCGCAGCCTGGGCCGGAGTGACCTCGTGCTGCCGGCCGTGCTCATCGGATCGCTCGGCAACGCCGTCGGTAATTTCTTCGGCTTCTGGGTGGCAGGATCGCTCCTGTCCTGACCGAGCCCCATCGTAACGGGGGTCAGAGTCGCATTTCCTGTAATGGGGGTCAGAGTCGCATTTCCCGTAATGGGGGTCAGAGTCGCATTTCGCGGAGTCGCATTTCGCGCACAACCCGCTGCGCTTTTCCCGGCGCCTCAGCGCCTCAGCGAGAAGCGTTTCCGCCGCGACAAAATGCGACTCCGACCCCCATTTCCAGATTTCTGACGAGAAAGGTCGCGCGAGTGACGGCTTGATCGGCCTCCCGCCCGGGGCGTGACGAAGGGTGTATGCGCGGTGTGAAATCGTGGCATGGTCCTTTGTCGCGCCGATCGCTGTCGTGTCGTGTCCCCGGGTGTTGTCGTCTCTCTCGTACAGCGCACGTCACAGGCGCCGGAACCGGACCCTGCCATACTTCAGGCACGCGAGACCGGTCATGGCAATCCCGCCTGGCGCGCCCAGAGCGCCCCGGCCCCGCGTGACACACGTGTGTACTCGTACCTGGAGAGCACTATGACCATGAAGACCATGCAGCGACTGCCGCTCGTGTTGGCCGCGGCCAGTCTCGTGGCCTGCAGCGAAGTCACGACGGCACCCGAGGTGGCCCTGCCTGACGCGGCCAACCTGGCCCTGCAGAACGCCGCGACGAGCAACATCGTGCCGTTCGCGATGGGCGCCTGGGTGAGCTGCGCGAACGGCGGAGCCGGCGAGACCGTCGATCTCGAGGGCGATCTGCGTTTCGTGACTCAGACGATCACGGACCAGCACGGTGGTACCTTCGAGCGGACGCACGTGCAGCCGTGGGGCGTGTGGGGCATGGGTCGGGCGACGGGTGCGCGGTACAAGGGTGTCGGCATGACGCAGGAGATGCAGTACGAGGTGCCGGCGGGTGAGTCCCGCTACAGCTTCGTGAACAACTTCCGGCTCATCGGCAAGGGGCCGGGGAACGACCTGCACATCCACGCCGTCACGCACATGTCCACCGACGTCAATGGGATCATGGTGGCGTCGGTCGAGGTGCAGAGTACGGAGTGCCACTAGCCGAGAGGCTGGTCGCGGTTGCTGATAGCCGGAGGGTCAGACCCGATTCGATCGGGTCTGACCCTCCGGCGTTTTCAGCTCTGCCCCTCCAAGCCCGTCGCTAGCGGTCATCGCCCTCCGCCCCCGTCGCGCCCGCCGCTTCCCGCGAACACTCGCGCGGTGTACGCGATGCCGTCCGGCGTCTCACCCGCGGCCAGATGCCCCACCACGGCCCGCGTGCTCATGTCGACGATCGCGACGCGCGCCTGCCGGCTCAGGGACTGGAGTGCATAACGACCGTCCGGCGTGATCGTGATCCCCTGAGGACCGCCGCCGGGGAAGGCGATACGACCCACCTCCCGGTGCCCGGCACGCTCCACGAAGCGCAGGACCTCGTTGCGGAGGTCGGGAAGAAGCACCGTCTGCGCGTCGGGTGTGAAGAGCACCCGGTACGGCCAGCCGAAGCCCTCGGCCGCCGTGGTCACCGCGCCGGTCGCGGGGTTCACCACGCTCACGCGCCCGGTCTCGTTGCTCCCCACCCAGACCTCGCTCCCGTCCGGCGTCACGTTGATCGCCTCGGGCGTGGCCGGCACCGGCCAGCTCCGCACGAACGTTCCGGCGCTGAGATCGAGCTCCGAGACCGTGTTGCTCCCCATGTTTCCCGTGTACCCCTTCGCGCCATCGGCCGTGACGCCGACCATGTGCGAGCCGTTCCCCTGCGTGGGGATCGCGCGGCGGACCGCGCCCGCCACGACGTTCACGAGCACCACGTTCCCGCTCGCCTCGGACGTGACCGCGACCACGCTGTCGCCAGGCAGGAAGACGATGCCGTGCGGGCGCGAATACTGGCCGAGGTCGATCGTGCGCACCACGCGCCGCCCCGGCACGTCGATCACCGTGAGCGTGCGACCGGGCTGCCCGCTGTAGTCGGTGACGACCGCGGTGCCGCCGTCGGATGACAGCACGAGCTCGTGCGGCCCCTGGCCCGTGGGGAGCGTAGCGAGAATGCGCCCCGACGCCACGTCGATGATCGTGGCCGTGGACGGCGACTTGTTGGTGACGACGAGCGTGCCGGTAAAACCGGCCGGCGCCTGCGCCGTGGCCGGATCGGAGCAGGCCGTGGCGCCGGCGAGGACCGCCGCGGAGAGCGTAGCGATGCGAAAGGTCATCATGACATCACCCCGAGAAATTCGACTCTGACCCTCATTCCGGGCCAATATGGCTGCCGGGCGGCGCGTCAGGTAGCTCATTCGTCACCGCCACGGACGCTCTGCCCCACGACCTAACGACGACTCCCCCCCGTCATCCCGGACGCGCGCCAACGACCGAGAGGGACCTGCTCACCCACGCGTTACCCAGCCACGAAGAAAGGAAGCCCGATCCCCCTGGTCGCCCGCGCTCACTCGGCCGCGTCCCCCCGCGCCACCACTCAGCAACCAGCTCCAGCAACCAGCAACCAGCAACCAGCAACTGCAACCGGTCCCCCGCCGCCATCCTTGACTCCCCCCCGCCCGCCCATACGTTCGACCCCCCATGGAGCCACTGCTCACCGTCCGGAACCTCGAGGTCGTCTACAGCGACGTCATCCTCGTGCTGCGCGGCGTGAGCCTGAGCGTGCCCACGGGATCCATCGTCGCCCTCCTGGGCGCAAACGGGGCCGGGAAGACCACCATCCTCCGCGCGATCACCGGCCTCCTCGCCATCCACCGGGGTCGCATAACGAAAGGGAGCGTCGCCCTCCGTGATGGGCCGATCCACGAGCTCGACGCCCCCGCCATCGTCAGGCGCGGCCTCGCGCAGGTCATGGAGGGCCGCCGCATCTTCGCCGAGCTCACGGTCGAGGAGAACCTGCGCGCCGGCGGATTCACCTGCCCGAATCACGCCGCCCTGAGCGCCGCCCTCGACCGCATCTACGCGCTCTTCCCGCACATCGCCGAGCGACGGCGCCAGGTCGCAGGGTACCTCTCGGGCGGGGAGCAGCAGATGGTCGCCATCGGTCGCGCCCTCATGTCGTCGCCCGCGCTCCTCCTGCTCGACGAGCCGTCCCTCGGCCTCGCGCCGAGGATCGTCGAGCAGATCCGCGACCTCATCGCGCAGATCAACCGCGACGGGACGAGCGTGCTCCTCGTGGAGCAGAACGCCGCCATGGCGCTCGGCATCGCGACGTACGGATACGTGCTGGAGAACGGCAAGGTCGTGCGCGACGGGCCGGCGGCGGAGCTCGCGCGTGACAAGGACGTCCAGGAGTTCTACCTCGGCGGCGGCGGTGAGCGGCGCCGGTCGTATCGCGACGTCAAGACGTATCGCCGGAAGAAGCGGTGGAGCGCATGAACCGTCATTCCCCTGTCATCCCGAGCGACGCGGTGGATCTGCTCTTTCATTCCCTTGTCATCCCGAGCGCAGCGAGGGATCTGCTTACCCTGCCCCGTGGCCAGTCACCAGCACGCCGAGGGTAGATCCCTCGTCGCTCACGCTCCTCG
>DATIGO010000295.1:0-19124 GCA_035454665.1 Gemmatimonadaceae bacterium | reverse complement strand
TCGTCGGCGCGGCGGTCGAGACGGGCCTGATCGGCACCGTGGCGGGCGCCCTGCAGGACGGCATCGCCGCCGGCGAGCGAAACCTCGGACTCTCGCCACGCGCGACCCTGCTCTTCGCGGCGCTGCTCATCTGCTGGACCGGCGGGCTCCTGTCCGCGGTCATCGACAACATCCCCTTTGTGGCGGTGTCGATTCCGGTCGTGGCGCAACTCACGGGCTCGCTCGCGGGCGACACCCAGGTACTGTGGTGGGCACTGTCGTTAGGTGCGTGCCTCGGCGGCAACGCCACGCCCATCGGGGCCTCGGCCAACGTCACCACGCTGGGACTGGCCGAGAAGGTCGGGATACGCGTCACGTTCGGCGCATTCACGCGCTTCGGCGCGGTCGTGGCCGCCGGCACGCTGCTCATCGCGTCGGGCTTCCTCGCGCTCTTTGTCTATGCGGGCCGTACCGGCGCCACGCTCCTCACCAGCGCCGCACTGATGGTCGCCGCCGTGATGTGGAGGCTCTCCACGCGCCGCGCCGCAAGCAGAGGAGCGCCCCGCATCACGTCCGCGTAGGAAGCGCCCGTCCGATTGCTGGCGCCCTGGCTCCGGCCGCCGTCTAGGGGCGGTTCGTCCCCTCGCGCGCCTTCACCCCCCGCACGGCACCCGCGATCATCCGGTGCACCGCCGTCAGCGACACATTGCCGGCATCCTCATTCGGCAACGTCGCGAAGCCGATCGCCGACGCCTTGGCATACCGCGCGAAGATCTGCTCGAAGAGAGCAGCGAGCTGCGTGCTCGACGGCCCATCGGGCACCTTGTTCCCGTGCCCCGGCACCTCGCGCGGATCCAGCACGTCCATGTCGATGTGCACATAGATCACGTCGCTGATCCGATCCAGGCGGTCGAGCTGCGCGAACACCGCCGGAGCGGCGGTCCGCAGGTCCGCCACGCTCACCTGCTCGATGCGCGAGTGGTCGAGGATGTCCTGCTCCAGCGGATCGGTGAGCCGCACACCCCCCATGACGACGTGCTGGTCGGAGAGCGGTGGGTCGAGCTTCGCGTCGAGCCGCATGCGGTGCAGCGCGCGCCCGGTGGCCACCGCCACCGGCATCCCGCCGAGGGACCCGCTCCGCGTCGTCTCCGGCGTGTTGATGTCGGGGTGCGCGTCGAGCCAGAGCATCCCGATGCGCCGCGGATCCCGGGTGGGCCCGGCGCGCTGCAGCCCCGCCACGAGCCCCGGCATCGACGGGCACGTCGCCAGCAGGCCGACGGTGAAGTACCCGTCGCGCTCGTTCTGCGACACGAGGTCCGCGAAGTGCCCGAGCGCCATCCCGAGCCGCTTCCAGCCACCGTACTCGGTGTCCTCTTCCGCCGTGAGCGCGGCCTCGGCCACCCGCACCGTGGCGCCCAGGCGCGCCAGCGTGTCGGAGAGGCCGCCGCTCATCATGCGCGCGGGCCCCTGGGACCGCCCGTTAGGCGAGAAGGGCTGCCGCGACAGCGCCACGCGCACCTGCCCGTCCGCCCCGCTGTAGCGGCGCTGTGCACCAGCGTCCGGCGCGAGGAACGCGCCGAGGAACAGGCTCGGGATCAGCAGTCCGGCCAGCCGCGTCCGCGTGCGCATCGCCTACTCCAGCGCCGCAGAGAGCGTCATGTCCGCCTTGAGCAATCGGGATATCGGACAGGTTGCCATGGCGTCCACGGCGGCCGCCTGGAACTTCCCGCTGTCGGCGCCAGGCACGCGCGCGCGGACGTCGAGGTGGATGCGCGTGACCGTCTGGCCGGCGTCGGTCTTCTCGAGCGTCACGGTGGCGGTCGTGCGAATCCGCTCAGGCGTCATCCCCGCCGCCTGGAGCTTGCCGGAGAACGCCATCGAGAAACAACCGGCATGCGCCGCGCCGACCAGCTCCTCGGGATTCGTGCCGGGCGCCGTCTCGAAGCGGGTGGCGAAGGTGTAGGGCGCGTCGCGCAGCACGCCGCTCGGCGCCGACATCGTTCCCTTTCCCTCGCGAAGTGTTCCAATCCACTCGGCAGATGCGGTGCGTTCCACGAAAGACCTCCAGTGTGATGTGGAGCCCGGGGGGAGGGACGCCCATGCCCAGGCGCGAGTGCACCGACGGCCCTGGGTCCCACGCCTGCGCCCATCGCGATGCGTCAACAAACTTACTAGCAGCGCGGCGGCGATGTGGGCGGCGGCACGGATGGAGGCCCCGAGCCCGCGGGCACGGCTACGATCCGCGTGACCAGCGCGGACGTCCGCCGCTCGCTGACGATCTGCCGGACCGGGACCCCGGCCCGCAGCGCCGGGCGGTAGCGCCAGTCGGGAAGGCTGGCGAGCACGGCCTGCGCGAAACCGGGCTCGTTGCTGTGCACGACACGCGCGGTCCCTGGCTCGGGAAGGCCGGCGCTATCGACCACGAACTCCAGTTGCGCCACGAAACAGCGCGTCCCCGACAGTGCCGGCCCCCCTGGCGGTTGCCAGTTGATCCGTTGGCCGGGGCTCAGAAGACGCGCCGGACGCTCGACGGCGCACGCGCGCCAGGCGGGCTCCGAGCCCTGGTAGACGCTGTCGGCTGGCTGCGATTCACATGCTGCAGCCGCTCGGGTTCCCCCGCTCGCGCAGGCAAGGGCGGAAAGCAGCGTGACGGAGGCGGCGAGCGCGAGGCCGCTCTGTACCATGAGTGTTGACTCCGGTTGAGGAGGGTGAGTACGGCGCTTACGGCTCGATCCGAATGAGGCGGAAGCTCACCTGCCTCGGACCGGCGTCGCCCACCGCGACGACCATCAGGAGGCCGAGCCACCGCCGGCCATCGGCTGCCGCGTGCCGGAAGGTCTGCACGCCCAGATCACGCGTCGTCGATGAGTCGGTCGCCGTCCAGCCCTGTCGCCGCAGCTGCTCGCCGAAGTGCTGGAGGGTCTCGAGCAGTGGCGCACTGCCGCGCAACAGGGCTCTCACGTCCATGTAATCACCACCGCCGCTGCTGCCGCGCGATTCCAGCTCCCCATCGGATGGGCCCAACAGCAGTGGCACGGGGAAGTCGTCCATCATCGACCGCCGAGGGTCGGCCGCGCCGGAGTCGGCGCACAAGCCGAAGGTCCCTGCCATGCGCCGCTGGGACACGACGACGAGCGTTTCGTTAGGCGCGCGGGCCCGGATCAGCGTAGAGAGGTACTCGCCGTTCCGGCAAGCCTGCCCGGGCCCGTAACCGCCGAACGAGGTCTGTGCCGGGACGAATCCGCGCATCGGCGCTGGCGGGCGTGGCGGCCGCCAGCCGTCGGCGGCGAGGCGGGCATCGATTGTGTCGAGCACCACGCGCGACGAAAACGGCATGACCGCGGCAGTGGTGGCGGTGTTTCCCACGTGCGCACTCCCCAGCACTCGGCTATCCCGGAAAATGGCCTCCGGCAGTCCGTTCGCCGCGGCTCCGACGCGAAGATTGACCGGCCGGATGCCCCCACCCAGGAGCGCGACCACCAGGTCGCGGGGGACCGAGTCGACCGGTGCGCTCGCGCGCACGGCGCGTGCGGGACGGACCACGACGGGGATCTCCGTGCGCGTCCGTGGCCTGACGCCTGGCGGAGCGCCGGGCACCGCAGCCTCCACGCGCAGCACCGTGCGGCCGACGCTCACGCCAACGAGCTCACCTCCCGCGAAGCGGGCGATGTTCTGATCGGCGAGCGAAAGTCGCGGCGTCAGGCCGGGAAGGAGCGCTCCAGTCGAGTCGCGCCCCTCAAAGCGAACGGCGTTGAGGAAGAAGACCGACTCCCCCGCCTCGAGCGCGATCGTATCCGGTGTGGCCACGATGGTGTCGACGAGCCGGCCTGCGGCGGCCGCCCGATCCCTGGCCGCCTGGCGCGCCTCCGCGAGTCGGCCCGTATCCGGAAGCGCACGACCCCTCTCCGGGCTCCGGGCGATTACTTCCGTCATCCGGATCCCGTCGGCCGCGGGTGCCGAGGCGGGGGCAGGCGGCGGGCCCGGTGGCGGACTCTGCCGCGAGCATCCGGCACCCATGGACAGCACGCAGGCAAGCGCGAAAACCCGGCTCGACATGGCTCGGCTCCCGGTTGAGGTCTCCCGGCACTTGCGGCGGCCCTCGCGCCGTGACGGGAGCACGCGCCGGCGCCGCGCGCCCACGATAACGCTCCGGGAGCCAGCGGACCGATACACCATGTGCAGTAGCGTTACACCACGTCACATCGCGGCGCACCGGTTCCGACACCTCGGGCGCCGGACGGTGCTCGCAGCCCGACGAGAAACGCTTCGACGTCCCGCGCGTCCCGCAGCACGACGACTCGTGCGTGCCGGGCCGCGGCGGCGACCCCGAGGAGGACCCCGGGACGTCGTCGCTTCGGGTACGACCAGACCCACTGCACGAACTCCCAGGTCAGGCGATCGCGGCATCCCGCGGGCAGGTCCGGACGCTGCCGGAGCGCGTACTGCATCCGGCGGCGGATGACGCGCCAGAGACACCGCCATCTCGGTGTGTCCAGGAAGACCACCGTGTCGCACGCGGCGAGGCGTACCGGCAGCGTGCGGCCGTAATTGCCGTCCATCACCCAGGCCTCGCGCGCGCAGAGCCCGGTGATCACACGGTCCCATTCGTCGTTAGGCGTTGCCCGCCAGCCGGGGTGCCAGTACAGCGCGTCGAGGTGGATCAGCGGGAGCCCGGTCGCGGCCGCGATCCGCCGCGCCAGTGTCGTCTTCCCCGCTCCCCCGGACCCGATCACCAGCACGCGCCGCATGTCGACGAATGGAAGAGGGGGCGAGCCCCGGCCCGCCCCCTCCTCGTTCACGGCGCCGGACACGCTGGCGCTACTTGCTCATGCCCAACTGGTCGATGTGCACGTCGAGCAGGTGGTTCACCCGCACGCCCCAGATCCCATCGGTTCGCGAGGTCATGCCGGTCTTCGGCGTGCTGTGCACGACCTGGTCGTTCACGACGTAGTCGATCTTGTCCGCCCCCACGCGCACCTCGAGCGTGTTCACGGAACTGCCCGAGGCGCTGTCGGGACGCGCGATCGCCGCGTGCGGCGTGCGCTCCTGCACCCGATGGACCTGGTCGCCGGCGCGGTGATTCACGATGAACGTGCCGTTCTGCCCGACGAGGAAGTACAGGTAGTTCTGTCCTGCCGCGGCCAGATCGCCACCGCCGAACACCAGACCATAGTAGTTGTTGTGGCCGCTCGGCTTCGTGAGACGGAAGCGGCCCTTCACGGTGTACGTCCCCGTGGCCGTGTTGGTGGGGTTCCAGAGCACCACGGCGGGGCCGGTCGTAACGTGGAAGCCGCTCCCCATCGTCACGAACTTCACGTCGGGCACATCGTCCGGATCGGCGGCGTTGGTGCTCCGATCCACCCGCATCTGCCACCCCGCCGGTACCTGCGCCGCCAATGGCGCCGCGAGGCAGAGCGCGAGGGCCAGCGTCGAGACTCCACGAATCATGGCTTGTCCTCCAGTAACGGGAAGCGAGAACCTGTCACACCGCGCGAGCGTGAGCGACCGAGGGACGTACCCGCGTTGCCCGGTGGCCAGTCCCCCGCACACCGGAAGCGGATCCCTCGTCGGCTACGCCTCCTCGGGATGACAGAAGGGAGTGCAGCCCCTCGGGATGACGGAGAGGGTAACACGTTCCATCATGGCACGACCGTCCTCTGCTCCTTCGTGCCGTTCTTCACGTAGATGTCGAACCACGCGAACCAGCGCGCCCACATGTCGAGATCGCTCTCGTACGTCGCCACGCTATGGTCCTCGTAGGGGTACATGTACAGCGCCGCCGTCTTTCCCAGCCCCTGGAGCGCGTGCAGCATCCGGATCGAGCTGATCGGCGCCGTCCCCACGTTCTGGTCCTCCGTGGCGTGGTACAGGAGCAGCGCGCCGCTCAGTTTGTCCGCGCGCAGGAACGGCGACATGTCGAGATACGTATCCTGCGCCTCGAAGAAGCTCCGCCGCTCGCTCTGGAAGCCGAAGGGCGTGAGCGTCCGGTTGTACATGCCGTCACCCGCGATGCCGGCCTTGAAGTACGGGACCAGCGTCATCGCGTTCACGGTGCTGAACGCGCCGTAGCTGTGCCCGCCAAGCCCCATCCGGTCGCGATCCACGAATCCGGAATCCACGACCGCGTCGACCACGGCGTCAAGGGTCTCGCGCAGGTCCTGCGTGTAGTTGTCGTTCATGCGCCCCGTGTCGCCCAGGATGGGGCTGTCGGGCTCGATGAACGCGTACCCCTGTGTGACCCAGATCTTCGTGGCGGTCGCGGGCCGCGCCGCCGGGACTTCGGGGAAGCGGTTGATGTTCGTCCCGAACTTCGAGCGGTCGTATTCGGCGTGCGTGGTGTACTCGCGCGGATAGAACCAGATGATGCCGGGGAGGCGCGTGCCCGGGCGCCACTCGCGCGGGAGCGTGACCTCGACCCAGAACTTGAGCCCGTCGCGCGGCCGCGTGACCTGGAATCGCTTGCGGTGCGCGCCAGTGACCTCCGGCGCCACGTCCTGGTTGCTCGTGATCTTCGTGCTCGTGCCGGCACGCACGTCGCGCAGGTACGCATCGGCGATCACGCTCGGTGATTCGCTCGTGTAGATGTACTGCGAGTAGTCGTCGTCGAGCGCGGTCACGAACTCCTGGTAGGCATCGGTCGCGCTCTCGAAGACGCGCGTGCGCTGGCCCGACTCGAAGTCGAGTTTGTCCACCCAGGGCCGTGGGGCCTCCCGCGTCCAGTTCGCGCCCGGCGCGCGGGTTCCCGCGAGGAAAACGCTCCTGTTGTCGCTTCCGACCACGACCACCGGTTGGCCGTTCGCACCGCGCTTCATCGCGAGCGCGCCGCCCAGCGCGGTCGAGTCCCCTCCCCCGGCGGCGCCGCCACGGCCACCGCCGCGGCCACCGAAGCCCCCGCCGCCGCCACTCATCGTCACACCGCGGCCGAGCGGGAAGCGCCGCCCCGGCTCGGCCGTGCGCACGGCAAAGACAGTGCTGTCGTTCACGAACATCGTCCCGCCGTCGGCGCTGAAGGCCACGCCGGAGAGCCTTCCCGTTCCTTCGTAGAGCACCTTCGTATCGCCTGGCCCATACGGCGGCACCCAGTTCACGAAGCGCACGCTGGAAGGCTGCCGCTGCGCCGCGCCGCCGCGACCCCCGGCGCGGCCCGCCCGGCCGGCGGTGGGTGCGCCGCTCCCGCCGCTCGGAAACACCGACTCCAGGTACACGAGTCCCGGTCCCACCGGGTTCCACTGGATGTTCCGCCGACCCGTGTCGGAGGCCGCCCCCTGCCCGCCGCCCCGACCGAAGGCGGGCGGATCGTCGCCGACTCCGACCTCCCCTTCGCGCAACGGTTGCCGGCCCAGCTCGGCCACCACCTTGCCGCTCAGATCCCACAGCGCTTCGACCGTGCCGAAGCTCGACGCGGGGACGCGGTACGAAAACGGCTCGACCAGCTGTGTCACGCGGAGATACTGCCCATCGGGGGAAACGTCGACTGCGCGGATCATGGCGGGGACGCCGATCTTCCGGACCGCCCTCGAGCGCACGTCGACGAGCGCCACCTGCCCCGTCGTGTGGTACTTGAGGAGCGCCTGATCGTGGGGATCCTCGAGCAGGCTCCAGTGCATGCGTTGCGGGATCCGACGCCCCTCGGTGAGGCGCACCTGCGGACCATCCTCGATGCCGTTGGGGCCGTGCGTGGGCGCCGGTCCGCGCCCGTCCGGAACGAGCACCGTGACGATGCTGCGGCCGTCGGCCGTCCAGTCGAGCGACGTGACCAGCGTGGCCAGGAGCGGCGTCCGGGTGAGTTGCGTCGACCGGCCCGTCGCGGCGTCGGCCACGTACAGGTGCGAGGCCGTGGGGAAGTTCGCGATGTAGGCCACCTGGCTCCCGTTAGGCGACCAGGCCTGGCCCGTGATGGTCGCGCCCGCCGGCGCCGCGATCGTCCGGGCGGCCTGCGTGCGCGGGTTCACGAGCACGAGGCTCGTGGCGCCGCGCATGGTGAGCTGCCGTGCCCGGTTGGCGTTCGGATCGATCGCCACGCCCGCGAGGTAGAGGTGCGGCTTGCCGTAGTCCGCGATCGTCCCGCGGTCCGGCATCTGCGCCCGCAGAAACCACTGCCGGTCCGGGCTCGGCGTGTCGAACGAGATGTCCGTGCGCGGCGCCGTGATGATGCGCTCCACCACCGCCGGCGGACGGACATACTTCTCCGCCCGCAGGACCTCCTCAGGATTCCAGCCTTCCTGGGCATTGGTCGCGCCGGTCCGCGTTCCCGCGGCGCCGGATTGCGCCTGCACCGGAAGCGCGACGAACGCGATGGTGGTGAGGGCGACGGCCAGCCAGGGCCGAGCGCGGGGGCGACGGGGCATGTCGATGCTCCTGAAGTCCTGAGGTCGTGGATCGGTGACGGCGGCGGGCGTCCGTGGGACCGCGGTGGCCCAGAGTATAACGCCCGCCCGGGGTCCCGCGCTGCCCGGGCCAGGCAGACCGTCAGTTCGCGAGAATCCGGCGGAAAAGTGACCGCGGCGATCCCTCGATCAGGACGTCCCGCTCGAACCGCATCCCGACTTTCGCGAGGACATGCTGCGAACGCTCATGGCCCGGCTCCGTCAACGCGATCACGGATGGCAGGCGCAGATCGTCGCGGGCGTAGCTCACGCACGCCGTTGCGACCTCGGTGGCCAGCCCCCGCCCCCACAGCGTCGGCACGATGGCATACCCCACTTCGACCTCATCCACGCCGTCAAGCGCCAGATAGCGGAGCATCGCCAGTCCGATCACCGGCCCCCCGTCGATCTCGTGCAGCACCCAGAGCCCGAAGCCGTGCTGGCTCCAGTGCCGGAGGTTATAGGCCAGGTACTCGGCTGTCTGCCCGTCGTTGCGCAACCCGCCGATGCGGGCCATGACCGCCGCGTCGCGGTGCAGCCGGCGCAGGTCACCCAGGTGCGAAGGCTGCAGACGCTCCGCCCGGAGCCGCTCCGTGCGAAAGCTGTCGGGAAACGTCATCGGGAACCGAAGCCGTTCAGGATCCGCTCCGTCGACCCAGGGCGGCCCGGAGCGAGCGGCTCAAGCTCGACCGAGGGCAGCCGGTTGACAAGGAGACCTCCCGCGTCCCGAATGCAGCAACGCTTTCCGACGGGCCATCCCAAGTCAGGCCAGGCTACCCTGTCGCCGGCCCCTGCGCACCCGGGGCCAGCGGGCCCTGAGGCACTGGTGGCGCCTCGAAGCGATTCTCGAGCAGGTGGACCACCCCTTCGCGCCGGAGGAGCTCCATCCCGAGACGCTGCTCCGAGATTCCCGCGCGCAGCGCGAAGTCGAATCGCAGCCCATGCTGCGTCAGTTGACCTTCCAGCCGCAGTGCCTCGAGACCCGCCACGCCGAGCCGGTGCCGCACGACGTCGGCGAGATGCGTCGCGAGAAGCACGCGACACCCCGGATGCCGGGCCAGTGCCGCGAGCAGGAGGTCCGACGCGTCCGAGGCGTCCCGGATATTCGTTCCCTTGAAGGGTTCGTCGATCACCGCAAACACATTGCGGTACTCGGACAGGAGCGCGGCGAGCTGGCGCACGCGACGGACCTCGGCAAGGTAGAAGCTCTCGCCGCCGGCCAGGTTGTCCCGAACATAGAGGCTGGAGAAGCAGGCATCGGCAGGCGTCAGTCGCGCGACGCGCGCCGGGACGCCGGTCCCGCAATGCGCGAGGTACACCGCCAGGGCCGTAGCCTTCAGCAACGTCGTTTTCCCCGCCATGTTGGGACCCGTGATCGCGGCCACGCGCACGCCGGAGGGCCAGTGCACGTCGTTAGGTATGCCGTCGGTCATCAGGGGGTGTCGCAGCCCGAGGAGCGTCAGACGCGGTTCTGCGTCGTCGAGGAATTCGGGAATCGTCCAGCCATTGCGCCGTACCGCAAAGGCCAGGCTCTGGAGCGCGTCGAGCTCCGCGAGGCCGGCCAGCACGGTTCGCAGGGCTGGCCGCCCATCCCCCCGCAGGAGTCGATCCAGACGCAGGGCCTCCGCCCGCGACAGCGCACGGCTCGCCCGCTGCACCTCCGCGATGGCTCGGTCATCACGCGCGGCCCGGATGTTTTCGATCGCGAGCCGGAGCACGGTTGGAGGGCGGTCGCCGAGGGCCTCGAGCAGCGGAGCCACTCCATCAACCAAGGTCCTGGCGAGCGCGACGCCCCGGAGGATCTCTCGCAGCGCATCGGAGTAGCGCACCCGGAGGATCGCGCCCTCGAGCGAGAGGCCCGCTCGTGTGCGCGCTCGTGCCGGCTCCCAACGGAGTCCCAGGTACGCCTCCACGTCCCCCGCGCCGAGCCGACCGAGAACGGTGCGAACGGCGTCCACCCGAGCCAGCAGGTGCCGCACGGCGTCCTGGGTGCCGCGGATTTCGTCGAGGGTGCGGAGGGGCTGCCGGAGCCGGCCGCGCAGACGATCGCGTCCCCGCGCGGTCAGCGTGTGATCCACCAGCGCGGCGAGGGGCGTCGCACCCTCGCCGGCGTCCAGGATCTCGAGATCGCGAAGCGTAGCGGGATCGACGCGCATCGGGCGTGGTACCCAACCGCGGCGACGTCAGTTCCTCCGGAAGGTGCGGCCCTCACACGGCGAGACCCAGCGCGGACGCGCCGTGTCGGTGGCACGTCCGGGACTGGTGCCGACCGTCAGCCTCCGAGTTTCGCCTTCAGGAACGCAACCGTCATGGGCCACGCCGCCTGCGACGCCGCGCGGTTGGCTGGGTTGCCATCCTGGTTGCCGAGGAAGCCGTGCCCCGCCCCGTCGAAAATGTGGTACTCGTATGACTTGCCGAGACGCCGCATCGTGGAGTCGGTCGCGGGGATCGTCGCGTTGATGCGCGCGTCGTTCCCACCGTAGAGGCCCAGCACCGGCGCCCGGATCGCGGCCATCTGGTCCGCCGTGGGTGGCGAGCCGTAGTAGACGACCGCCGCGCCTAACGTTGGTGAGTGCGTGGCGTGCAGGAAGGAGCGCGCGCCACCCCAGCAGAAGCCCACCACGCCGTAGGTCTGGCGTGCCCCGGGAAGCGCCATCGCATGCTTCCCCACCGCGTCCAGCGCCCGGAGCACCCACTCGTTCGTGAGAACGCGGATCGCGGCCCCACCGGAGTCGGGCGGGAGCTCGTGCGTGAGATCGTCGCGTCGCTCCATCGTGATGAGATCGGGGGCGATCGCGATGAACCCTTCGGCCGCGAGCTGGTCCGCCACGCCGCGCACCCACGTGGTGAGGCCGCGATTCTCGTGGATCACCACGACGACGGGCGCGTTATCCCGCCGTTCCGGATACACCAGCCACGTCATCACGCTGTCGCTCGGGCCGGTTCTGACGACGACCCATTCACCGTGGCGGGGCGAGCTGGCGATCCGCTCGGCCGCGGCGCTGCGCGACGCCGGGAGTGCCGCGCCTTGCGGAGATCCTTGCGGCGCCGCCGGGGCGCTCGCGCCCGTGCCGGTGGCGCCATGATCCGCATGGCCGGCATGTTCGTCGATGACCACCGCCGGGCGAACACGGGCGACGCCATACCCTACGGCGGCCGCCGTGCCCACGGCGATCAGGAGAGATGCACGCATGCTCGAAGCCTCGCTCGGATTCGGGTGACCCGGTTCGGGGACGCCGGACGGGGTCGTGCGCTCGCCCGAGGCCCGGCCGTACGGTCCTTTACGCCGGGACGAGACCGAACGATGGAGAATGACGCCACCCCACGGCACGCCGCGGCGTGGAGTGCGACCCGCCTACTGATCCTCGCCGCGCTTCGGGCGCCGCTCTGGTTCAGGCTCTTCGGCGGGATCGCCAGCGCGGAGCGGCTCGTAGCTGGGCGGATCGCTCGCCGGAAAGCTGTCCATGGAAGCCTCCTCCACCGGATCCGGGTGCTCCCCGGTATCGCGCGCGCCGGGAGCCGCCGTGTCTGCCTGCTCCTTTTGCGGTGGTGGTTCTGCTGACGATGAAGACTTCGAGGTGCGCAGTTGCGGATGCTTGTCGCCCATGCCTCGCTCCCGGTAGAGGGATGCGCCACGCCCTGCACGATCGGGAATGGTCCAGCGGGCCGGGGCGCTCCTCATCCTACCCGGGAGCAGGCGCGCGAGGCGACCTGAGCGGGGGCTTCGGCCGTCCGGTTTTCCCCGACGGTCGGCAGGCCCGCTCTGGCGCCCGGGGCGTGGCGACGCGAGATTCGCGGCGCGACGTGGCGGCTTCTGGCGTTGACATCTTCTCCGTCACCGGTCCTCGCGCGCGTTCCACACCCACCTGGAGGGGCGACTCCTTATGAGAGGAAAGCGACTGTGGCTGAGCCTGGTGCTGGTGGGCTCTCTGAGCGCCTGCTACCACCAGACCGTGCAGACCGGGCTCTCGCCCGGGGCGACCGTCGTCGACTTGCCTTGGGTGCAGACATGGATCTTCGGCCTGGTTGCGCCCGACGACATCGACGTTCGCAGTCAGTGTCCGAGCGGAACGGCGATGGTCGAGACTGAACGCAGCTTCCTCAATGGCCTCGTGGGTGCCGTCACCATCGGCATCTACACCCCGGTGCACGTGCGGATCACGTGCGCGAGCGGTAGTGCCGCGCTCCCGGTGAACGGGCGCACGTTCGTCCTGCCGGCCGATGCCTCTGCCGAGCAGGAGACGCAGCTGCTGCGGGCAGCGGTGCAGGCGTCGCTCGCGCAGGACCAGGCCATCATCGTCCGCTTCTAGCCCCGACTTCAGGAGAGACTCGCATGCGTCGCAACATCATGGCCGCGGCGGCTGCCGCGCTGCTGTTGTCGGGCTGTTACCACGTCACCGTGATCACGGGCGCGCCCGAAGGGCCCACGGTGACCGACAAGCCCTGGCAGAACTCGTTCGTGTACGGGCTGGTGCCGCCGCCGGAACTGGCGATGCGGGAGACCTGCCCGCAGGGCGTCGCGAAGGTCGAGACGGAGATCAGCTTCGTGAACGGCCTCGTGCACGTGCTCACGTGGAACATCTATACGCCGATCCACGCGCGCGTCACCTGCGCGTCCGGACCCGTGTCACGTTAGGCGCGCGATCCGGCACGGCAACGGGGAACGCGCCGGGGCGCGTTCCCCGTTCGCGTTCCCCGTCGTTGCGTCGTCAGGCGCGAGGATCCGATCCCCCCTGTCACTGCACGCACGTCCCCTTCGGATCGGGCTTCGGCTTGTCCACTACCACCCGATGGTCCAGGTTGCCCACCCGCAGCGCGGTCTCGAAGACCAGCCTGGCCACCTGCGCCATGTGCGGATAGTCGAGGTACTGCGGCTCGTCCGTCACCTGGTGGTAGTCGGCGTGCCCACCCGTCGTGATGAACGCGACGGGAATGCCGTACTTCGCGTACTCGTAATGGTCGCTGCGGCAGTAGATGTTCTGCGGGTGACCGTTCGCGTCCATGGAGTAGTCGAAGGTGAGGCCGAGCCCCTTCTCCCGGTTCACGGCCTCGATGATGTCGCCCAGCTCGGTGGACAGACGGCGTGAACCGATCAGCTGCACGTATCCCGGCCCGCCGCGGAGCAGTCCGCCGTCCTTCGACTCGCCCGTGACGTCCATGGCGCCGCCGCGGCCGACCATGTCCATGTTGAGCTGCGCGACGATCGAGTCGCGCGGGACCGTCGGGTTGGCCGTGAAGTGTTCCGCGCCCCAGAGGCCGGCCTCCTCACCCGTGTGCCAGACGAAGAGGACCGATCGCCGGGGCTTCACGGGGCCGCGCGCGAAGGCCTCGGCAATCTCCAGCACCGTCATCGAGCCCGACGCGTCGTCATCGGCGCCGTTACGGATCGAGTCGACGCGGGGCGCATTGGCTGCACGCGCGCTGTCGAGCATCGCCCGGATCCGGGCGTTTTCCTCGGCGGTCGCCGGACGGGGATCCGTATCCGCCCCCTGCGGCCGAACGACCTTGAGGTAGGCACGCAGTGAATCGTGATCCGCCGCCTCGCGAACAGGCGGCACGTGGTCGCTGTGCGCGCCGATCGCGACATACTGGCCGCGGAGCGCCGGGTCCGTTCCCGGGAGCACCGCGATCACATTGCGCCCCGGCTTCTGCGTGTCGACCATCCTGATGTTGAGCTGCACGGGCCGGAGCGGCTGCCCGCGTCGCGCTTCCGCTATCGTGGTACCCAGGATCGCCTCGGCGACGCGCGGGGTGGCCGCGATCTGCGCGGTCCCTTCGCGCGAGAGGAGCAGCGTGCCCGCCGGATTCGAAGCCCCGCGCAGCTGGCCGGGCGAGAGCTGCGGCCCGCCCACGAGCATGATGACATTGGCCGCCTCGATCGCTGCGATCACACGCTGGTATCCCGCGCTCTGCAGGAACGCCTGCGGATCCGTGCCGGCGGCGAGCTGACCGAGCCGAACGATCGCGAGCTTCCCCCGAAGGGAATCGACGGGCGGGATGTCGAGCGTGTCGCTCGCGGAGCCGACGTAGAACATCGGGAGCGACGCCAGGTTCATCGCGAGGTCGTTGCCGAGGGCGACGAAGTCCTGGAAGGCGCGGAAGGTCATCGTGTCGACGGTGATCGTCGACGCGGAGTCGAGCACCCGATTCACGAGCGGGAGCTTCTGAAAGAAGGTCCCATCCTCACCGGCGGGCTGCAGTCCGAGGCGTCGCAGCTCGCTCTCGATGTACGCCGTCCCCATGTCGTTGTAGATGGTGCCGACGGTACGGCCCATCATCGAATCGTCGGCGAACTTGTAGACGCGCGTCATGAGATCGCCGGCCGTGATCTCGGGCCCGGTCGGTGGGCCCGCATACTTGAACGGCAGCGGGTCGGCGACCGGGCGCGGTGCCTGTGCGAGTAGCGAGCCCGAAGAGAGCAAGGCCGCGATGAGCGTCGTGAGCCGCTGGCCTACGGAGTATCGAAGTCGCATGTGCGCTGGAAAGGAGGAGTGACGTGAGGGAAGGCGCCGCGCCGCTCGCCGCCGACGCCGGTGCCGATGGTACCCCGCGCAGCGCGCGGCCGTGCCGAACCCTGCTCGGAGGGGGCGGGCCACGCAAGGCGCACGGGACGAGGCGAGGCGCCTTCCGCCTCAGCCGGCCATCCGGAGGTCACAGTACTCCCTTCCCCGCCACATCGTGGGGCGGCGTGCCGTCGAGACCAGCAGACGGAGGGCGGCGAGCGGATCGGCGAGCGGCGAGAGCCAGAAGGCGAGGCCCCGGCGCGCGTAACTCCCGCGCAGCGCGACGAGCAGGAGGATGCGGAGGCCGACTGCGGCGGCGCTCACCGCCAGGAGCGCGCGCCCCCGCGTCGGGAGCCCGACGCCTAACGCCGCCAGCGCCAGCACGGGGACCGGTACTCCCTGAAGGAGCGTGATGGTGAGGACGTCGAGCCACTGGCGCGCGCCCGCCGTGGCATCGCGAAGATCGATCGAGCGCCCCCACTCCCGCCAGAGCCGCGCGAGCGTACCGTAGCCGCGCACGCGATACAGCCGGCCTCCATCGAGGAAACCGACGCGGGCACCCCGGCGCGCGTGGTGCCTGGCCAGCGACACGTCATCCGCGAAGGACGCGCGAGCCGGCTCGTACCCGCCGTGCTGCGACAGCAGCGCGCGGCGCGCGAGGAAACACTGACCATTGGCCAGCACCCGATCGGGCGCCGCGTCCACGCCCGGTGGACCGGAGCGATACACGAGCGTGGCCAGCATCGCGGGCTGGAGCCAACGCTCCCCCGCGCTCTGCTCGCTGAAGCGAGGCCCGAACGAGACCAGATCGAATCCGTGCGACCGCGCCGCGTGCACCGCCGCGGCGATCATCCCGCGTTCGGCCACGGTGTCCGCGTCGACGCCCAGAACCCACTCGCCGCGCGCGGCCCCGAGGCCATACTGCAGCGCCCAGACCTTCCCGATCCACCCCGGTGGCAGGGGCGGGTCGGTCAGGAGGCGTACGCGCGGATCGCTGCGGGCCGCCTCTTCGACAACACGACGAGTCCCGTCGGTCGAGTTGCTGTCGACCACCAGGATCTCCATCAGCGGCGGCCCCTGAGCCCGCAGCCCCGCGAGGCATTCGCCGACCCGATCACCCTCGTCGAGCGTCGGCAGCATAACGGTGACCGATGTATCGTCCAGCCCCTCGGGTATCGGCGACACCCGCGGCACACGCCCGCGTCCCGATGCCAGCCTGGCCAGGACCACGGCCAGGGCGGCAGCCTGCGCCAGCGCGAGTAATTCGAGAGTCACGAGGGGGCAGTGACGGGTGACGCGTCAGAGAAGCCGGCCGCTGAACGCCGGTCGCTGAGCGCCGGTCGCTGAGCGCCGGTCGCTGAGCACGTCCGCCGCCGATCGCTTCAGTTGTCGTCCATCGAGACCAACGGAGCAGAACGGCGGCGAAACAGCGACCAGCTTCGAGCGCTCGGCCCCACGAGCGCGCCGTCGCGCGCCCGTGGGGGATTAACACGGCCAGCGGCGCTACCGGACGCCCGGATCACTCGCTGCGTTCGCGTTCGGCCCCTTGAGCCAATAGTCGAACCACTGCCTGAGCCGTCCCAGCCGATCCACCAGCAGCCACGGCTCACCCGTCCGCGAGAGGTCATGGGTCGAGCGCGGATACCGCACGAGCTCCACCGGCACGCCCTGCTTCTTGAGGGCCATGAACCACTGTTCCGCGTCGGTCATCGGCGTCCGGTGATCCTCCTCGGACTGCACGATCAGCGTGGGGGTGCGCACCTTGTTCACGAACCGGATCGGCGAGAGCTCGTCGTAGATCTTCGGGTTCTCCCAGGGCTTGCCCATGAACTCGAACTCCGTGAGCCCCTGCGCGTCGGAGGTGCCGTACCACGACCACCAGTTCGAGATCATCCGGTCCGCCTGCGCGGCCTTGAAGCGATTCGTGCGCGTCGTGATCCACGCCGTCATGAATCCGCCGTACGAGCCCCCCGTGACGCCCATCCTGGTGGAGTCCACATCGGGGCGCGCGGCCACGATGTCCACGGCCTTCATGAGATCCTGATAGTCCTCGAGCCCCCACCGGGCGCGCGTGCTGTACGTGAAGTCGGCGCCGTATCCGCTCGATCCGCGCGGATTCGTGTACAGGACGAACATCCCCGCGCCCGTGATGTTGTGGAACTCGTCGAACCATCCCTCGCCATAGGCGCTGTGCGGGCCGCCGTGGATGTAGAGCACGACCGGGTACTTCTGGCCCGGCCGGTATCCGGCGGGCTTCTGCAGCCACGCCTCGATCTCCAGACCGCCGACAGACTTGTACGTGAAGCGCTCCGCCTCGGGCCAGTCGATCTCGGCGTTGAGCTTGTCGTTGAACCCGGTGAGCTTCGTCTCGCCGCTGCCATCCACGTTCGCGATGTACAGTTCCGTCGGCGCGGAAACGCTCGTGGCCACGAACGCGACCCGCGTGTGCTTCTCGTCGGTGCTGAATCCGCTGATGCGCCGCCGGCCCCCGATCACCTCGCTCATCTGCTTCGTCGCGGGATCCAGGCGGAAGAGCGCCGTGCGGCCGCCCACCGCGGCCGAGACCATGATCTGCCCGTTAGGCGCCCACCAGTACCCCTGCGGCTCGTACTGCCAGTTGCCCACCAGGTTCACCGGCTGTCCGCCCGCGGCATCCACCACGTAGAGCCGATCGGAAGCGGTCCGCGCGCTCGCCGAGGTGAACGAGACGAACTTGCCGTCGGGCGACCAGGCCAGATCCCCCTCGCTGCCGTTCATCGTCGTGAGCCGCCGCGGCTGGCCACCGCGCGCCGACACCACGAAGATATCGGCGTCGTTCCGGGGCGCCTCGTCGCGCTTCGCGTCGTACGGCAGCCTGGCGATCGAGTCGCCCAGCGCCTGCACCACGGAGTCGGGGCGCAGCTGCGCGTCGGCCACGTACGCGATCCACTCGCCATCCGGCGACACCACGGGACTCCGGCGCGAGTAACGGGTCGTATCGAGGATGCGCTTCGTGCCGTCCAGATCGCGCACCCAGAGCTGCGCGGGGCGGATCACACGGGCTTCACGCGGCGTGGGAAGGAAGCCCTGCCCGTTCGCCTTGTAGCGCATCTCGAAGACGTGCCGGCCATCGTACCGCTTCGGATCCAGGGGCTTCGTGATCGCGCCGAAGGGAGGCCGCGCCGTCGGTGGCATCTGGGCGTAGGGATCGTCGCCCGACGCCCGCGGGCCGGTCGTGTCGGCGGGAAGGGGCTCGGAGAGCACCACGAACCGCCTGCTGGCGGGCATCGGCCCCGTGACCATGCTGTCCATCTCCACCGCCTCGCCGCCCGGCTGGTCCATCCGCAGGCCCCACATCCGCGCGCGCGAGCCCGGGCGCGTCGAGCTGAAGAGGAGCCACTTCCCGTCCGGAGACCATCGCGGGTTCGAGCTCTCGTATCCGGGCGCGGTGTACCGCTGCGGTTGGCCTCCCGTGGTGACCACCACCCATACTTCCTGATGCCGCCGGTTCTCGGTCTCCCTTACCGTGGTCACGGTGAAAGCGACGTGCCGCCCATCGGGCGAAAGCGCCGGCTGGCTCAGCGTGGTGAGGCGGTACCAGTCGGCCGGGGCGAAGGGTCGCTTCGTCTGCGATACGGCGACGCTCAGTGGCGCGAAGAGCGCCACGAGTGCGATCATCTTGCTGCGCATGGGACGTTTCTCCGGAGAGCTGCAACTCGCATGGAACGGTGGCGCTCAAATAGGGGCCGTGACGCCCGAAAGCTCAAGGGTGACGACGGGACAGATCCGGGGCACGACTCGTGATTCACCTGCGGTCCGTGGGACTCGCACCCGACGGTCGCGGGCAGGATGCGGCCTTTCCCTTCTCGGTGCCGGCGATCCGCTCGCTGGAGTCGATCTCGCTGGAGGCCCCGGTCACCTTCTTCGTGGGCGAGAATGGCTCCGGGAAATCGACGCTGCTCGAGGGCATCGCCCTCGCGACGCGCCTCCCTGCGGTCGGCGCCGAGCGCGTGGACGACGACGAGACGCTCGCCGCGCAGCGGCGGCTGGGAGCGGCACTCCGCCTCACCTGGAATCGGCGGACTCATCGGGGCTTCTTTCTCCGCGCGGAGGACTTCTTCGGGTTCGCGAAGTCCCTCGCGCGCCTGCGGGCGGAGCTCCTCGGCCGACTGGAGGAGATCGACGCGACCTATACCGACCGCTCGCCCATGGCCCGCGCGCTCGCCCGTGGACCGGCTGCTGCTTCGCTGAGCGAGATGGAGGAACGTTACGGCACCAACCTCGACGAAAACTCCCA
>DATIGO010000294.1:0-14590 GCA_035454665.1 Gemmatimonadaceae bacterium | reverse complement strand
GCGGTCGGTGGGCGCCTCGGTGTTGGCGAGGTTCTGGACCTGCTGCATCCGCTGGTGCAGCTGGCTCAGCCGCGCCTGCACGAACTGCTGCCGCTCGAGCGCCGACTTGTACTCGCTGTTCTCGCGCAGGTCACCGAGCTCGACCGCCTTCCGGATTTCGTTGGGCAGCACGACGTTCAGCTCATGCGTGAGCCGTTCGACTTCCTCGCCGAGTTTCTGCTTCAGAGCCTCGATCATGGCAACCGCCGAGACAGAAAAGTCCAGCGCCCGACCCCCCGAGGCCGGGCGCTGCCCATGGGGACAAGGTACCGATGATCCGCCACGATTTCAATTCTGGTGAACCCGGTGCCACGGTGGGACTTCGGGGATGATTGAAGTCCGGCACCACGGCGACGTGACCCGGGTCATCCTGACGAGCCGGGGGAGCCGGCTGATCGGGATGTCGGCCAGTGCATTTCTCGTGCGAGGCGTGCTGATCGACACGGGGCTTCCGCGGGCCGGCGCGGTGCTGGAGGGGTGGCTCTCGCACGAGGGGCTTCCACGGGGCGTGCTGGTCACGCACGCGCATGAGGATCACGCCGGAAACGTGGAACGGCTGGCCCGGCTGGGGATTCCGATGGGGATGGGAGAGCTCACGCTGTCGGCAGTGCGCGCGCCCAGGCCGCTGGCGCCATACCGCAGGATCACCTGGGGCGTACCGGAGCCGTTGCGGAGCCCGGTCGTGCCGTTCGCCGACGAGGAGCTGGCGCTGGTGCCCACCCCCGGCCATTCGGCGGACCACCATGTGGCCTGGGACGCGCGCGAGGGAACGCTCTTTTCGGGAGATCTGTTCCTTGGCGTCCGTTCGGCCACCGTGCACCGGACCGAGCGGCCCAAGCAGCTGGTGGAGAGTCTGCGCCGGGTGGTCGCGTTAGGCCCGGAGCGGATGTTCGATTCGCACCGTGGTCTCGTGGACCGCCCGGTTCAGGCACTCGAGGCCCGCGTGGCGTGGCTCGAGACGACGATCGGACGCGTGGAGGAGCTCATCGCGCGTGGCTGGGGTGATGCGGCGATACAGCGCGAGGTACTGGGGCGGGAGGGGTTGGCGCGCGCGTTCTCGTTCGGTGAGTACTCGAAACGGAATCTCGTCAGGGCGGTTCGAGAGTCGACGGCGCGTGGCTGAGAGCAGTGCGGCGGGTGGGCTGTGAGGTCGGGTCCCTTTGGACGCGGAAGGGGGTTCCATGGCCGACAGGCGTGACGTTCCAGAGGCAGTCAACGCAGTGGACCTGGTTGGCGGGGTTGGCGCGCGACTCGTTGCCTTGCGGGCCGCCGCGATAGTGGCCCTCTCGGCACTTCTGCTTCCTTCGGCGGTTCTGTCTCAGCAGGGCGAGCCTCCTGCCGGCAAGTCAACCCTTCGCGGCCTCGTGGTCGACAGCGCCATGGCACCGGTCGCGTACGCCAACGTCCAGGTGCGGAACGGCGCGCGCGTCACGGCCGACGACTCGGGCCGGTTCGTGCTGGAGCTCGACCGGCCGCAGCGCCTCACGCTCGACGTCCGGCGCATCGGCTTCCGGCCCGCCGAACAAACGCTCGAGGTCTCGAGCGACACCGCAATCACGATCCTGATGGCGGCCGTGCCCGGTGTGCTCCCGGGCACGCGCATCACGGGCGCGCGGGTGGTCCGCAGCCTGGAGCTCTCCGGTTTCTACCGGCGCCTGCACGACCGCGAGCGCGGCGTGAACTCGGGGCACTTCATCACGGCCGAAGACATCGCGCGCCGGAATCCGCCGCGGATCACGCAGATGATCGAGGGCCTGCCCTCGGTGCGAGTGGTCCGCCGCACGCCCCCGCCAGGCTCGAGGGTGCAGGCGCCGTCGAATTGCATTTCGTACAACGACCCCGTGTGCTGGGTGCCAGTCGGTCCGGGGAATTGCCCCCTGACCGTCTACCTCGATGGCCGGCGTCTCAATGACCTGACGATGAACCCGCGCGAGGCGTTCGCGTACGGCGTCGACAACATCGCCCTGCCGACCCATGTCGCGGGAATCGAAGTCTACAGCAGCGCCTCCCGGGTGCCGATGGAGTATCAGGCGCAGCTCAATCCCGGGAACTGCGGCGCGATACTGATCTGGACGAAGTAGCGATCCGTGTGATCCGCCGTTTCCGCCTGATCCGCGTTCAAAATCCCTGATCTCACCCCCACCCCGATGCGCGTTCCTCCACCGAGATCCGGGCCCCACACCCTCGGCAAGCCGTTCTCCGCGCCCCCGCGTCTCAGGGTCTAACGCTGTTGCCGAGTCACGAGTCACGACTTCGTCCTTGAATACTCGCTGCGGAGCCGCTTCATGAGGGCGCCACGCTTGTCGTAGAGCCGCCTGAGGGAGCGTTTCTTGCGCCGGGCGAGCGCGTACGAGGTGATGAGCGGGAGCGCGACGGTGCCGTCGAGGTAGCAGACCACGGCGTCGGGCAGGCGGTCGGGATCGATCTTCCCCCAGCTCACGGCCTCGGCGGGCGTGGCCCCCGAGAGGCCGCCCGTGTCGGGACGGGCGTCGGTGATCTGCAGAAAGTAATCGTGCCCCTTCTCGTCGATGCCTAACACCTCCTGGATCTGCGGCTCGGTCTGGAGGGCGAAGTTCTTGGGGCTCCCACCGCCCAGGATGAAGACGGCACTCTTCCCGCCGCCGCGCTTGGCACCGAGCACGATCGCGGCGGTCTCGTTCACGTCGGCGTTGGGATCGATCACGCACTTGTTCCCGTCGAGCGCGAGCGCCGCGATGTTCATGCCGATCGAGGAATCACCGGGCGACGACGTGTAGATCGGCACGCCGCACTCGTGTGCGGTGCCGAGCAGGGACTTTTGTCCGATGCCGAGCACGCGCTCGCGCTCGCGCACGTACTTGCCGCAAAGCCAGTGGAACTCCGCGCTCGACATCGCGCGCTGGAACTCCCTCCCCTGGATCACCGTGCGGAAGAAGGCGTCCGTCGAGAGCAGCACGTCGTAATCGAAGAAGACGTCGTAGATGCGCACCACGCCCTCTTCTCGCAGCACGATGTCCGACGTCTCGGGATTCCCGCGATGCATCGAGAGGCCGAGCCCGAAATGCGTATCGTGATACAGATTCGCGCCGGTCGAGATGATCCAGTCGACGAACCCCGCCTGAATCAGCGGAATCACGGCCGCCATGCCGAGTCCCGCGGGGGTGAGCGCGCCGGTCATCGTGAGGCCCACGGTCACGTCCTTCTCGAGCATCTTCTGCGAGAACAGGAGGCACGCCTCGCGCAGCCGCGCGGCGTTGTACGCCTGGAAGGTCCCGTCGATGAGATCGGCCACCTGCTCGGTGCCGTCGATCGGGCGCGGATCGATCGCGGCGCCACGCAGGAAGCGGCTCCGCTCGCGCGAAACGTGCGCCTGACCGCCGCGCTCGCGCTCCTCCGCCGCCCGCTTCTGGTCCGCCTTGGGGCCGCCGGCCGTCGCGCGCGCGATCGGCGCCCCGACCCGCGACGACTTGAAGCCGCGCGGCCGGCCCGCGGTACGACCCTGTCCCCCCTGCTTGCGTCCTCCCCCGCCCGTGCCACGTTTCATAAGCGCTCTCCCCCCAGTCGCGCCTGATCCGGCGCCCGGTGCGCCTCGACCGCCGCGATCACCGCGTCGGCCGCCTCACGGGGATCGTCGGTCAGGAGCATGAGCTCGAGATCGCCACGCGCGATCTTGCGCTCGCCCTGCACCCGCGCGTGCAGCCACCGCACCAGTCCCGCCCAGTAATGCCGCCCGAAGAGAATGAGCGGGAACTGCTGGATCTTTCCCGTCTGGATCAGCGTGAGCGCCTCGAAGAGCTCGTCGAGCGTGCCGAAGCCGCCCGGAAAGATGATGAACGCATACGAGTACTTGATGAACATCGTCTTCCGCACCATGAAGTAGCGGAAGTTGATCGCCGTATCGACGTACGGATTCGTCCCCTGCTCGAAGGGGAGCTCGATGTTGCAGCCGATCGAGCGGCCGCCCGCGAGGCGCGCGCCCTTGTTCGCCGCCTCCATGATGCCGGGGCCGGCTCCGGTGATGACCGCGAAGCCGGCTTGAGCCAGGAGCCGCGCCGTCTCCTCCGCCGCCTGGTACATGGGATCGTCGGGGCCGGTGCGCGCCGAGCCGAAGATCGCGACGCCCTTGTCGACCGAAGCCAGGATGTCGAAGCCCTCGATGAACTCGCCCATGATCCGGAGCACACGCCACGTATCGGTCTGCGTGAAGTCGCGCCGATCGCTGGGGGGCTGGAGAAGCTTGGCATCCTCGGTCATGGCAAGGTGATCGCGGATGGAAGTATCGACCTCGATCCGCGGTCCGCTGGTGCGGAGCGGGCTCCCCTGTGAGGGCGGAGTCCGGCCCGCGAGGAGATGGCCGGCCTCGGTGCGTTCCTTGAGGCCTTCGCGCGCCCCCTGCTCTACCGAACTGCGGCGTTCGGGGTCGATGCGGCGCCTGGCCCTGGGGCCGCGCCTGCGCGCACCGTCGGAGAGGGGCCGCCCATCCGGACCGGGCCCACTCTCAGCCGTCGGCGGAAGACGCTGCGTCCGCGCCGGCTTCATCGCCTTCCCGGATTTCCGGCCGGAATCCTTTCGCTTCCTCATCAACCCGTTGGTGGAGGGGTAGAGCCGCAGGAACACCCGCCGGCTCGTCCGAGCGGCGGGGCGCGCTGGCGCGTTCAGTTTACCGACGCAGCGTGCGCGCGCGCCAGCGAGCCGGTAGCTTCGCGCGCGCCGTTCGCGCGCGTTCTTCGGTCGCGCTGTTCGCTCGCGACGTTCGCTCCGCGCTCGCGCCGCATTCGACCTCTCATGCTGGCCCTCGACGGCATCCCGTTCCGTGTCAGAATCGTCCGTGATGATCCTCGTGGCCGACGGCGTGCGCCCCGACACGCTGCAGGCGGCGATCGACGCCGGTGAGCTCCCGGCACTCGCGGCGCTGCGATCCGAGGGCGAGGGACACGTCCTCGTGAGCTCGTTTCCGTCGGTCTCGATCGTAGGGTATGCACCGATGCTGGTGGGGCGACACCCCGCGCGGGCGGGGCTCCCCGGGTTGCGCTGGTTCGATCGGCGCCGCGCACTGTCGCGATGGCTGGGGCACTCGCGCAGCTACGTGGGACTCGCCCTGCGGCGCATCGATCGGGACCTGCTGACCGACGCGCCCACGGCCTTCGAGCTCCTTCCGCACGGATCGTTAGGCGCCATGAGCGGAATCACCCGGGGACTGGCCCCGCGGGACCGCCTCGACGCCGGCCTCCGGTTCGCGACGCGGGCCAGCTGGCACCATCTCCGCGCCGACGTCCGCGGCTCGATCGCCCTCGATCGCCACGTGGGAGAGCGTCTCGTGGACCGCGTCCGGCGCGAGCGGCCGCGCTTCGTCTTCGCGGCGTTTCCCGCCTGCGACAAGGCGGCCCACGCCGCCGGCCACGCGTCGCCGCTCGTCCGGGAGGCCCTCCGGACGGTGGATGACGTGGCCGCGAAGCTCCGGCGCGACGCCGAGCGGGACGGACGCTGGCGCGAAATGCACCTGTGGGTCGTGAGCGACCACGGGCACTCTCCCGTTGACGGCCACGACGACCTCGCAGGGCTGCTCCATTCGTGGGGGTTCGCCATTCGGGCGCATCCCTGGACCACGCCGCGACCCGCCGACGTGGCCGTGATGGTCAGCGGCAATGCCATGGCGTACCTCTACGTCGAGCTCGCCAGGCGGGAGCGCCCCTGGTGGCCCGCTCTCAGCGGCCGATGGGGAGAGCTGGTCGAGGCCCTGCTGGCGCGGCCGTCGGTCGATCTGCTGGGACTGCCACATGCTCCGCACCGGATCGAGGTGCGGACGCGCGAGCGTGGCCACGCCGTGGTGGAGTGCGTGAAGGGGCGCTACAGCCACCGGCCGATCGATGGGGACCCGCTCGGGGCGGGTGAGTTCGAGGGCGCCTGCGCCGCTGAGGTGCTCGAGCGAACGGCGGAAGGCGCGTACCCGGACGCTCCGGTGCAGCTCGCGGCCCTGTGCGGCGCCGGTCGATGCGGGGACATCGTCGTCTCGGCTGCGCTGGGGTGGGACCTGCGAGAACGCTACGAGCCACTGCGGCACGTGTCCACGCACGGGTCCCTGCACCGGGATCACATGCTCGTACCATTGCTCGTGAACCGCCCAGCGACCAGTCAGCCGGGGAGACTGGTGGATCTGTTTCCCTCGGCCCTCAACTCCCTGGGCGCGCCCTTGCCGCCCGGGATCGACGGGCGTCCTTTTCTCCCGGCTGTTTAGCGGGCCGCAGAAGCCGAGGGGTCAGACTCGTTGCGGCGCAGGATCGATGGGTCAGGCTCGATCCCAAGGAGTCCGACCCGGAAAGACCCTGGGCCGAGCGGACGGGAAGCCTTACGGGACTTGCTGACCGGGGCCAAAGGACGTTCTGTAGTGCGGTTTCCCGAACCACCACGGAGGTCATATGCGCACGGCTGCCCTGCTTCTTCTCATTGCCATGGCGTCCGCGTGCGCGAGTGGCGGCGGCGTGTCGACCAGTGCGACCGCTCCGCAACCTGCCCGCGGAAGCGCAAACCTCATCACGGAAGAGGAGATCGCCCAGGGGACCTATCAGACAGCCCTGGAGATCGTACAGGGTCTCCGCCCGTCCATGACGCGCTACCGTGCCACCACGACCAGCGCAACGGGGAACCCCTCGGGCTATACTGATGCGGCGGCGGCCACCGGCGGGGTCGTGGTGTACATGGATGAATCGCGGCTCGGCGAGGTGTCCACGCTGAGCTCCATCCCGGCCCAACGGGTCAGGGAGATCCGCTACATCAGCGCCCGGGATGCCACGACGCGCTGGGGGACGGGGCACACCAGCGGGGTTATCCAGGTGATCACGAAGAAGTAGAGGCTCGGAAATCCAAGGCGGGGGTCGCGAAGCGCAGGGGAGTCGATCCCGGGGTGTTCTCACACGGAGGAGGTGCAATGCGGGGTCTCATCGCAGGGTTGGGTCTCATGCTGGTGCTGGAGGGATGTGCCAGCTCGGGCACGGCGGCGTCGGCGCCGGGCAGCACGCAGCGGACTGCCGCTCGGCGCTCCAACGTCATCACCGCCGCGGAGCTGGCGGAGAGTCCTCAGTTGCTCTCGGTCGCCGACGCGGTCCGGCAGCTACGGCCCGGCTGGCCCCAGGCACAGGTGTATCTGGACAACGACCCGTTCGGCCCGTACCAGCAGCTCTCGCAGCTCACCACCCGGAACGCCCGGGAGATCCGGTACCTGACGGCCTCCGAGGCCCAGATGAAGTGGGGCCCGCGCGTCCAGGACATCATCCAGGTCGTCACGCGCTAACGGGCGAGGAGCCGCGTCGACACCGTGAACCTCCATCTGCACCGTCTGTTCGAGCACATGGCCTGGGCGGACCAGCGTGTGCTCGACGGGCTGCGGATGAGTGCGGGTAGCGACCCTGCCGCGCTCGAGTACTTCGCTCACGTGCTGGCGGCGGAGCACGTCTGGGCGTCGCGGGTGCAGCAGCGCCCGAGCGAGTACGCCGTGTGGCCGTCGCTTTCGCTGGAGGAGTGCGCCGCGCTCGCGCAGCGGAACCGCGCGGAATACCAGGCGCTCCTCGCCGCGATGCAAGACGGGGACGGCGACCGGGAGATCGCGTATCGCAACAGCGCGGGCGACGCGTTCGTTTCGCGGCTGGAGGACATCCTCCTGCACGTGGCGCTGCACGGCAGCTACCATCGGGGACAGGTGTCGCTCGTGGTGCGGCGCTCCGGTGGCACCCCGGTTCCCACGGATTTCATCGCCTTCGTGCGCGGCGCTCCGGCCGCGACGCGGACCCATGGCAGCGGCACCGGCGCGCGCTGAGCGCGGAAGCGGAGACGTGCCCGAGGCGCGCGAGCCACGTGACGGCGCCGGGCCCCGCGCGGTCACCGCACCGTCGCGGGAGGGGCAGGTCGCCGGGTCGGGGGCGGCGGGGTGGACGCGGCTGACCTTCGGGCTGGCCCGGCGGGCGATCATCTCACCGCGGCTCGCGCGCGACCTGCTGCTGGTGCTCTGGCGCTTCCGCCGGCGCCGCTGGTTCGCGCGACCGCCCTTCCTTCCGCTCCCGGCGCGCGAGTACGTGCGGTGGCGGATGTACACCGCCTATGGTGACGAGAACGCGGTGCCCCCGGTGGACGACATGATCCGGTACGCGCGCTGGGCGGGCGGGTCGCGATGATCGCGGCCCGCTCCGTGCCGTCGGCGGAGCGCATCAAGGCCGAGGCATACGCGCTGGGGTTCGACCTCGCGGGGATCGCCGCGCTGGGTCCCATGGAGACGGCGGCGGCGTACGCCCGGTGGCTCGAGGCCGGCCAGGCGGGCGAGATGGAGTACCTGCGCCGCGGCGCGGAAGCGCGAGGGGATTCCCGGCGGCCGTACGCGGGGGCGCGGTCGGCGATCGTGGTCGCGCTGGACTACGGGGGCCGGGAACCCTCCGGACCCGTAGCTCGGTATGCGCGCGGCGACGATTACCACGACGTGATGACGGCACGGCTGCGGGCGCTCCATCGCTGGCTCGAGATGGCATGCGGTGCGCCGGTCGCCGGCAAGGCGTACGTGGACACCGGGCCTGTGCTGGAGCGCGACCTGGCGCGCCGCGCCGGGCTCGGGTGGTTCGGGAAGAACACGAATCTCATCCACCCGAAGCTCGGCTCGTTCTTTCTGCTCGGCGCGCTGTTCGTGGAGCAGGAGCTCGCGCCCGACCCGCCGTTTGCGACGGATCACTGCGGGACCTGCCGGCGCTGCCTCGATGCCTGTCCCACGCACGCGATCGTCGACGACGGCGTCGTGGATGCACGACGCTGCGTCTCGTATCTCACGATCGAGCTGCGCGGGCCGATTCCGGAGGCGCTGCGCGAGCCCATGGGCGAGCTCCTCTTCGGATGCGACATCTGCCAGGAGGTGTGCCCCTGGAACGAGAAGTTCGCGCGCGCCCTGCCCGAGGGATCGCCGTTCGCGCCGCGTGAAGCGTTAGGCGGACGCGATGCGCGGGCGCTCGCGCGGGAGATCCTCGGGATGTCCCGGGAGGATTACGTGGCCCGGTTCCGGGGATCGCCGCTCAAGCGGCCGAAGCGGCGCGGGTTGCAACGCAACGCCGCGGTGGTGCTCGGGAACGCGGGGACGGCGCAGGACGTGCCGGCCCTCGTTGCCGCGCTGTGGTGCGACGAGCCGCTCGTGCGCGGGCACGCGGCGTGGGCGCTCGGCCGGATCGGCTCCCCGGCGGCGGCCGAGGCGATCCGCGCGCGCGCCAAGGTCGAACCGGACGATGGGGTCCTGCAGGAGCTACGCGCCGCGCTCGGCGGCTGAGGGTCCGTGCGGCGCGAGCGGCCGCGAAATGGTGATGGACAGTGTGTGGACCTGGTTGTCTGGCGAGATGGTACAAAAATCGGTGCCGAAGGCGGCGCGCGGCGCGAAGGGCGAGGGCGACCGGGTGCGGGTCCGGCTCGAGTTCAGCCTGTGAGCGAACATCGACCCGGACTTTCCAGGTTCGGCCGCGAGAGGTGGTGAGGCCCCTCCGCGCTGGCACGCAGCGCCCCGTCACGTGCCCGGGCGCCGATCGTGCTCGATGCGCACCGGCATCGCGCTCAGGCGATCGAACAGCCGCACGTCGTCCCGCATCGGCCACCAGTCGTACAGGAAGATCTCCAGCGGCCGCCACATCGCGACCCACCCGCCGATCACCAGACTATCCCGCACGATCGCCCCGAGCCCCTGGTCGCTCAGCACACGCTCGAGCGTGCCACCGATGATCGCCGTCACCGTGAGCGCCAGGAGACCGACGGCGAGACTCGTCCGCCCCACGCGAAAGAGCTGGCGCAGCTCGCGGAGCTTCGAGCGGGAGCGCTCCGAAAAGAACACCCGCACCGCGTTCCGCACCATCTCCGTCCCTCCTTGATCGCGTTCGGGTTCGTCCACGTGCACCACGAGCTCGAGCTGCGCCCGGTGGTGGGCCTCCCTCGCCCAGCTCACGATGAACGCCTCGACGCGCGCGTCGAGGTCTTTCTCGCGCAGGGGCGATGGATCGATCGCGTTGAAGAGCTGTTCCACACGCGGCACGTGCACCGCGATTCGCTCGCGCCCCCGATCCCCATCGCGGACCGCCTCTGAGGCCGCCGTCACGCGGCACCCCGGGATCGCGGGTCGGGCGCGGCGCGGGGGTCGGGGCCGGTCTGGTTCGACGGCCTCCCGACGCGAGCCACCAGCTTCGCCGCCTCCACGAGCCACAGCACCGCGCTTGCCGCGACCACGCAGCGCCCCCAGTCGAGCGCGTTGAGCGCCACGGTGCCGAACGCGTGCTGCAGTGCCGGCACGTAGAGCACAAGTGCCTGCAAGATGAGCGACAGCACGATGGCGATCCACAGCCAGCGGTTCGTGAACAGGCCGCTGAATGCACTGCGCGTGCTGGAGCGCGCATTGAAGACGTTGAACAGCTGAAACAGCATGAGCGTCGTGAAGGCCATCGTCTGCCCGTAGCGCAGGTCGCCCGTTCCCTCGATCCAGCCGCCGGGCATCGACGCATCCAGGACCATGAGGGTGCCCACCGCCATCACCATCCCCACCAGCAGAATGCCCCGCCACATCCGACCCGTGATCACCCGCTCGCCCGCGGGGCGGGGCGGCTGCTCCATCACGTGCGCCGCGGCGGGATCCAGGCCGAGGGCGAGCGCCGGAGCGCCGTCGGTGACCAGATTGATCCAGAGGATCTGCGTGGCGAGGAGCGGCAGGACCACCCCATCCGCCGGTCCGGCCTGGGCGTTGAGGCCGAGCGCATCCGCCAGCACCACGCCGAGGAACATCGTGAGGACCTCGCCGATGTTCGACGAGAGCAGGAAGCGCAGGAACTTGCGGATGTTGGCGAAGATCGCGCGCCCTTCCTCGACCGCGGCCACGATGGTGGCGAAGTTGTCGTCGGCGAGGACGATGTCGGCCGCCTGCTTGGAGACGTCGGTGCCCGTGATGCCCATCGCCACGCCGATGTCGGCGGACTTGAGCGCGGGGGCGTCGTTCACGCCGTCGCCGGTCATCGCCACGATTGCGCCTTGCCGGCGCAGGGCGTCCACGATGCGCAGCTTGTGCTCGGGGTTCACGCGCGCGTAGACCGAGACTTCCGCCACGGTGCGGTCGAGCGCATCGTCGGAGAGCCGCTCGAGCTCGGCGCCCGTGACGGCGCGTCCATCGTGGCTGATGCCGAGCTCCCGGGCGATCACCGCGGCCGTACCCGGGTGATCGCCCGTGATCATGATCGGCCGGATGCCGGCCCGGCGCGCGCGCGTCACGGCGTCGAACGCCTCGGCTCGCGGCGGGTCGATCATCCCGATCAACCCGGCGAAGACGAGGTCGCGCTCGACGCGTTCGTCGAGCGCGTCCGCACCGGACCCCGGCGCCCCGGTGCCGCGGAGGGTTCGGAAGGCGACGCCGAGCGTGCGGAGCGCCTCGGCCGCGAGCGCGTCGTTCGTGCGCAGGATCGCGGCGCGGCGCTCCGGCGTCAGCGGCCGCGTCTCGTCGCCGATGTACTCGTGCGTGCAGCGCCGGAGCAGCACGTCGGGCGCCCCCTTCGCGAAGACGATCACCCGGTCCTGACGCTCGGCGTCGCGGTGGAGGGTGCTCATGAGCTTCCGCTCCGACGAGAACGGCACTTCACCGACGCGGGGAAGCCGTGCCTCGAGCGCGTCCTCGCGCAGGCCGGCCTTCCACGCGGCGACGAGGAGCGCCCCTTCGGTGGGATCGCCCTGCACCGTCCAGTGCCCGTTCACGCGCCGCACCACGGCGTTGTTCGCGCGGTCGGCCGCGGCCAGGGCGCGCAGGAGCTCGGATGCGAGCGCTCCCTCCACGGGCCCGCCGTCGTCCCGGCGCACCGCTCCCTCGGGCGCGTACCCCACGCCCTCGAGCGTCACGCGGCCGCTCGCCGTCACCACCGCCTGCACCGTCATCTCGTTCCTGGTGAGCGTCCCGGTCTTGTCCGACGCGATCACGCTCGCCGAGCCTAACGTCTCGACCGCGGCGAGCCGTCGCACGATCGCCTGGCGGCGCGCCATGCGCTGCACGCCCATGGAGAGCACCGCCGTGACGATCGCGGGCAGCCCTTCGGGCACGGCGGCCACGGCGAGCGCCACGCCCAGGATGAGCACGCCGACCACCGCCTGGATTCCCTGGACGTCGGCCACGAGCAGGATCGTCGCGATGGTCACCGCGGCGATGACCACCACCACCAGGCCGAGCAGCCGTCCCGTGTGGTCCAGCTCGCGCTGGAGCGGCGTGGGGTCGTCCCTGGTCGCCCGCAGCAGCCCCGCGATCCGGCCGATCTCGGTGGCCATGCCGGTGGCCGTGACGATCGCCGTGCCGCGTCCGTACGTCGCCGCCGTGCCGCTGAAGACCGTATTGTGCCGGTCACCGATCGGCACGTCGCCGTCGATCGGCACCGCATCCTTCACGACCGGAAGGCTTTCGCCGGTGAGCGCCGCTTCCGCGGTCTTGAGCGAGGTCGACGTCACGATGCGCGCGTCCGCCGCGATCGTGTCGCCCTCCTCGATGACCAGGAGGTCGCCGGGCACGATCGACCGGGCCGGGATCCGGACGCGCTCCCCGTCGCGGACCACGCTCGCCTCCGCCGCCGAGAGCGCGCGCAGCGCCGCGACCGCCGCCTCGGCGCGGGCCTCCTGCACGTAGCCCATCGTGGCGTTGAGCAGCACGACCGCCAGAATCGCCAGCGCCTCGTAGGGCAGCGTCGTGGCGCCCTCGTACCACCAGAGTCCGGCCGAGATCACCGTCGCCACCAGCAGCAGGACGACGAGCACGTCCTGGAACTGCGCGAGGAACCGGCGCCAGGCGGGGGTCGGCTCTTCGGTAGCGAGCTCGTTAGGGCCGGACCGGGCGAGCCGGCGCGCCGCTTCCGCGCCGGTCAGGCCGCGGCGGGGATCCGTGCCGAGCGCCGCCGCGACCGCCTCGACCGCGACGCGATACGGGGGCGCGTCCCCCCGCGCCGTCTCCGGCGTGTCGTGGACTCGTTCGGCCGGCGCGTCTCGGGTCACGGCTGCGTCATGCGCGTAGGGTCGAGACAGGCTGCGGGGCCGGACGGCAGAGCCAATCCGCAGCCGCCACCTGCAGCGGCCACTGGCAGCGGCCACTGGCAGCGCAACCTGCAGCGGCGCGCTGCGGGCGGCCAGAGGCGAATGGTGCCACGGCGCAGGCGCACATCTGCTGACACCGGTGTCGGGCTTGCACCCATCGCGGACGGGCGGACGTCCGACACCCTGCGCTCACCCCGCGCTCACGCGCGCGCGGTCAGCCGCCCTGCAGCGCGGCGTGCTCCTCCCGGTCGAACTCGGCATCGGGATGCTCGCCGAGGTACTCCACCCAGAGCTTCTTCAGAGGACGGTAATGCTTCGCGGCCTCCACGAGGTCGAGAAAACACTCGATGTTGCGCTCGAACCGCTCCTGCAGCGTGGGATTCGCGATGCGCCCCTGCTCATCCCAGGCCTGATGCGCCTGCGCGAGCGAGAACATGTCGGGGTAGACGCGCGCACCGAGGTGCTCGAGGGGGATGCGCAGCGACCAGAGGCCGCGGTTGCCACCAGCCATCGACGGAGACGCGGAGAGGAGCAGCCCCTGTCGGCCGTTGAACGGCTGCGGCCGGAAGCGCGAGACCCAGTCGATCGCGTTCTTGAGCACGCCGGGCATCGACGCGTTGTACTCGGGCGACGCGATGATGAAGGCATCCGTGGCCATGAGCCGCTCGCGCAGCCGCTGCGCTCCGGGCGGAATGCCGGCGGCTTTCTCCACGTCCTGGTCGTACGACGGGTCGTCGAAGTCGGACATGGCCGCGCGCTCGACGACCGCGCCGTGCGCGGCGGCGACCGTCGCAGCGAGCGCGGCGAGCCGCGAGTTCAGCGACTCGCGCCGCAGCGAGGCAGCGAAGATGAGGACTCGGATCTCACGGTTGTTGATGGACCAGTCGGTGACGGACGCGGACGTGGACATGCGACGCTCGAGGTGAATGGACCGATGATATGGCCGCGGTGCTGAACATCGCTCTCGCCACGGCCGGGTGCGACCAGTGCTCGCACGGGCAGGGTTCTATCGCGAGCTCGCACCGCACCGCGAGGGGGGAGCGGAGGACCGGGATGGACGCTCCGCCGTGGCTCAGCGCGGTGACGCGTTCCTCGGTGTTTTCCGCGCGGTCTGCGCCCGGGGCTTCATGCATGACGGCGTTGTCGTCATCTGCCGCCCGGGGGCAGTCCGCTGGGCACCCGTGCGGGAACCGTGCGATCGAACGTCGAATCGGTGAGCGACTCGAGAAACGCAATGATGTCCTGCATCTCCTGCTCGCTCATGTCGCGCACCCCGCGGAAGTCGTTGTCGAGCACTCCGCGAATGCGACTGCCGCTGTCTCCGCCGTCACGGCGCCGCCGGTCAGCGACGTTGGGGTTCTCGGAGCGGCCACGGTCGTAGAAGCGGAGCACTTCCTCGAGTGAAGCCAACGACCCGTTATGCATGTAGGGGGCCGTCAGAGCGACGTTGCGGAGCGATGGAGTCCTGAAGCGGAATCGGCCGTCGCCGGTGTCCGGTTCGGCGAGCGTCTCGTGTTCC
>DATIGO010000293.1:0-3183 GCA_035454665.1 Gemmatimonadaceae bacterium | reverse complement strand
GGCGCCCGCCGCGGCGACCCGACCCGCCGGCGCGCCGACGGACGGCGGGACGTAGCGGGCCTTCTGCAGCGCGAGCTCTGCGCGGTCGAGGCCGGCGTCACCCGCCGCGATCGCCGCCTCGATCACCGCCTTGGCGACCGGCGCGGCCGCCTTGCCGCCGTAGTACGTCCCCTGCGGCTCATCGAGCTTCACGAGCACCACGTACTGTGGATCGTTCGCCGGGAAAACGCCCACGAACGTCGAGGTATACCGCGCGGCATACCGCCCGTTGACCAGGAGCTTCGCCGTGCCGCTCTTGCCGCCGAACGCGTACGCCGCGAGCGCCGCATCGGTGGCGGTGCCGCTGTCCACGACGCTCGCCAGGATCCCGCGGAGGGTGCGCGCCGTGGCCGGTGCGAGCACGCGCCGGACCGCCCGTGGCCGATGCGCAAAGACGACGTGGCCGTCCGGGTCCTGAACGGACTTGATGAGGGCCGGCGTGAGCAGCACGCCGCCGTTGGCGATCGCGGCGTATGCCATCGCGAGCTGCAGCGGCGTGACCAGGATCTCGTAACCCTGGGCCAGCGATGCCTGCGACTGCGCCGACCAGCGACGCGGCTCGTACAGGAGCCCCGACGCCTCCGACGGATACGACACGCCCGTTGGCGAACCGAATCCGAAGTCGCGCAGGACTTCGTACATCTCCCGACGCGGGAGCCGTTCGGTGAAGCGCACGATGCCCACGTTGCTCGAGTGGCGGATCACGTCGGCCAGAGAGAGCCGCTCGGCGCGGTGCACGTCGGTGACGGTGCGACCGTGCGTGCGGTAGCTGCCGTTGTGCGTCTCGATCACCTCGTCCACGCGCGCGCGCCGGGACTCGATGAGTGCCCCGGCGAAGAGCGGCTTGAGCGTGGAACCCGGCTCGAACGGCTCGATGAGGGCGGTCGCGCCGGTGGCGATGCCCGACGAGCGGAGGCTCGCCAGACAGCGGATCTCGCCGCTCCGCGGGTCGACCACCACGATGTCGCCGCCCGTCGCGTCGAGCCGGGCGGCGGCGTCGGACAAGGCGCGGTCGCAAATGTCCTGGAGGACATAGCTGAGGGTGAGCGTGACCGAGTGACCGCCGCGCGGCGGCAGGGTCAGCGCCTCAGGGGACTCGTAGCGCTGGCCACGCGCTCCCACCCGCACGCGCGCGCTCCCCCGCTCTCCCTGCAGCATCGAGTCGAGCGACGCCTCGATGCCGTCCAGGCCCTCTCCCGCGCTGTTCGTCCGGCCCACGATCTTGCGCAGCCCTTCCGAGGGGGCGTACTCGCGCCCACCCACGGGCTCGACGCGAACGCCGCGGATCGAGAGGAGCGGCGCGACGTCGGAGGGAAGGAAGACCTGCCGGATGGGCACCCACTTCCGCCTGCGGTCGGTCACGCGCCGCAGTGTCTCGCGGTCCACGCCAAGGCGCTGAAGCGCCCTGGTGAGGCGACGCGGCTCCCGCACATCGGATGGGACCACGTTCACGCGCACCCGCATCTGGTTCTGCGCGAGGGGGAACCCGGCCACGTCGAGGATCTCCCCGCGGGGCGCCGGCAGCGCGGCCTGTGCGTAGTGCTGGCGCGACGCCAGCCGTTCCCACGAGTCGCTCTGCCAGAGCTGGACCCAGGCACTCCGCGCGACGAGGGCGCCGGCGAAGGCCAGGAGCACCAGATGGACCACGGTGAGGCGCGTCTCGCGCAGCATGGCCTAACGCCCGCCGGGCCCCGGCCCGTCGGGCCGGGGCAGGTCGATCACCTGGTCGGGACGCGGGACGCGCATGCCGAGACGCTCCACGACGGGCGTGAGCTGGACGCGACTGGAGAGTCGTTGCACCTCACTCTCCAGCTCCGCCCGCTGCGCCAGGAGCGCCGCGTGCCGCGAGACGAGCTCGTCGAGCCGACGCGCGTGTGCCGTGCCCACCGAACGTCGCCAGACCACGCTCGTGGTCACGGCGAGGAAGCCGGCCAGCGCGAGTGCCACCCGCGCCCGCCCGCGCAGCGGGCCTACGCGTCGCTTCGCCATGCCCTGAGCCGCGCGCTGCGCGCGCGGGGGTTGCGTGTGACCTCATCGGCCGAGGCGGTGATCGCCCGCTTCGTGAGCGTCGCGCCCAGTGACCGGCCTCGGCACGTGCACACCGGCTGGCGCGGCGGGCAGGTGCACGCGGCGCTCCAGTCGCGGAAGGCGTGTTTCACGATCCGGTCCTCACCCGAGTGGTAGGAGATCACCGCGATGACGCCGCGTGTGTGCAACCGGTCACGCAGGACGGGTAACGCACGCTCCAAAACGGCGAGCTCGTCGTTCACGGCGATCCTCACCGCCTGGAAGAGCGGAGCGAATTCCGCCGGCCCGCTGCGGGGTCCGAGCACGGCGCGGATCGCGCCGACGAGATCATCACTCGTGCGAAACGGCCGGTTCGCGCGCCGCCTCACGATCTCGCGCGCAAGTCGTGAGGCGCGGCGCTCATCGGCGTGTTCCCTGAAGATCCGCGTGAGCTCATGGCCGTCACTCTCGTTGAGAATTGCGGCGCCGTCGACGGGATCATCCGGGTTCATCCGCATGTCGAGGGGAGCCCCCGGACGGAAGGTGAATCCGCGCGCGGGGTCGTCGAACTGGTGCGACGAGACGCCGAGATCGAGGAGCACGCCGTCGAACAGCGTGCCCGCGAGATCGGGCACCGCATCGATCTCGACGAAGTTCGCCTGGACGGCGCGGAAGGCACCGCGACCGCGGTACGCCGCGAGCCGGTCGCTCGCTTCGCGGACCGCGGCCGGGTCGTTGTCGAGGCCGATGACCGAGGCGCCCTGCTCGAGGAGCGCGGCGGCGTGACCCCCTCCGCCCAGTGTGCAGTCGAGCACGAGACGGGCGTCATGCAGGAGTGCCGCGACCTCCGCCACGAGGACGGGGGCGTGGAAATCAGTCAGGAAGGAGGCGGAGGCGCTCACCGGACCGTGCATTGTATAGTCACGGTACACGATGAGTCAAGTATTTGCTAACTCGCGAGTTGCGAGACCCGCTTCAAGCAATCTCAGAAGCCTGTGCCGGCGGCCCTCCCGACAAGCAAAGACGCCCGCTGCCTCTCTCGCAGAGAAGCAGCGGGCGCCGCCCGGCTGAAGCGATTGCTATCGACAGATCGCTTTGACCATCTGCTCCGAGTACGGCATGAGCTGCATCAGGCTG
>DATIGO010000292.1:0-2448 GCA_035454665.1 Gemmatimonadaceae bacterium | reverse complement strand
AAGTCGATGCCGCGCAGCAGCTCGACGCCGGCCTCGGGGTGGGACCGCATGAGCGCCCACTCCTCACTCGTGAGCCGGCCGGGCTTGTTGAGGATCTCCGCGGGGATGTTGATCTTGCCGACGTCGTGCAGGAGCGCGCCGACGCGGAACCAGAAGAGGCGGTGCGCGTCGTACCCCATGCGCCGGGCGATCGCGCACGCGAGATCCGCCACGCGGAGGCAGTGACCCTGCGTGTAGGCGTCCTGCGATTCGATCGACTCACCCCACTGGCGGACCACGTCGAGGAAGGTGCTCTCGATGCGCAGGATGCGGCGGTCGACGTCGGCGAGGTCGTGACCCGCGCGCAGCGCGGCGAAGAGCGCGTGCGCGCGGTTGAGGTTCTGTACGGTTTCGCGGAAGCGGTTCTGGCGCGCGAGCAGGTCGGCGCGTTCGCGCGCGAGCTCGGCCTGGAGCAGGACGTCGCCCCGCGCGTTCGCCAGCGTTTCGGCGAGCGCGAACTGGTTCTCGGCGTGGTCGTAATACCCGGTCTCGCGCGCCACGACGCCGAGGTGCTTCCGCAGCTCGGCCTCGGCCCGCTGATCGCCGAGCGAGCGCGCGCGTCGCAGCGCCGCGTCGCAGACCTCGCGCGCCTGGTCGTAGTCCGCGCGCGCGATCGCGAGCTCGGCAACGTTCACGTCGATGAGCGCGCGGGTCACGGCGTCCTCGACTCGGGCACAGAGCGCGGTGGCTTCCCCGAACGCTCGCTCGGCCTCGTCCCAGCGGTGGAGGTCCGTGTAGACCATGCCGATGTTGTTCAGGACTCCGCACGCTTCACGGTGCTGCTCCAGCACGCGATACGTCTCGAGGCTCTGCTGATAGTGCGCGAGGGCCCGCGAGAACTCTCCGCGGACCGTGGCGATGATCCCCAGGTTCTGCGCGATCATGGCGACGAGGCGCCGGTCTCCCGCGCGCTCCCCGCACGACTGCGCCTCACGATAGAGCGCTTCGGCGTCGTCGAGCCGGCCGCGCTGCCAGAATATCACGGCGCGCACGTTGAGGACGGCGCCGGTCGCGGCGAACTCGCCGGTGCGCTCCGCGATCACCTGCGCCACCTCGAGGCAGTCGAGCGCCGCGTCGGTGTTGCCGTCGAGCTGGTGGGTCCGCGCGATCCCCGTGAGGACCGCGCAGACCTGTGTCGGCAGGAGCGCACCGGATGGCGCCCACAGCGCCTGCTCGTAGAGATGCCGCGCCACGGCGCGCTGGCCGTCGCGCTCCGCCCGCTGGGCGCGCTCGAGCAGCGCCGTCGCGTCTCCCGATCGCGGCGGAGCCGTCGCCAGCAAAGTGCGGTCGAGAAGCGGAGAGGTCACGGAACGCGCGGCACGGGTCCACTTGCCGACGAGCGTCGGCATCGCCGCGTTTCGCAGCGCCTCGTGCCGGAAGGCAAGACCACGGGGTGGTCCGGGAGCTGACCCCCGCACCACCCCGTGATGCGCGCCTGCCTGCGCGGCCGCAGCGGCGCGTCGGGACACGAGCGAGCCGTCCCGAAGACGAGGCGAGATCACCAGGCCACGATGTATCCCGAGAAGTGCTGGATCGGCCAGTAGAACTGCTTGCTCAGCGGCAACGTCACGCCCCTGATCAGCTCGGACACGAGGGCCGTCGCGCTCGCGACATCGAGCTGGGAGCGATCGGCGAAGTATGCCGCGCTCAGGACCTTCAGGCTGAGTGGCCGGTAGTCGGTGCCGGAGAGATCCTGACTCGCCACCAGGGGCACCGAGAAGGTGATACCGTGCGGGGCGAACTCGTAGGCGACCGCGCGTCCGGCAACGGCCGTCACGCTGAACGTCACGGCGGTGTTCACTGCGCCGGGAGGGATTCGCAGAACGAACCCTGCTTCCGGGATGGCGATCGTTCCGCCGCTGCGGTCGATGGTCTTCGATACGGTGATGTCCTCAGCCAGCGCGACCTTTCGAGTCAGCACGTCCTTCGACGTGAGGTCGGCCAGCACTTCACCGAGAAGCCCGTTCGCGGGCGCCTCGGGAAGTCGCCCATCCGGCGTTGCCGGACCCGTCGCCCGATCGACGCCGCACCCGGCGATCCCCATGGTAGCGGCGACCACCGCGAAGAACCGCCGCAGTTTCCCGTGTCGCATACGATCCCCTGCCCTGGAGGTTGTGGACGCCCGTGAGGACGGTTAGCTCCATCTCACGTCCGCGTACCGATCTCGCGTCGGACCGTGGCGTCCGCGTCTGGCCGTGGGGTCAGGGCAACCGCCATGCCAGTGTGGCCGCACGGGTCCGGATGCCTAACGCGCTGCGCGGGACACACTTACGGGCCGGAGGGTCCGGACGAGGCGAGGCCGGGGATCGGTGCAGAGGGGCGGGATGCGGCGTGACCGCGCGCACGCCCGTGGAGTGATCGCCACGAGAGCGGCACTGCAGCGAAGGTAACATGCTGCGCGCCACCTAA
>DATIGO010000291.1:0-24362 GCA_035454665.1 Gemmatimonadaceae bacterium | reverse complement strand
CCCCCCCCCCCCCCCACCCCTCCGTCCCTCCCGACGCCCTACTCCCTGGGCTTTCCCCCCTCCACGAAAGACACGTCGTGCCCCCGGGTCTTGAGCCCCTGCAGAATCGCCGACTTGTCGATCGCCTTCCCGTACGCTTCGCTCGCTTCGATCTTCCCCTGCTCCGCGAGCTCCAGCAGGGCGTCGTTCAGCGTCAGCATGCCGAGCCGCCGGGACGTCTGCACGACCGAGGGAATCTGGAAGGTCTTCCCTTCCCGGATCAGGTTCGAGATCGCCGGGGTGGAAAGCAGGATCTCGCGCGCCGCGAGGCGGCCGCCACCGACCTTCCGGCAGAGCACCTGCGAGATGACGCCCTTGAGTGACTCCGACAGCATCACGCGAATCTGTGACTGCCGATCGGACGGAAACTGATCGATGACGCGGTCGATCGTGCTCGCCGCCGTCGAGGTGTGGAGCGTCCCGAAGACGAGGTGACCCGTCTCGGCCGTCTCGATCGCGATCGAGACCGTCTCCAGGTCCCGAAGCTCGCCCACGAGCACCACGTCCGGATCCTCGCGCAGGGCCGCGCGCAACGCATGCTTGAACGACGAGGTGTGAGTCCCCACCTGTCGCTGCGTGATCAGACACCCCTTGTTCTGGTGCACGAACTCGATCGGATCCTCGATCGTCACGATGTGGTCGTGCCGCGTGCGGTTCACCAGGTCGATGAGGGCGCAGAGCGTGGTCGACTTGCCGCTTCCCGTGGGCCCGGTCACGAGCACGAGCCCCTTGTTCAAGCGGCAGAGATTCTGGACCTCGGGCGTAATCTCCATCTCCTCGACCGACACGACCTTCGAGGGCACCGCGCGGATCACCGCCCCCACACCGCGGCGGTCGCGAAAGACGTTCACCCGGTACCGTCCCGCCCCCTCCAGCTCGTACGCCAGATCGGTGTCGCTCAGCTCGTCGAACTCCCGGCGGTTGCGCTCGGACATGAGCGCGAGGACCATGCGGGCAAGCCGCTCCTCGGCGAGCGGCTCCTGTCCGTCCAGCGGGACGATGTCGCCATCGACGCGCAGAAGCGGGCGCTCGCCGCTGCGCAGGTGCAGGTCCGATGCGCGCCGCTCCGCCTGGAGGCGTAGCAGCGCTTCGATCTGCGCCCGCGCCTCGGGATCCTCGGCGCCGGCGCGCTCCGGGAGCTCTGCCGCCTCGCGGGCTTCCATCTGCGCTGCCGTGGCGTGCGGCGTCGGACGCAGCGACGGATGCGCGGCGTGCAATGCGTCGGCGCCGTTGCCGTTGGCGCGCGCGAAGGGCGTACGTGGGGCGACCTCCACCGTGAGCTGCCCGTCACGGTAGCGCGCGCTGGCCGTGTAGACGTCATTGCCGAAGGCGTACTCGAACTGCGCCGGCTCACCCCGCTGCAGCCGCTGCGTGGCCTCGTCGGGCGCCACCTCGCGAACGAGCGCCAGGACCTGCGTGATCGTGAGCGACTGCCGAGTGACCGGCTGTTCCACTCCCCCCTTGAGCAGCATCGCCGGTCCATCCTGCACGAGTCGCAACCCGTCGGCCCGGTTGCCGGCCACTACGGACAGCAGCCGATCAAGCTGCGCCATCGTCGACCTGTTCAACGAAAGCGACGTGATCGCGATTCAGCAGTGTGACGCGTTCCGGGCTGAAGAGGGAGATGAAGCGCTCGGTCGCATGATTGAGATGGTCGAGGACGCGCATGTGGGCGACGACCTGCTCGAGCAGGAGCTGCCCCTCGTGCACGGCGCCGTCGGCCATCGTCACCGCGACTTGGACCGGCAGTCCATACGTCTCGGTGGTCGTGACATGCTCGCGGCTGGTCTCGACCGACACGATGTGAGCCTTGGCGATCAGGCGGGCCCGGTCGCCCAGGCCGAGCGGGATGAACCGCTCCGTCCCATTGAGGTATTCGGGAGCGTCCTCGAGCGCGGAGAGGCCGCGGTGGCTGGCCTGGGTGAAGAGATGGCCGTTGAGCCGTTCACCGGTCACCAGGACCAACGCGACCGGGATGCGGTGCTTCTCGATGAAGTACTCGTTGTTGTTCGGAGGCATGGGCGCGGAAGGTGCGCGAAGGAGCAGGTCGGGGCGCAGAGCAATGACGCCCTGCCGCTGGGAGGGGTCACCCTCTCTCCTCCGCCCGCCCGATGTCCGATCCCACCTTCGCGACGCGGACGCGAGATCCGCAGGTCGTCCGGCCGGGTGACGAAATCGGTGATCGCGGGGACGGCACGCCCGCGAGCCCGGCGCGCATTAACGTGCGCCAACCCCCCCTGGCGCCACCCCATCCGCCGGCGCCGCCCGCTGGCGGATCATTCTCCGACTCTGGCCGCCGTCTGCGGGTGCGACTCGACCCACGGGTGCATGTCGCCGCACATCTCCTGGCGCTCGAGCTGCACCGTCACGTGGTCGATGCCCATGCCGCGCATCGCCCCGACGGCCGCCTCGAGGACCTGCTGGTTTTCGCGCGGGTCCCGCACGATGGCGTGCGCGCTCATCGCGACCATACCCGACGTCACGGTCCAGACGTGCAGGTCGTGCACCGACTCGATCCCGGCGATGGCCTCGAGGCGGCCGCGCACGCTACCTAACGAAATGTGCGACGGCGTGGCCTCCAGCAGCACCTCGACGGACTCCCGTACCAGCCGCCAGGCGGAGCGCATCACGAGCAGCGTCACCAGCAGCGACGCGAGCGGATCGGCCGGCAGCCATCCGGTGGCGCGCACGATCAGCGCCGCCGCCACGGTTCCGACCGAGCCCAGCAGATCGCCCAGGACGTGGAGGTAGGCCCCCCGCGCGTTGAGGCTGTGCCGGTGCACGGGGTGGAGCACCCAGGCCGCGCCGGCGTTGACCAGGAGGCCGCCCAGCGCCACCACGAGCATCAGGCCGCTCTCGAGCGGCTCCGGGGCGCGCAGCCGGCTCACCGCTTCCCAGACGATCGCCACAGACACCAGCAGCAGGAGCGAACCGTTCAGGAACGCTGCGAGGATCTCCCACCGCAGGTAACCGTAGGTCTTTTCGGGTGCCGCGGGCTGGCGGCTGAACCAGACCACGAAGAGGGAGAGGGCGAGCGCTCCGACGTCCGTGAACATGTGCCCGGCATCGGCGAGGAGGGCCAGCGAGTTCGAGACGAACCCGCCGACGACCTCGGCCACGAAGAACAGGGCCGTGAGAACGAGCGCGATCCGCAGGCGGCGCGTCTGGGCCGGATCGGGGTGGTCGTGGAGATGCGCATGGCCGTGGGCGTGCCCGGGCCCCCCGTGCGCGTGCTCGCGCCGCACCCGGGGTCCAGTTCTGCGCGGATCGGGGCCTGTCTCCTGAGCCTGCGACATCCCATCCTCGGCGACTCTGGCCTTGCCGGCGGCCTGCCACGCTGAAAATCGCCCGCCGGACGCGTGGCGGGAACCGCCCACCCCAAAAGGCAAATAAACCGTCAGCGTCGACAAATTCGACTCTGACCCTCATTTCCGCGATCAGCGCATCCGATCCACGATCTCGGCACACATCCGGATCGCCCGGATCATGCTCGCGGGGTCCGCCACCCCGCGCCCGGCGATGTCGAGCGCGGTGCCGTGGTCCGGTGACGTGCGCGGGAATGGAAGGCCCAGCGTGACGTTCACGCCCTGCCCGAACGACGCGACCTTGACCGCGGTCATGCCGACGTCGTGATACGGCGCGATCACCGCGTCGAATTCTCCGCGGATCGCGCGCACGAAGACGGTGTCGGCCGGATGGGGCCCCGACAGCTGCTCGGCCCGCGCGACGGGCGCCAGGATATCGTCGTCCTCGGAGCCGAATCGGCCGCCGTCGCCGGCGTGGGGATTGAGCGCGCAGAGCGCGATGCGTGGCGTGGCGATGCCGAACCAGTCCTGCAGGCCCTTCCGTGTGGTTCGCGCGACCGTCGCGATCCGCTCCGCGGTGACGAGGGCGGGCACGTCCCGCAGCGGGACATGGGTGGTGGCCAGGACCACGCGCAGCCGGTCCGAGGCCAGCAGCATTGCCACGCGCGAGCCCGTCAGCGCCGCGAGCATTTCGGTGTGGCCGGGATGATCGAAGCCGCCTTGCAGGAGCGCCGCCTTGTCGATGGGCGCCGTGACGATCCCCCCGACGTGGCCGGCCGCCGCGAGCGCCACGGCCCGCTCGATCGCGAGGCCGGCGAGTCGCCCCGCCTCCGCGGCGCCCAGCTCCGGCCGCCACTCCCCGACCGGCTCGTGGACCTCGACCCCCGAACCTGCCGGCCCGACGATCACCGGCGTGAAGCGTCCCGCCAGCGCGGGATCGGCCAGTGCCTTCGTCACGACTTCGGGCCCGATACCGCGCGGATCGCCTAACGTGATCGCCAGGCGCACGTCGGGTCTCGGAGGCATGCAGTGGCGGGTGACGGGTGACGGGTCACCGCGGCGGGCGATCGCCGGTGGGCTACGGGATCCCTTTCCCGAGGCTCCCCTCGACCGGGTACACCGCCACGTACGTGGCCTTGCGAAGCATGTCGAGCAGCCGCCGGTAGCCGCGTTCCTGCGCGAGCTGGCCGCGGATACGGTCGCGGAGATCCGCCACCGTGTACTCCCCAGCCTCGATGGATTCGGTCACCCGCGCCACGACGAACTTCGGCACGCCACGCTGGCGATCCTCGATGGGGAACGGCCCCACGAACTCACCACTGTTCTTCCCCTGGAAGGCCTCACCGTACGACTGCGGCAGAGAGTCGCGCGGGAACGGCTCGAGCACACTCTCGACCTCGTCCCGGTCGTGGTAGCGTGCCACGAGCGTATCGAACGCGACGCCCCGCTGCCACTGCTGCAGGACGCTGTCCGCTCGCTGGCGCGCCCGCTCCACGTCACTGGAATCGTACTGCGGACGGATCAGGATGTGGCGGGCGCGCACCTCGGACGGCCTCGCCCGGTCGACGCGGATGATGTGGAACCCGTACTGCGTCTCGACCACCGGGCTCACCTGGCCGGGCGCCAGGCGGAACATCATGCGGTCGAATTCCGGCACCATCTGATCACGGCGGTTCCACCCCAGGTCACCGCCCTGCTCCTTCGACTGCGGATCCATCGACTCACGGCGCGCGATCTGCTCGAAGTCGGCCCCGCCGCGGATCTCTACCAGGAGCGACTCCGCCTTGGCGCGCGCCGCCGACTTCGCCCGCTCGGAAGCCTGGGTCGGCAGCACGATCTGCCGGAACGTCAATGAGGGCGGACGGCGCGGAAACTGGCCCCGCATGCGGTTGAACGCCTCGGTGACCTCCGCGTCGCCTACCGCGACGGGCACCATCTTCCCTTCCTGCTGCATCCGCTGCACGAACCGCCGCTGCAGCTCACTGTCCCGGGCCTGTTCCATGAGCCAGCGCCGGTACTCGTCCGCGCCGCCGAATCCGGCCTCGCGCATGGCGCTCAGGTACTGCTGCTCGTTGGGAAATCGCTCGCGCAGGCGGCGGATCTGGTCGTCGACGGTCTGCGTGAGATCCTCGTCGGCCACGGTGAGCGACGTATCGCCCCGCGCGTGCGAGAGCAGGATTCTCGCGTCGATCAGCTCCTCCACGACCTGCCGGGCAAGGCTGATCTGCCCCGCCGAGTCCCGCGGCACCGTCATGCCCTGGGACACGCGCTGCAGGATGATCTCCTGCACGTCGCTCCAGAGGATGGGATCCGAACCGACTACGGCCACCACGCGGTCGAGCGAGACGGTGCGAAGCGTGGTGTCCGGCGCGGCAGCGGGCGCGGGCGGCTGCTGGGCCCCCCCGGGGAGGGCGCCCAGGCAATAGAGGAAACCGGCGATGAGATGCAGGTGGCGACGCATGGAGCTCAGTTACACGTGGTCGCTGACAGGGTTCACCGGGTTCACCGCGCGGCCGCCCGCATTACTGCGGCGGCCGGGCACCACGTCCCGCCGTGTCGCCCGGCATCGGCACCGCCGACCTCGGTTGCTGGGCGGCGCGCGCGGAGTCGGCCGCCGCGCGGATGCCCTGCGCAGCCTCGACCGCCCGCGTGATGCCCGCGGTGTTCACGCGCGAGTCGTACTTCTCCCGCAGGGCGGTGGCGAGCGGCGGCGGAATCTCGACGAAGCCCTCCTGCGCCAGAAGCAGGCGCTCGATGTAGCCGTCCACGCGCCCCGCGGCGATCCGCTCGCGCTCCTGCGGCGTCTGGCCGCTGTCGGCCAGCATGACCGGCGCAATACGCAGCCCGGTCCACGTGGATTGCACCAGCGTCCGGAAGGCCTGGCGGATGTTGGCCACCTCCGTGGAATCGAGCGTCACGTTGGCGCTGTCGGCCTGGTGCAGGAAGATCTCGTTCCGGATCAGGCTCTTCACGAACTCGGGGAGGACCGAGTCCGGTGCCTGCTGGAGCTGCGCGCGCACCTGGTCCTGCTGCGAGAAGCCGCTGATCCAGCGCGCGACGTCGCCCGCGGTGAAGTTGCCGAGCTTCGAAGTGGCGACGACCGTGCGGTCGCCGCGGTGATCGTTCGGGTACTGCGCGACCTCCTTCACGACCTTCGCGAGGTTGGGGCGGAACTGCATGCGGGCCGCGTCGTCGACGCCCGCCACATAGACGCTGCCGGCCCGTTGCCGCACCAGGTTCACGAACTGCGCATCGAACTGCGCCTTGGCCTTCTCGTAGCTGTTCCGCATGACGATGTGATAGCCGAAATTCGTCTTGAGGAGCGGCCCGATCTGGCCGGGCTGGAGCGCGGCCACGGCTTGGGAGAACTCCGCGACCATCGCCTGCGGGGGAAAGACGCCCAGGTCACCGCCGGTGTCCTTGGTGCCGTCGGACCCGTGGCGCTGCGCCATCGCGGCGAAGTTGGCCGGCGTCGTCTGCCGCAGCACGGCCTCCGCCCGCCGCAGCACCGAATCACTCCCGGTGGCCGCCTGGTCCTGCGGCACCGCGAACAGGATGTGGCTCGCCGAGAGCAGGTCGCGCTCCGAGGCGTATTTCTGCGCCAGGTTGGTCGTATCGAGCTGCCACGTCGCCGCGACGATCTGCGACCACTTCTGCGTCCGGCTCTGGGCGTAAATCGGCCACATCGCCTCGTCGATCAGCGTACTGTCGGAGAGCGAGTCGCCGTTCGCGGCCGCCTTGCCGAGGAGCTGGTAGCTGATCCAGAGGTCGGCGACGGTCTGCGCGATGGTCGGGTTCACCGGCACCTGAGCCTTGCCGATGAGGTCCGCCAGGCGCTGCACGGAGAGTTCCTGTCCTTCCGCGCGCGCAACGACATCGACGTGCGCGGTCATGGCTTCTTTCAGCCCTTCGCACGCCGTCAGGGAGACCAGGGCGGCGAGGAGTACGGCTCGAGACTGTTTCATGGCGTGTGAAGAGGCGTGAGGGGTCGAACCCGCGAACTGCCGGTCCGCCCGGAAACAACGAACTCACGCGGATGGTCGATCGGGGCTGCCCAGCATCGATTGAAGAGCCCGTACGAGCCCTTCCAGGAGTCCCGACCCGCCCTGACGCGTGAGTTTGAGCGAAAGCGGATGCGTCCGTCGCACTTCGGCGCGGAACTGCACCTCGTGAAACGCCGCCTGCAGCCCCTTGAGCCGGGGCACCGCGGTCTCGTGAAAAGTAATACGGGCCTCGTCGCCATGCACGAGGATGCCCTCCACCTGGAGCTCTCCGCCGAGGACCCGAAGCTGGGACGTGGCGAGGAGATGCGCGGCCGGGTCCGGCAGTGGTCCGAACCGGTCCCGGAGCTCCAGTCGGAGCTCCTCGATCGACGCCGTGTCCGAGAGTGCCGTGAGCCGGCGGTAGATGTCGAGCTTGGCCTCCTGGGAGGGGATGTAGTCGTCCGGGAGGTACGCGGGGAGATCCAGGGAGACGTCGGCCGGTATGAGCCGGGGCGCGTCCTCGCCGGCCCGGACGCGGTGGACGGTCTCGTCGAGGAGGCGGAGGTAGAGGTCGAATCCCACGGCCTGGACGAACCCGGATTGCTCGGGGCCGAGGAGATTCCCCGCCCCGCGCAGCTCGAGGTCCTTGAGGGCGACGCGGTATCCTGACCCCAGCTCGGTGTGGTGCTCGAGCACCTGAAGGCGGCGCTCGGCATCCTCGTCGACGGCGTCGGGGACGAGGAGATAGCAGAAGGCGCGCCGATGCGAGCGGCCGACGCGCCCGCGGAGCTGGTACAGCTGCGCGAGCCCGAAGTGGTCGGCGCGATTGACGAACATCGTGTTGGCGTTCGGCACGTCGAGCCCCGACTCGACGATCATGGTGGACACGAGGACGTCCACCTCCCCGGCCACGAAGCGGCGCATGACCTCCTCGAGCTCGCGCTCCCGCATCTGTCCGTGGCCGACGGCCACCCGCGCGCGCGGCGCGAGGCGCTGCACGTGCTCCGCCACGGCCACGATCGTCTCGATACGGTTGTGCACGAAGAAGACCTGCCCGCCGCGATCCAGCTCGCGGGCGATCCCTTCGGCGATCAGCCCGTCGTCCCAGGGCTCCACGAAGGTGAGGACGGGAGACCGGTCGCGGGGCGGCGTCTGCATGAGCGTCATGTCGCGCAGCCCGGCGAGCGAGAGGTGCAGCGTGCGCGGGATCGGCGTGGCCGTCAACGTGAGCACGTCGGTCTCCACGCGGAGCTGCTTGAGCCGCTCCTTGTGCTTGACGCCGAAGCGGTGCTCCTCGTCGACCACGATCAGACCTAACGACGAGAAACGGACGTCCTCGCTGAGGAGGCGATGGGTGCCGATCACGACGTCCACGGTGCCGTCCGCGAGGCCGGCCACGACCTTTGCCTGCTCCTGCGGCGTCAGGAACCGGCTCAGGGTGGCCAGCCGCACCGGAAAGTCGGCCAGCCGTTCACCGAACGTGCGCGCGTGCTGCTCGGCCAGGATCGTCGTGGGCACCAGCACCGCGACCTGGCGTCCCGACTGGACCGCCTTGAACGCCGCGCGCACCGCCACCTCGGTCTTGCCGTATCCCACGTCGCCGACCAGCAGGCGATCCATCGGCTGCGGGCGCTCCAGGTCACGCTTCACGTCCGTCGTCGCGGTCCGCTGGTCGGGCGTATCCTCGAAGAGAAACGAGGACTCGAGCTGCCGCTGCCAGGCCGTGTCGGGCACGTGCGGCGGACGCGAGGCGAGCTGGCGGCGCGCGTACAGCTGCAGCAGCTCCATGGTCATCTCGCGGATCGCGGTCTGCGTGCGATCGCGCTGCTGCTTCCAGCGACGCCCCCCGAGCTTGTGCAGCCTGGGCGGCACCGCCGACTCGTCGCCGTCGAGCGCCGCGCGATAGCGCTCGATCTGGTCCAGCCGGTACAGCGGGACGTTCAGCCGGTCCCCGCCCTCGTACTCGATGACCGCGACCTCGATCGTGCTCTCGCGCACGAAGAGCCTCTCGATCCCGCGATAGATGCCCACGCCGTGCTCCAGATGGACCACGTAGTCGCCCGGCTTGAGCGCGGTGGTGGTCTCGAGGGCGATGCCGCCGGCGTACTTTCTCGCGCGACGGAGCCGTCGCTCGCGGCGGAAGATCTCGTGGTCCGTGAGGACACGGAGCCCCAGTGACGAGTGCCGCGTGATGGGTGACGGGTCGCGTGACTCGTGACTCGCGACGCGTGACTCGGCGGCGGGGGGGAGGACGAAGCCGGCGTGCAGGACGCCGATCACGATGGCGGCAGGGCTCGGGGCCCATTCGCCCTCGTTGAGCAGTTCCTCGAGGCGTTCGGCCTGGCCGGCGTTGTCGCAGAGAATGATCGTCGGGGTGCCGTCGCGCACGATGCGGCGCAGGAGCTTCACGTCGCGGCTGATCGTCTCGGGCGGACGGACGGGGAAGACGATCGCCTCCGGCTCGCGCGCCGGGTCGGCCATGCTGAGCCGCGCGAACGAGCGGAGCCGCCGGAGCGCCTCGTCCGGCGGCTGGAAGAGCACCGCCCGCGAGGGGGCGTCCTCGCCGCGCCGGCGCGCCAGTTCGATGTGGTGCGCCGCCTCCTCCCAGGTGCGCCCGAGCTCCGGATCGAGGTGCGACTCGTCAGGCAGGAGGACGAGCGTATCGGGCGGCCAGAGCTCCGCCAGCGCGCGCCGCTCCACGGCGGTATCTCCCGACGGCGCCACGTCCACCGGGAGGATGAGCGCGACCTCCGCGTCGCGCGTGGACCGCTGCGTCAGGAGATCGAAGTGGCGCAACTCGATGATCTCGTCGCCCCAGTACTCGAGACGCACGGGCTCGGCCATCCCGAAGCCGTAGATGTCCACGATGCCGCCGCGCACGGAGAACTGCGCGACGTCGTCCACCATGGGCACACGCTCGAAGCCGATCCCCTCGAGGTGCGTCGCGAGATCCTCGGGCCGCCGCTCGTCGCCCTTCCGCAGCTCGAGGCGGCCCGAGAGCAGCGCCTTCGGGAGATGCGTGCGCTCCATGAGCGCCCGACCCGTGGTGAGGAGGATGCGGACCGCGCCGCGGCTCAACCGCTCGAGCGTCTCCACGCGCTCGCCCGCGATCTCCGCGTGGGGCTCGACCTCGCCGAATCCCTCGCGCGGCGGGTACAGCGCCGCCTGCGGTTCGTCGAGCACGACCTGCAGATCGGCGAGCCAGCGCTCGGCGTCGGCCACGCTGTCGGTGACCACGGCGATCAGCCGGTGCGGCAGCCGTCGCGACAGGGCCGCCGCGAGCACGGCATCGCTCGACCCCGCGAGTCCCGCGAGCGGCCGTCGCTCCCCCGGCCGCGGCAGCGTGGCGACCACGCGGGCGAACGCCGGCAGGGACTCGAACGCGTCGAGTACGCCGCCGAGTGACATCAGGCGGCGCGCCGGCGCCGCTGCGGCTCCGCGCGCCGGACGATGACCATCTCCGCCGTCAGGCAGCCGAGTACCAGGAAGAGCAGCGTTGCCTGCAGCGGACGGTGCGTCCCCACGTCGAAGGCCGCGGAACGGAGCCGGTCCACGTCGGGGGCGACGACGCGGTCGCCACTCCCGAGCCGATCGGCGAGCTCGCGCGCGTCGAGGCGCTCGAGCTGCGACTCCCCGGGCTCGGGATTCACCACCAGCGCGCCGATGCGTTCGGCGCCGCGGCGCAGGAAATACACGCCGGCGCGGCCGGGCGCGGCGCCCTCGGACGGAGTCGAGGTGACCGCCCCGTCGTCGCCCTCGAGGCCCGTGGTTCCCGAGGGCAGCCGGAGGCGCGCGCCGGGCGCCGCCGTGATGAGCGTCGTCCCCTGCGTCCCCAGCCGCTGGGCCAGCACGTCCGCGAGCCACGGGATGAACGGAGCCCGGATCGGGAGGTCGGTGGCGGAGGGATCCAGCGGGGATCCCACGAGGACGTACCCCGCACCCGCGACGATCCAGGGCTCGCCGGAGGCGACGGCCAGCGTCTCGCTCGGCGCTGCACCCTCGAGGCGCAGCGGGTAGCGGAGCCGGACCGCCGTGCCGTCGAGCTCCGGGCCGCGCGCGACCGTTTCGTCGCGGCGCGGCTCGCCCAGGCGCCACGGCACCCCCAGGCGCTCCAGCGCGCGATTCGCCGCACCGAGCCGTACGGGATCGGACGGCGCGAGGAGGAGTGCGGGGAGTCGTCCGGCCGCGTCGACGGGCGCCACCTCGACGCCGTTGCCGGCCCGCGCGCGCTCGCTCTGCGTGAGCGCCTCGATCGCGCTCCGGGCGAAGGACCCGGCGGCCGCATGCACCGTTACCGCGGGCGCGTCGCCGATCCAGGCGGCGAAGTACCGCTCGTCGTCGCCGCGCAGCTCGTCCGGCGCGAGCTCCACTGTGCCGGCCACCCATCCGCGCACGGCCGGCTCGGCGCGGACCATCACCTCGTCGTTGCCGCGCAGAACGCCACGGGCGAGCGTGCGGCCGCCTAACGCCACCCGGTACGTCGTGGAGTCGGCGCCGGCCGCGCGCACGAGGATCGCGCCGCGGGGCGTCCAGCGCGCCGGCCGCACATCCGCGAGGGCGACGGAACGATTCGGCGGCGGATCGGTCGCCGGGGCATGAACCGCCACGCGCGTGTCGCCGGGGGAGAGCTCTCCCGTCCACGCCGTCGCCTGGCCGTCGGTCACGAGCACGACGGCGCGTGCCTGGAGTCCCGAGCTCAGGACGAGGCCCGCGGCGCGGGTGAACGCCGCGTGCAGGTCGCCCCGCCCACCGAATGCGTCGACCCGGTCCACCGCATTCCGCAGCGTGCCGGCCGTTCCGCCGGTCACGGTGCCGTCCACGGTGACGAGCCACAGCCGGTCGCTCGACGTCGCCGCGTCCACGACGTCCCGCGCCGCCGCCTTCAGGCGATTCAGGAGCGGCGTGCCGTCGATGACGACGCTCGTGCTGAGCGAGTTGTCCAGCACGATGGCGACGGCCGTGGGCACGTGACCCGCGCCCAGCAATGCGCCGATCGGGCGCGCCGCCGCGAGCGCGAGAAAGAACACGGCCAGGGTCCGCAGCAGCATGAGGAGGAGGTTCCGCAGCTTGAGCCTGCGGATGTTCTCCTGCTCGGCCCGGGCGAGATACCGGGCCGCGGGGAACTCGACGCGGGTCTCGACCCGGCGGCGCATCAGGTGCAGCATCAGCGGCACCGCCACCGCGGCCGCGAGGGCGAGCCAGAGGGGAGCGAGGAAGCTCACAGCAGCCGCTGTCGGGTGGCGAAGGCGCGCCGGAGCGGCACCCCGAAGGGGGCGTCGGTCGGAATCACCTCATACGCCGCGCCGATCGCCGAGAGGCGCACGCGCCACTCCTCGATCGCGTCCGCCACGGTCGCGCGGTACGCCTCGCGCACGTCGGCCACCGTGGCCACGACCTCGAGCGCGCTCTCGCTGTCGTGGAAGATGGCCTCTCCCGCCACGTCGAGCTCGCGCTCCGAGGGATCGATGATGTGCAGCACCGTGACCTGATGCCCCGCGGCGCGCGCCACGCGCAGGGCGCGCTCCAGCTCATCCGGGTCGATCAGGAGATCGGAGATCAGGATCACGAGCCCCGGCCGCCGGATCAGCTTGGCCCCTTGCGTCACGGCGTCGGCCATGCGCGAGTCGGGCCCCGCTCCCGGCTCGAGGAGGGCGCGCACGATCCGCCGCCACTGGATCGAGCGGGCCCGCGCCGGCAGCACGGTGCGCAACTGGTCGTCGTATCGGATGAGGCCTACCGCGTCGCGCTGCCGGATCAAGAGCAGGGCGATCGCCGCGACGATCTGCTCGGCGTAGCGCAGCTTCGAGAGCCGGGCGGGGTCCCCGCTCCAGTCCATCGAGCGGCTCACGTCCAGTACCAGGACGGCCCGGGTGTTCGTCTCCTCCTCGAACTGCTTGATCATCCAGCGATCGGCGCGCGCGACGATCTTCCAGTCGATGTACCGCAGGTCGTCGCCGGGCTGGTAGGGCCGGTAGTCCGCGAATTCGACCGAGAAACCTTTGCGGGGTGAGCGGTGTAGCCCGGTCAGAAAGCCGTCCACCACCCAGCGCGCCACGATCTCGATGCGGCCCAGAGAGGCCAGCGAGGCCGGGTCGATCAGATCGGCGCGCGTACGGCGGTGTGGCGGGGCGGTTTCCATCGGAGGCGGAAGGTAGGGGGCGTGCCGGGACGGGTCAAATGCCTTTCGCCAGCGGAGATAAGGCGCGCGTGGCGGCCGTGCGGTGCTGACGCGCCTGGGTCTGGTAGTTAGCTTGAGGCGTGGGCGTGAGCGGCTCTGGGCCGACGCGCACGCTGGCGTCGAATCCTCCGATGGGGGGCATCCATGCGACGTTCGAGTCTGGTGACGGGAGCCCTGCTCCTCGGGCTGCCGCTGGCGCCCCTGGCCGGCCAGGAGCGCTGGAATGACCGCGTCTCCGACGCGTGGCTCAGGGACGCCCCGCGTGTTCGCGTCTGGATCGACGGCAACCGCTCGGTGCACGTGGGATCCCACGTGCGCGTGCAGTTCGACGTGAGCGACGAGGCGTACGTGGTGGTGGGACGCGTGAGCTCCGACGGCCGGCTGACGATCCTGCACCCCCGGAACCGCAACCAGCGTCCGTTGGCTGGCGCCGGCGTGACGCACACCGTGTTCGATCCGCGCACCGGTGCGCCGGGCGGATTCGTCGTGAACGAGCGCTTCGGCGGGTACGTGTTCGCGCTCGCGTCGTACGCCCCGCTCGACCTCACGGTGCTCGAGACGCGCGATTTCCAGCGCACGATGGGATACAGCAACTTCTCGCTGGCGAACCGGGCGGTCGCGCGCTCGCCCGACGAGTATATCCCGCGCTTCGCCGCGCTGCTGCTGTGGGGCGACGACGTCTCGTACGACTACGACGTGGATTACTACCATCCGTACGAGACGTCGCGTTATGCGAGCGCGCTGGCCTTCTGCAACTCCGGTTACAACCGCGCCTGGCTGTTCGGCGGCGGCTACGGGGTGGGCGCGTCGCGGCTGCTGCACTACGGCTACGGCTTCGACGACTGGGACTTCGGCGGCTACTACTCGACCTGTGGCGACTACTTCCATTCCCTGCGCTGCGTGACCTACGCCGCGTTCTACGGCTTCGGCTGTCCGGCCCTGCGCTCGCGCAACCAATACGCCTCGGGTCCGGTGATCGTGGAGCCGGGAAGCCGCACCGACTCGGCCGCCACGCCTAACGGGAGCATCATTCTGGGCGGCCTCTGGCGGCCCGACACCGTGGGACTCGTCCCGGAGGGGCCGACCGGGGAGCGCGATCCGTCGGTGGATCCGGGCGCAACCGGCAAGCGCCTCAGCCAGTGGGACGGCGTGTACTCGATACCTGCGCGGGCCGTGACGCGGCTCAAGCAGCGGGAAACGCAGGACGACGCGACCGCCGGAGCGATCAACGACCTGAGCCGCTTCCGCTCGGCGCGCGCCGATGCCGACGCCCCGCGGCGCACCAAGGGCGGTGCCTCCGACTACGGCGACCGCGTGGAGCCGGTGCGACCCACGCGGGAGCGCACCGCGGCTCCGTCGCGCACACGGGAGCGCTCCAGCGGCGCGTCGTCGTCGCCTGGCCGCTCGCGACCGAGCTACGGCAACACGACGTCGGGCCGACAGCGCGCCACGAAGCCGGCGTCGGCGACCCCACCGCGGCAGACGACTCCTTCGATCACGAAGTCCAAGCCCGCGTCGAGCGGCGACAAGACCAAGCCGCCGCAGTAGGCGGTGACAGGCCACGCGCCAGAGCCCCGGCGGCGCGCCGGGGCTCTCGCGCGTTCGGGGGATCACAACGGCTCGGCGACCCCCCGCTCCCCCGCGCCCAACTATACTTCGGGCGGTCGCGCCAGCCCCCGTCGCGACCGGCGTCGGATCCGTCCGCCGCCGCCGTCCCGCTCCGGATTCCCGACCTTGAAGCTCGAGCTCATCCGCAACTTCTGCATCGTCGCCCACATCGATCACGGCAAGTCGACCCTCGCCGACCGGCTGATCGAGACCACAGGCACGCTCGAGAAACGCGAGATGAAGGAGCAGGTGCTCGACACGCTGGATCTCGAGCGCGAGCGCGGGATCACCATCAAGCTCACCGCCGTGCGGATGCAGTACGCCGCGCAGGACGGCCTCAGCTACGAGCTGAACCTCATCGACACACCCGGGCACGTGGACTTCACCTACGAAGTCTCGCGCTCCCTGGCGGCGTGTGAGGGCGCGGTGCTCGTGGTCGACGCCTCGCAGGGCATTCAGGCGCAGACGCTCTCGAACCTCTTCCTGGCGCTCGACGCCGGACTCGAGATCGTTCCGGTCCTCAACAAGATCGACCTCCCCAGCGCCGAGCCGGAGCGCCGGAAGCAGGAGGTGCACGACCTGATCGGCGTGAGCCCCGACGAGATCCTGCTCGTGAGCGCGAAGGAGGGGCGCGGGATCGAGACGCTCCTGGAGGCGATCATCCGGCGCGTCCCCGCCCCGCGCGGCGACCCCGCGGCCCCGTTGCGCGCGCTCATCTTCGATTCGTACTACGACCGGTATCGCGGCGCCATCCCGAGCATCCGGGTGGTGGATGGCGAGATCCGTCCGGGGATGTCGATCACGTTCGGCGCGAATCCCGGGCGCTACGACGTGGCCGAGGTCGGGTACCTGCAGCTCCGCCAGGTGAAGGGGGAGCGGCTGACGGCGGGGGAGGTGGGCTACGTCGTGGCGAACGTGAAGTCGGTGCAGGAGACGCGCGCCGGCGACACGATCTTCGACGCCGATCATCGCGCGGCGCAGGCGCTCCCGGGCTACAAGGACGTGCACTCGATGGTGTTCGCGGGGATCTACCCCACCGACACGACGCAGTACGAGAACCTGCGCGACGCCCTCTCGAAACTCCAGCTCAACGACGCGTCGCTCAAGTACGAGCCCGAGACCTCGACCGCGCTGGGCTTCGGCTTCCGCTGCGGCTTCCTCGGCCTGCTGCACATGGAGATCGTGCAGGAGCGTCTCGAGCGCGAGTTCGATCTCGACCTGGTGACCACGGTGCCGAACGTGGAGTACCACGTCTACCGCACCGGCGGCACGATGGAGCTGATCGAGAACCCGTCGAAGCTGCCGCCGGTGGCGGGGATCGACCGGATCGAGGAGCCGTACGTGAAGGCGCGGATCATGTCGCCCGCGGAGTACATCGGCCCGATCATGACACTGGGGAATGAGCGCCGGGGCGTGTACCGGGGCATGAAATACATCGACCCCACGCGCGTCGAGTTCGAGTGGGACTTTCCCCTGGCGGAGATCATCCTCGACTTCTACGATCGGCTCAAGACGATCACGCGCGGCTACGCCGGCCTGGACTACGAGCTCGCGGACTACCGGCCGAGCGATCTGGTGCGGCTCGACATGCTGATCAACGGCGACGCCGTGGACGCTTTCTCGGTGATCATCCACCGCGACAAGGCCTACGAGTGGGGCCGGAAGATCGCGGACAAGTTGAAGGAGCTCATCCCTCGGCAGCTCTTCGAGGTGGCGATCCAGGCCGCGATCGGCAACAAGGTCATCGCGCGCTCCACGGTGAAGCCGTTGCGCAAGGACGTACTGGCCAAGTGCTACGGCGGCGACATCACGCGCAAGCGCAAGCTCCTCGAGAAGCAGAAGGAAGGAAAGAAGCGCATGAAGCAGGTCGGCGCCGTGGAGATTCCCCAGGAGGCATTCCTGGCGGTGTTGCAGGTCGATTGACCTGGGGGACGAGGCTCGGGTGAAGCGCCGTTGATCAGGTTGATGGCTCCATTGCAGCGCCTTTGAAAGCCCTTGCCACAGAGGGCAGGGACACAGAGGAACGGCATGAGAGGCTTTCCTCATGAAGTAGGGTCAGACGCGACGTTCCTGTTCCAGTTCGATGCGGGGCCTGCTTGCGCAGTGTGCGGTCCCCTGTGACCCCTGTGACCCCTGTGTCCCCTGTGTCCCCTGTGTCCCCTGTGTCCCCTGGCGTAGAAGCTCTTTCATACCGTTCCCGACCGTGATTCCGAACCGCGCCACGAGATGACTCCGCCGTCGCTGGTCATTCAGACGAGTTTTCTCGGAGACGTGGTTCTCACCACACCACTCATCGCACGTCTGGCGGAGCGCGGGCCGGTCGACGTCGTGACGACAGCGGCAGGGGCGGCGCTGCTCTCGGGCAACCCGGCGATTCGCAGGGTGGTACCATACGACAAGCGCGGCGACGCGCGCGGGGTCGGCGGCCTGCAGCGCATCGCCCGGAAGGTGCGGGCGGCGGATCGCGGCGCGGTGGCGTACTGCGTGCAGGGCTCCATTCGGACCGCCACGCTGGCCGTCGCCGCGCGGTACCGCGTGCGGATCGGCTTCGACCGCTCCGCGGGTCGCTGGCTCTACACGGAGCGTGCGCCGTATCGCGCGGACCGACATCATGCGGAACGCATCCTCCGGCTCACCGCGGGCGAGGCACCGCTGAGCGAGACGGCCCTGCACCCGCGGCTCTACCCCGGCGACGCGGAGCGCGCTGACGTGGACGCGCTGTTGCGCCAGGCGTCCGTCAGTCCGGCCACGCCGCTCCTGGCGCTCGCGCCGGGGAGCATCTGGGCAACGAAGCGGTGGCCATACTTCCCGGAGCTCGCCCGCCGCCTCTCCAGCAACCATCGGGTGGTCGTGATCGGCTCCGCGGCGGACGGGCCACTGGCGCGCGAGGTCGCCACGGCTGCCGGCGCTGGCGTCATCGACGCCACGGGGCGGCTCTCGCTCCTGGGATCGGCCGAGTTGATCCGCCGCGCCGCGCTGCTTGTGACCAACGACTCCGCACCGCAGCACCTGGCCTCGGCGATGGGCACGCCGACGCTCTCCATCTTCGGCCCCACCGTGCCGGCCTTCGGGTTCGGGCCGCTGGCGCCGGGATCCGCGGTGATCGGTCACGACACGCTTGCGTGCCGCCCCTGCCACGCGCACGGCCCGGAGCGCTGCCCGCTGGACCACTGGCGCTGCATGCGGGAGCTGACCGTCGAGACCGTCGTGACCCGCGCGGCGGAGCTGCTCGCCCCCCCCCGGACCTAACGAGGCGACATGACGATCGGCGCGCTGGGTATCGCGCTGGCACTCGTGGTCGGCGTGGTGCTGGGGCTCCTCGGTGGCGGAGGGTCGATCCTCGCGCTCCCGATCTTCCTCTACGTCTTCGGGGCGGCGCCGGAGCCGGCCATCGCGATGAGCCTCGCGGTCGTCGGCATGAGCGCCTTCGTGGGCTTCGCGGCCCACCTGCAGCAGCAGAGCGTGAACCTGCGTGTGGGCGTCCCCTTCGGGCTCTGCGCGATGGTCTCCGCCTTTCTCACCGCCCGGCTCGCGCGGCACGTGCCCGACACCCTCCAGCTCGCGCTCTTCGCCGTCTTCGCCTTCTCCGCCGCCGCCGTGATGCTGCGGGACTCGCTGCGGCCGGCGTGGATGCGCGTCGGTGAATCCCCGACCGCGGAGCCGCCGCACTTCACCGCGCTCGTCGGGCTCGAGGCGCTCGGCGTGGGCGCGCTCACGGCGCTGATCGGCGCCGGTGGCGGCTTCGTGATCGTCCCGGCCCTCGTCTACCTCGCGCGGGTGCCGCTGAAGCCGGCCGTCGGGAGCTCGCTCCTCATCATCACCCTCAACGCGCTCGCCGCGTTCCTCGGGTACCTGGGCCGCGTCCCCATCACGTGGAGTCTCGTGCTCCCCTTCACCGCCGTGGCGGCCGTCGGCGCCATGCTGGGCACCCGCCTGAATCGCCGGCTCCCACAGTACCGCATCAAGCAGGCGTTCGCGCTATTGATCCTCGTGCTCGGCACGTATTTGATTGTGCGGGAGATCGTCTCGTAGTCCTCACCCCTGGCGCGCATGCCCGCAAAGAAGATCCGAACGAAGTATCTCGTCGGCGTGGACCTCGGCGGCACGAACATCGTGGCCGGTGCGCTTCCCGAGGACGGGCGCGAAGTGATCGTGCTGCGCACCGAGCCGACGCGCGCCGATCAGGGCGCCGATGCCGTGATCGACCGCATCGCGCGCATGGTCGACACCGTGATCGCCGAGACGATCGCGAGCACCGGGGCGAAGCGGAGCGAGTTCGTGGGGATCGGCGTGGGGGCGCCCGGCCCGCTGGACCGCGAGAAGGGGATCGTGGTCACGACGCCGAACCTGGGGTGGACGAACTTTCCGCTGCGTGACGTGGTGGCCGAGCGTACCGGGATCCCCACGCGCATCGACAACGACGCGAACTGTGCCACGCTGGGCGAGTGGTGGCTGGGCGCGGCGCGTGGCGGCCGGAACGTCGTGGGGATGACGATCGGTACCGGGATCGGCGGAGGACTGATCCTCGACGGCCGTCTGTACCACGGGTCGTCGGACGTCGCGGGAGAGATCGGTCACACGACGATCGACGTGACCGGCCGGCGCTGCAAGTGCGGCAACTACGGGTGCCTCGAGGCGTACGCCTCGGGCCCGTCGATCGCGGAACGCGCGCGCGAGGCGCTGGCGAGCGCCGACGACTCGGTGCTGCTGCGCATGGCGGGAGGCGACCTCTCGCGGATCACGGCGGCCACGGTGTACGAGGCGTCGAAGCTGGGCGACGAGGTGGCGCTGGAGGTGGTGCGGGAGACGGCGCGGCTCCTGGGGGCGGGCGTGGCGAACCTGCTGAACATCTTCAACCCGGACGTGGTGGTGATCGCAGGCGGCGTGACGCAGGCGGGAGACTCCCTGTTCGAGCCGCTGCGCCGTGAGGTGCGCCGGCGCGCCTTCCGGCCCGCGGTCGATGCGTGCCGGATCGTGCCGGGCGAGCTGCCGGGCTCCGCCGGTGTCGTGGGCGCCGTGGCGTCCTACCGCCAACAGACCCAGTGACTCGTCCGGAGCCCGGAGGCCGGCGGGTGCGTTCCCCTGGCCGCCGGCCGGTGGCCTGCCGCCGCTGAGCCATGCCACGTCTCGGGGTGATCGGTAATTTCGTATGGGACGAGATCCACGGGCGCGACGTGCGGCGCGCGCCGGTGGAGGAATGGGGCGGCATCACCTATGCGTTGAGCGCCCTGGACGCCGCGCTGCCTGACGAGTGGCACATCGTGCCCCTCGTCAAGGTGGGATCCGATCTCTGGCCGCGCGCGCGGGAGTTTCTCGCCACGCTCCGCCACCTCGCCCCGGATGCGGCGCCGATCGAAGTGCCGTATCCCAACAACCGCGTCCGGCTGGAATACACGACCGACGAACGCCGCTCCGAGATCCTCTCGGGCGGCGTTCCCCCGTGGACGTGGCTCGGCCTCCGGCCGCTCCTGCGCGATCTCGACGCGCTCTACGTCAACCTCATCAGCGGCTTCGAGCTGGACCTCGAGACGCTCCGGCTCGTGCGGGCGCATTTCCACGGGCCGATCTATCTCGATCTCCACTCGCTCCTGCTCGGCATCGAGAGCGATGGCACGCGGACGCCGCGCTATCTCGAGAACGCGGAGGCGTGGTGTGCGTGCGGCGATCTGCTCCAGGTGAACGAGGCCGAGATGTCGATGATGGCGCCCGATCCGATGGCGCTCGCGGCCACGGCGCTGCGGGCGGGGGTCCGCGCCCTCCTGGTCACCTTCGGCCGGCGCGGCGCCGTGTACTTCACCGTGCCGGGCTTCGAACGGCTGAGTGACCTGCGACGTACCGCGCCCACCACGCCGCTCGCCGGCGCGGTCCGCACCGCGCTCGTGCCCGCCGTGCGCGCCGCGGTCGATCCCGGCGATCCGACCGGCTGCGGGGACGTTTTCGGCGCCACCCATTTCTCGCGGATGCTCGCCGGTGATAACTTTGCGGATGCGTTGCACGCCGCGCTGCGCGCGGCGGCCCGCAACGTGGAGTACCGCGGGGCTACCAGTCTGGCATCCTTTCTCCGGGGGGAGCTGCTGTCGACGTGACCACGGTCATCTCCGTTCCACCGTCTCTCGACGACGAGACGTTCGAGCAGGTGATCGAGCAGCTGGCCCCGCTGCCCGCAGAGCAGAAGATCCTCGTCGACGCGCGCCACACGCGGTGGGCCTCGCCCTTCGGTCTCACCGCGCTCCTCACCGTGGCGCAGACGCGCGCCGAGCGCGCGGCCTTCGCGGGACCCGAGACCGACGATACGGCGAGCTACTGGCAGCGCGCGGGCTTCTACCGGCACGCCGAGGAGCTCTTCGAGATGCACGGGCACGTCCCGCGCGGACGCAACGATCCCGGCGAGTCGAACGTGCTGCTGGAGATCACGCCGGTGGCGAAGAGCGACGACGTGCACGACGTGGTCGATCGCATTCAGACGCGGGCGCAGGCGATCCTCGTGCACGAGCTGAATCTCGATCCGCAGTCCACGATGCGATTCGCCATGACGCTCTCGGAGGTGTGCCAGAACATCGTCGAGCACGCGGGACGCGGCGGCTGGGTCGCGGTGCAGTCGTATCGCTACCGCCAGCGGCTGGGACGGCGCGTGGTCGTGATCGCGGTCTGTGACGCGGGCGTGGGCTTCCGGACGTCGCTGGAGAGCACGCCCGCGTGGAAGCCGAAGGATCGCTGGGACGACGCCATGGCGCTCGAAGACGCGCTCATCCGCGGCGTGAGCCGCTTCCGCGAGACCGGCCGCGGACAGGGCCTCGCCGGCGTGCGCCGCTACGTGGGCCGATGGGACGGCAAGCTCTCGATCCGCAGCGGCACGGCACGCATCGCCATCGTGCCGAGCTGGGACGACGCGGTACCGCTCGCCGAGCACCTGCCGCCCTTTCCGGGGGCGCAGGTGCAGATCACGATTCCGGAACGCCTCGAGCAACGGTGACCCACCACATCGACGTCGGCTCCGTTCTGAAGCGAACGGTCTGCGATCTCTACTCGAACCTCGTCACGCGCCCCACCGGGGCCGCGGTGCGGCGCGAGATCGAGCATGTGGTGTCCGGGCTCGATGTACCGAGCCTCACGGTGATCGACTTCTCCCAGGTGGGCCTGCTGGACTTCTCCTGCGCCGACGAGGTGATCGGCAAGCTGTTGCACGCGGCGCGCCGGCGCGCCGAGGGGATCGAGTGCTACTTCCTCGTGCGCGGCGTGCGCGATCATCATCTCGAGGCGATCGAGGCGGTGATGGAGCGCTACGGACTCGCCGTGATCGTGGAGTCGCACGAGGGCACCTGGCACGTCGTGGGCGCGCTCGACGAGGGGATGCGGCGCACCCTCGAGGTCGTCCGGGCGCGAGGGTGCGCCGAGCCGGAGGCGCTCGCGGCGGATCTCGCGGAGCCGGCCGACGTGCTCCAGGCCTCACTCGACCGGCTCTGGCGCCGTGGACTGGTGATGCGCCTGGCCACCGGTTACGTCTCCCTCCAGAGCCTGCTGTGAGACCCGCGTGAGCAAGTACTACAACCCGCCGCTCCAGGTCGTGGCGTTCATCGGCACGCGCGGCGGCGACCCCGATCGCGGGCCGCAGGTCCGCATCCGGACGGAGGAGGCGGCGCTGCGCCAGCTCTCCGACGGCGAGCTGGTCTGGGTGCAGGGACCCCGGCGGCAGGAGCTCGCCCCGCTGGTGATCGATGACGCCGTGCCGAAGGGTGGCGTGATCGTGCGGGACATCGCGGGGCTCGGGGTGAGCGAGATCGTGCGGCTGTCGAAGCCGGACTTCGATCGCGGCGCCGAGACGGGCCGCGGCAGGCTGGCGTGAGCCGCTGATGCGCCGGTCGTCCGATCCCCACGCCCTGGCCACGCGCGTCCTGCACGGCGGCACGGCGTCGTCGGTGAACGATCCGGTGGTGACGCCGCTCGTGCAGAGCGTGAACTTCGTGCAGCCCACGGGCACCGCCGAAGGGCTCCGCTATCCGCGCTACGGCAACGTGCCTAACGCGGAACACCTGCAGCAGCGGCTGGCCGCGCTCGAGGGCGCGGAGCAGGCGCTGGTCCTCGCGAGCGGGATGGGCGCCCTGGTCTGCGCCATGCTGGCCCTCCTGCGGCCCGGGGATCACCTGCTGGCCAGCACGTGGATCTACGGCGGCGCCCGGCGTCTCTTCGAGGAGGAGTTCCCCGCGCTCGGCATCGGCGTGACGCTGATCGACCCTTCGATCACGCGCGAGTGGCGCCGCCGCCTCCGCCGCGAGACACGCGCGATCTTCCTCGAGGTGCCGTCGAACCCCACCTGCCGCGTGCCCGACATCAAGCCCGTGCGGCAGCTGACCAAGGAGCTGGGCCTGGCGCTCGTGGTCGACTCCACCTTCGCGAGCCCGATCAACCTGCGGCCCCTCGAGCACGGCGCCGACGTGGTGGTGCACAGCGCGACGAAGTATCTCAACGGCCACAACGACGTGCTCGGCGGCGTGGTCCTCGGCACCGCATCGTACGTCGAGGAGGTGCGCCAGAAGATGATGGTGTGGGGACAGGCGCCCGATCCCTTCGCCTGCTGGCTCATGGAGCGCGGGCTCAAGACGCTCGACGTGCGCGTGCGGCGCCAGAACGAGAGCGCGATGCGCATCGCCGAGTGGGCGGCGGAGCGGAAGGAGATCCAGCGCGTGCACTACGCGGGTCTGCCCGCGCACCCGGATCACGCCTTCGCGAAGGCCATCATGAGCGGCTTCGGCGGCATGCTCGCCTTCGAGCTGGCCGGTGGCGGCAAGGCCGCGGAGCGCTTTCTCAAGCGGCTCAAGCTCATCAAGCACGCCCCGAGCCTGGGTGGTGTGGAGACCATCGTGTCGGAGCCGCGGTATACGTCGCACGCCCACCTCACGGCCCCGCAGCGCACCGCCGTCGGCGTCCCCGACGGATTCGTGCGATTGAGTGTCGGGATCGAGGACGCCGGGGATCTGATCGGGGATCTCGAGGGGGCGCTGCGGTGACGATGGGGCTGGCTGCTGGTTGCTGATGGCTGGAGCTGGTTGCTGAGTGCTGGGAACGGCGGCGGCCTGCTGTCCCTGTTGTCGTCCCGAGCGAAGCGAGGGATCTCCTCCGCGCGCCCGGAGCCAGCCACGAGCGCAGCGACGGCAGTACCCCCGCGGCGCTGCCGCTCACCCGGGGCCGGCGCTCGTCGCCCGCGGCACGTCGGGAGGACGCGCGACGCGTCCCACTCGACAACCAGCTCCC
>DATIGO010000290.1:0-62255 GCA_035454665.1 Gemmatimonadaceae bacterium | reverse complement strand
AAGCGCTCCGCCATCGCCGTGGGCAACGAATCGCCCGGAGCAGACGAACCGGCGGCACCGGACCCGTGCGACCGCATCTGCTGCAGGAAGCGAGTCCGGTAGGCGTCGTTCGGACAGGAAATGTCGGCCGCCGCGTGGGCGCGCTGTTCCGGCGTGAGCGTGTCGAGCGCGGCCAGCCCGCGCCGGCCGATTGCCGACGCGAGCGACCGGGGCACGTTCGCCGCGACCACGGGCCAGCCGCGCGCCTTTGCCAGCTCCACCAGCGGACGGTAATCCGTTGGGTACCGCGGCCACGGCCGCGATCGCGCCACGAAGTCCTGTTCGCTCATGCGCCCCGCGAGATAGTCGTCGAGCACGCGCTGCGCGTCGCGCTCGAACATCTCCAGCGAGAGCACGATGCCGGCTTTCCGGCGGCCCAGCGCCTCGAGGAGCGCGAGCTGCGCGCGGTGCGTCGCGGGATCGTCGTGCTGCTCGCCGAAGACCACGACGTCCGCCGGCGCGAGGGCCCCTGCGAGCGAGTCGAAGGTCAGGACGGCCGCGGATCCCGGCGCCGTCACGCGATACTCGAGCGATCGGTCTGTCGCCGGCGCCGGAGCGGCCGGCGTGCGTGGGGCGCAGGCGTTGAGCACGGCAGCGGCGCTCGCGCCGGCGAGTCCCCACCACGAACGCGTGATAGGCACTTCCTATCGCTCCTTCCGCTGGAAGGTGTACTTCAACGCCGCGGGTGCGGTGTAGTTGACGGCGACGGGCTCCAGGCCCACCGGCTTGGAGGCGTTGATCCTGAAGATCGTCGCATTGCGCGGCGGCTCGCGCGACTCCGCCGGGCCATACCGATACCCCGACATGATCCCGTCGAACGACACCTCACCCATCTCGCTCACGGCGCGCAGGATTCCCGCGCGGGAGAGGTCACTCAGCGACGCCGCCTTCTCGAGCGCGGCATGCACGCTGCGCCCGATCACCCAGCCGGCAACATAGAACATGTCGGGCTGCTGGGTGGGCCGGTACTTCGTCTGCGCCGCGAGCATGGTCCGCATGCCGGCGACCGTGGAATCGCCCCATTCGGCGCCATCGAACGCCACCCAGAGATTCTTCTCGTAGTAGGCCCTGAGCGGGGACTCCACGAGCGAGCCGTGCCACCCCGGCGAAAGCAGGATCCACCGGGGCTCGAAGCCCAGCTGCGCCGCGGCCCCCAACACCTTCCCGGTCACGCTTGGCAGGGAGACGAAGAGCACGGCGTCGCAGCGCGCGTTGCGGAGCTGCGTGATCGGGGCCACGAAGTCCTGGTCGTCCTGCTTGAATCGCGCCGTGGCCGCGATCTCGAAGCCCATCTCGTGCGAGGCGAACTGCAGCCCCTCGATTCCCGCTTCGCCATAGCCGGTCGCGAGTGCGAGCGCGCAGACTCGCTTCCCGGCTCCGCCACCCTCGGTGAGGTAGTAGCCGACGCCATTGATCGTGGCGATCTGGTACGGCGATCCCCACGGCAGCAGGTTCGGCTCGCGGACCCATTCGGCGTCGAAGGTGGTGGGCGACGCCACGATGCTGTCTTCCTCGAGTAACGGCAGCAGCGTATTGATGTGATCGGTGCCCACGACCATCGCCAGCATCGCGATCTGGTCCTTGATCTTCTGATATTTCTGGACCGTAGTCGACGGATTCATGTACGCGACGTCCTCGACCAGCAGCCGGACCGGGAGCCGCCCGCGCACGCCGCCGCGCTCGTTCAGCGCTTCGAAGTACGTCTGAAGACCCGCCGCGAGCGGCACGCCGATCACGGCCACGGCGTCGCTCAACGGCGTGAGCGCGCCCAGGGTGATCGTATCGCCCACCAATCCCGGCGTGGGCGTCTCGCTCTCGCCACCGCCGGCGCATCCGCCGAGGGCGAGCAGGCACGACACCAACCCCACCCCGACTCTGTTCCGGCCGCTAGGCGTCACATCCATAAATGGGATCCCGAGAGAGGTCAGTACGAGAAGGGCCACGCCAGGAAGTACCGCTTGATGCGCCGCCAGATCTCGATCAGACCCAGCGGTTCGAACAGGAGAAAGCCGATGATGAGCAACCCGAAGAGGGCCTGATTCAGCGTGAAGACCGTGATGCCCTGCTCCCCACCCCCCTGCGAGACAAACGGCAGCGAAGAGCTCGCGCTCTCCACCAGTCGCGGGAGCGCGGTCAGGAAGAGCGCCCCGAGAACCGACCCCAGGATGCTCCCCACCCCACCCACGACGATCATGGCGATGTACTGGATGGAAAGGAAGAGCGTGAAGTCGAGCGGGCTCACGTAGCGGGCATAGGAGGCGTAGAGCGCCCCGGCGCACGCCGCGTACGCGCTCGAGACCACGAAGGCGCCCACCTTGTACTGCACGAGGCTCACGCCGATGACCTCGGCCGCGAGGTCCCGGTCGCGGATCGCCTGCAGCGCGCGTCCGGGGCGCGTGCGTGCGAGGTTCTTCGCCGCGAGCCCGAGCACGAGGACGGCGAGCCAGACCACGAGGTAGTAGCCCTGGTTGCGCGTGAGGCGTTGGCCGAACAGCGAGAGGCTCGCCGCGTCGACGGGGCCGATCGCGACGGGAGCGCTCACGGCGATCCCCGTGAGCCCCCCGGTGACCGACTGCCAGTTCTCGAAGACGTTCTGTCCCACGAATACGAGGCCGAGCGACACGATCACGAGGTAGTTCCCGCGCAGCCTGAGGGCGAACGGGCCCACGAGCCCGCCCAGGAACCCGCCCAGCGCCGAAGCGCCGACGAGCCAGACGGGGAACGGGAGATCCCACCGGCCGCCCAGGACGGCCGTGCCATAGGCGCCGACGCCGAGGAAGAAAGCGTGCCCTAACGACACCTGCCCGGTGAAGCCCGTGAGCAGGTTGAGGCCGATCGCGCCGACCGACGCGATTCCGCCATAGATGAGCACCGTGGTCCAGTAGTTCCCGACGACGAACGGCGCGGCGGCCAGCGCGAGCGCGACGAGCAGCACGCCGGCCTGCGCCGGCCGCGATCGCCAGAGCGCCAGGTCGTGCGAATAATCGGTCGTGAGCCTGGTGTTGCGGAGCCGAGTCCTCCGGAGCCGCATGACGAGCGATGTCATACGCGCCGCACTTCGTGCGTGCCGAAGAGCCCGTACGGCCGCACCACGAGAATCGCGATCATGACGAGGTACGGCATGACGACATGGAAGTTCGCGCCGAGGAACGGCGCCGCCGGCGTGACGTAGGCGGCCGTGAAGACTTCGACGAGGCCGATCACGAGGCCGCCGGCCACCGCTCCCTCGGCGGAGTCGAGCCCGCCCAGGATCATGGCCGGAAAGGCCCGGAAGGCGACGGCACTGAGCGTGAGGTCCACGCCGCGCGGCCCGGCGGCGAGCAGGACGCCGGCCACGCACGCCACGGCGCCCGCGATCGCCCACGCCAGGCCGTGGATCGCGCGCGGGCTGATCCCGTGCGCCAGGGCCGCCTCGGGATCGGACGCGCCGGCGCGCATCGCGATCCCGATCGTCGTCAGGCGGAAGAGCGCGAAGAACCCGCCGAGCGTGGCGAGCGCCGCCGCGATCGTCCAGAGATCGGCCACCTTGACCGCGGCGCCGGCGAGGGTCACGGTGCGCACGCCCCAGGGGTCACCCATGAGGAGGACGTCGTACCCCCAGATGGCGGCGCAGACCTGTTCCAGCACGAAGAGCACGCCCAGGGTGATGAGAATGATCGCGAAGACCGGCTGTCCGACCATCGGGCGCAGGACGAAGCGCTCGAGGAGAAGCCCGAAGGCGGCCACGCCGAGCATCGCGAGCAGGAGGCCGGGCGCGAACGGGAGCCCCAGTCGCGCCACGAGCTGGTGCGTGAGATAGGCGCCCAGCACGACCAGCCCGCCCTGGGCAAAGTTGATCACGCCGGTCGCGCGGTAGATGACCACGAAGCCCAGGCAGATCAGGGCATAGACCGAGCCTAACGAGAGTCCGGCGGCGAGGTACTGGAGGAGGTCGGTCACGGACGGCGCGACCTCGCCTTCAGCTCCTCGGTGAGGTGCTCGACCACCAGCATCCGCATGGTGAGACTGTCCCCGCGGGTGAGACGCATCATGAGGAAGCGACCGTCGGGCGCCACGTCATGTGCCGTGTAGTTCTCGGCCGTGCCTCCGTACAGGTCATTGGACATCGTGAAGAGGACGCGCCGTTCACCCAGCTGCGGAGTACCGTCCCCGTTCACCGTCACCGCCACCATCTCGCGACGCTGGGTGACGTAGAACAGCTCGCGCCCGTCACGGGACCACAGGGGGGCGAAGCCGCCGCTGTTCGAGACCTGCCACTTCCCCGCTTCGGTGTTCGGGAAGGGGCGGATGAACACCTCGGCCGGGCCCGCCTCGTTGGACTCGTAGGCGAGCCATCGGCCGTCGGGGGAGAGCGCGACCGCCGCCTCGTTGTAGTTGGGGGCGTTGACGAGCGGGACGGGTACCGTGTCGATCCCGACGCGCTGCCCCACGATATCGCGGCTGGTCGTCGTCTCGTCGCCCAGCCGTGCCAGCAGCCAGCGACGGTCGGCGGACCACACGCCCTCGAGCACCGGTGCGGTCGACGCGAGCAGCAGCGTGTCGCGCCCCGATCCGTCGGCGTTCTTCTGGAACAGCTGCTGGAGGAAGCCGGCTCGTGCGGATACGTAGGTGAGCGCCTTCCCGTCGGGGGTCCAGCGCGGCCTGACGTCGGACGTCGAGTCGAAGGTGATGCGCGTGAGTGGCCCGTTGGGGAGCTGCTTCACCCAGATGTCGTCGTTGCCGTTGTTATGGATTCCGATGGCGAGGCGCGTCGCGTCGGGCGACAGGGCCCACCCCACGTTGCCAGAGACGGTTTGCGGCCGAACGCGCCATGCGGTGTCGATCACCGTCTGCCGTCCGGCGCGATCCACCCAGACGGCGTTGAACTCGTTGAGGCGTCCCGCCGCTCCGGTGCGGACGACAAGCGTGCCGTCGAGGGACACCGTGAACTGCGGCAACAGGCCAAAGCTGACTTCGACCCCGTCCATCACCGGAATGGGAGGCCCGCGCACCTCCAGCGAACGCGCGTCGAAGGGGACCGCCAGCAGGGCGCCGTCGCCGCGCGCGTAGATGAGGTATCCCGGCACGTACTGCGCGCTCAACGCCGCGTCGATCACTTTCTTCGCCTCGCCGGAGCGCAGGTCGACCGCCCAGACCTGCGGCGGACCGTATGACAGGTAGCGCGCCACGAGCACGCCGCGGCCGCCCGGGAGTGGCGAGGGCAGTGGTAATGCACCCGTGGAGTCGGCCAGCCAGACGCGCTCAGGGGTGCCTCCGTTCTCCGAGATGCGCCACAGGCCGACGCCTTCGCCGCCTGGTCGGGAAAAAACGATCGTTCCATCGTCGAGCCAGGCCATGCCGAATGGAGTCACCGAATCTGCGATCGTGACGGCGGGCCCGCCGCCGACGGGGAGCTTCCGGAGCGGTCCAGGCGCTCCGGGCTGCAGCGAGGCCACGTAGACGATGTATTGCGCGTCCGGCGAGACGGCGAAGACGCCGATGCCCGTCGTACCGGGGACGGGCACCGGCTCGGCGCGATCGCGGGCCTTCAGCCAGAGCTGCGTCTGGCCGAGCGGCAGCGGTTGCGGCCCCGCGTTGTGTGCCCCCGAAGCGGTGCCCGTCCCGCTCGCGGGTCCGCCATATAGGAGGCGCGAGCCGTCGGCCGAAAGTTGCATCATCCCCAGCGGCGCCATCGATGCCGGGAAGGAGACTGCGTAGCGGCTCACCACCGGCGCAGGTTGCGGACGCATCCAACCCCACGCCGCCATCGCAGTCGCCACCGCGGCCACCGCGGCCAGCACCAGCGTGTGTCGCCCGGCGCCACCCGCGCGCACGCTCACCCGTGGTGTCGCCACGGTGCGTGGCAGTACATGCGACCCGGGCACGCGCAGCGCCTCCGCGAACTGCGCCGCGGTCGGGAACCGGTCGGCGGGAAGCTTCTCGAGCGCGCGCCGGACGACGTCCTCCACGTGCTGCGGCACGGTGTGCCGCTGCGCGGTAATCGAGCGCGGCGCGTCGGTCATCACCCGGGCCACGATCGCCTGCGGCGTGGGCCCCGTGAATGGCGGCTCCCCCGTGAGCATCTCGTACAGCACGCACCCCAGCGCGTACACGTCGCTCCGCGGCGTGATCTCGCGTTCCCCCATGGCCTGCTCGGGAGACATGTAGTGCGGCGTGCCTAACGACATGCCGGTCTCGGTCATCCGCGTCACGCCGTCCGACCGGCTCACGGCCAGCGCGATCCCGAAGTCCGCCACGAGCGCGCGCCCGTCGTGCAGCAGGATGTTCTCCGGCTTGATGTCCCGATGCACCACGCGCTGCCGGTGCGCGTAGTCCAGCGCATCCGCCACCTCGCCCGCCACGCGGACGGCCTCGTCCACCGGAAGCTGCTTCTCGCGGTTGAGCCGATCCCGGAGCGACTCGCCCGCAACGTACGGCATCACGTAGAAGACGGAGCCGTCCGTCTCTCCCGAATCGTACAGCGGGAGGATATGCGGATGCTGCAGGTTCGCCGTGGTCCGGATCTCGGCCAGAAAGCGCTGGGCGCCGATCACCGCCGCCAGGTCTGGCCGCAGCACCTTCAGCGCGACTCTCCGGTCGTGCCGGACGTCGTGCGCGAGATATACGGTCGCCATGCCCCCGGCACCGAGCTCGCGCTCGATGCGATAGCGCCCAGCCAGATCGGTTCCGGGAGCCGTCACGCCCAGGCCTCGGCCATGGGGCAGGCGATGGGGTCAGACTCGACCCCGGGGTCAGACTCCACCGCGGGGGGGCGAGTCCGACCCCACCGGGAGCCCCGCTCCGGCCGGCTCACTGCAGGCGGACTTCCCGACTGGCCACCCCGCCCCGCGTGCTCGCGAGCCGGATCGTGAAGGCCTGGTCCGCGGGATTGCTCCCCGCGCGCACGCGCAGCGTGAGCACGCGTGTCTCGCCGCCCGCCAGCCAGAACTCCGGCGCGCGCCCCACGAGGCGCGTCGTGCTCCCCTGCGCCGGGCGCAGCGCGAGGTTGTCGGGGCGAACGATCTTCACGCGCTTCGCCTGCTCCAGCGCCGTCGGCAGCCGGCCGCTGTTCCGCACCGTCACCTTGAGCTCGTGCGTCGCCGAATCCCGGGCCGCGCGCGCCGCGGCCACCGCCACGTTCACGATCTCCACCTGCGGCAGCGACTGCGCCATGTACAGGTTGAACATCGCCTGGTTGCGCGCCCACTTCTCCAGCACCTGCGGCGGTCCGTTCTGGCTGAAGAACTTCGGATTGTACCCACCCACCTCGACCTCGCCGAGCGTGGGATGCACAGTCTTCGTCCACCGCTGGTAGCAGGTCCCGCCGAACTCCTCGTCGCAGTAGCGCAGGACCTCGTACTGGTCCACGCGGCCGTCGTTGTTGTAGTCGCGCTCGCGGCCGCCGTTCCAGATCTCGTCGCCATACCAGATGGCGCCCAGGTGGAAGTACCCGAAGTCGGGTCCATGCCCGAAGAGCGGATTGGGTTCGGGCTCCTCGCCCGTGACCGGATTGGGACCGCCGCGCGTGGCGTACGTGCGATAGACGTCGCCGGCCCACGGATACCGCGTGAGGCTGAGTCCTACCGAGTCGAAGTGCTGGTACAGCCGGAGGTCCGCGGGATACATGCACTCGGTCTGCTCGCACGTCGACGGGCCACGCAGGTGCATCGGCACGGAGGTGTCCATGCTGTTCGCGACACCGATGTTGGGATGCGTGAGGACCCACAGCACCACGGCGCGCGTCTCGGGTTCCGACGTCGGGTATTCGCCCGCGCCGAACTGCGTCCAGCCGCGACCGGTCGCTTCGCGCTCGGGACGCCAGTTGGCGGGATAGTTGCGATGCAGATCCAGGCCGCCGATGCCGTCCTCGTTGATCCGGCCGTCGCCGTCGTTGTCGATCCCTTCCGGATACGTCGTGTAGTCGCCGCGCCCCTGCCCGACGTTGCGCATCAGACGTCCCGAGGGATCGGCCGTGTCCACGATGGCGTTCCCGTTCCCCGCGCCGACGAACTTCCGCATCTGGCGCACGTAGCCGTCGCCGTCGAGATCCTCGCCCGGATCCTCGTCGAGCAGGCCGTCACCGTCGTTGTCCTGCGGCCGCACCGAGCTCCGGTTCGTCTGCGCCGTAAGGCGGTACATGTCCGAGCCGTCAGGGTTGTTGAGCGGCTTGATGTAGATCGCCTTCGTATCGAGCAACGCCTTGATCGCCGGATCGGTCGCGTAGTTGGTGAGCAGATGCCACATAAGATAGAAGGCGCTCTCAGTACTCGAGATCTCCCCCGAGTGCCGGCCCCCCTCGAAGAACGCCGCCGGCTTGTCGGTGTGCGCGCCGGTGCGCTTGTTGGTGAGGGTCATCTGCCAGATGTCGCGCCCGCCGAAGCTCTTCCCCACCGAGTAGAGTTCGACGAGATCGGGATACTCCTGCGCCCACTTGCGCATGAACTCCTCGATCTCGGCGGAGGTGTGATAGTGCTTCCAGTCGATCTGGCCGGGGACGAGCGGTTTGACCTCGGGATAGTTGGTCAGGGCGAAGACGCTCGTGCCATGCCGCTCACCGGGAACGACAAGGACGTTCCGGTTGGGACCGCCTCCGGCACCGCGTCCACCCCCTCCGCCCCCTCCGCCACGCTGCGCCGGGAGTTCGATGGCGACGGCCAGGGTGGCCGCGAGCGACAAGGCGACGAGGGCTGCTCTCTTCATTGAACTCTCCAGTCGGAAACGGGCAGGTCACTGGTACGAGTAGTTTGGTTTCGGGCACACGGGGCCGCCAGCACGCGCCGGGGCCTTCCCATTCAGGAGCGACAGGAACCCTCTTCGGTGCAACGCCGGCACCGGAGGGTCGATCCGAGAAACCGCGCCCGTCCTTCCTCGCTGAGCACCCAGGGCCGGTCCGCCAGGGGCGGCTCGTGCCGGACGTGCTGCGTGTGGCCGCACTCGAGGTCGGCCACCCAGTGCCCCTCGTCATCCCGATGAAAGCCGACGATCCGGCGGGTGACCCCAGGGGAATTCGGCGAACCAGCTGCCCGATCTCGGCTCACGGCACCACAGGCCTCCTTCGCACCCGGCAGGTTGTTGCCGGACCCCGTGTCCGTACGATACATCCGCATGCGACCCGGCACCGCGACTGCGCTCGCCCCCCGACTCCTCCGCCGCGTGGGCGGATATCGTGAGTACGCCCCGCCCCCGGACCTCGTGTCGGTCGTGGACGCACCATGGGTCTACTTCCTGGAAACGGACGCGGAGATACCCGGGCGAGCGCGGCACCACCGCATCCTTCCGGAGCCCGGCGTCAGCCTCTCGTTCGCGTGCGTGCGCGACGAGCGGGGCCGGGTGCTCGACGCCAGGCTGAACTTCCAGGGCCCGATTCGGGCGATCCAGATGTTCGTGCCGGGCAACGGGCTGCGACTGGAAGCCGTTCGGCTCGCACCCGAGTGGAGTCGCGTCCTGGTCCGCGCCGACGCCGCCGACCACGCGGACCGCGTCGACCCGTACGACTTCGTACACCGTCGGCACGCGCGTCGACTGTATGCACGACTCACGCGGACCACGTCGTCACGCGAGGCGGTGCAGGTGCTGCTCGAGGAGGTGCGCGATCTGCGAGACCAGGTGAATCCGCCCCGATCGGCGAGACTGCCGCTCTCACTAGCCGCCATGATCCGCGCGGAGCGCGGCACGCTTTCCCTGGCAGGGATCGCTCAAATGCATGGCATCTCGACGCGCCATCTGAGACGTCTGGTGGTCGAAGCGACAGGGATCGGGCCCAGATGGCTCCACCGGATCCACCGCCTCAACCGCGCCGTGTCACTCGCCGATGCTTGCGAGCACCCGGAATGGGCACGCGTCGCCGCGGACTCCGGCTACTGCGACCAATCACACATGATCCGCGAGTTCGTCTCGATCACCGGCCAGTCGCCGCTAGCGCTGCACCGCGAGCGCCAGGCCGAGAACATCGCGAGCGCCCACGGCTGAGTCCCACGCCCAGGAGACCGGTCTTCCCACCGATCTCCGATGTCCGATCCGTCCAATACCGCCTGCCCGGCGGCCCGCCATCCTGCCCTCGCGGCTGGTGCGCCCCGCACCGCCAGCACCGTGACTCGAGTCGGAGTGACCATGGGCGCAGGAGCCAGACACATCGTCCGGCGGGCCGTCGTGACGCTGATCGCCACGCTGGTCGCGGCGAGCCACGCCCGCGCGCAGTCGGATCAGCGACGCGTGACGCAGATCGCGGAGGGGGTGCACGTCATCCAGCACCGCTCGACGATCTTCGAGGGCGGTAACACCACCGTCATCATCGGCGACCGCGACGTGCTGGTGGTGGACGCCACACAGCTGCCGTATGCGGCACGGGAGGACATCGCCGAGATCCGCCGCCTGACGAGCAAGCCGGTGCGCTACCTCGTCAACACGCACTGGCACAACGATCACGTGATGGGCAACGGGGAGTATCTGAAGGCCTTTCCCGGCGTCGCGATCATCGCCCACGCCGAAACGCGGAAGGACATGGATCTCAACATCCCCAAGGCCCCCACGCGTTCGGCGAAGCCCTATGCCGACCGGGTGGCCGCGACGCAGCGGCAGCTGCAATCGGGGACCGATGCCGAGGGGAGAACGCTCACGCCGGCCGCGCGCGCCGCCCTCGAAGCGCTGCTCCGGCTGCAGCAGCAGGCCGCTCAGGACTACGCCGCCCTCCCCTACCAGCCGCCCACGCTGTCCTTCGAGAGCGGGATCGTCCTCGATCTCGGCGGGCGCGAGGTGCACGTGCGCCACCTCGGCCGGGGGAATACGAATGGCGACGCGGTCGTGCACCTGCCGCGGGAGGGCATCGCGATCTCGGGTGACCTGCTCGTCAGGCCGCTTCCCTTCCCTTACGACGGGTATCCTACGGAGTGGGTGAGGACGCTCGAGCGGCTCGCGGCGCTCGCGCCGCGGGTCATCGTGCCCGGACATGGCGACGTCATGCGCGACCTGAGCTACCTCGAGCTCGTGCGCGAGCTGTTCGCGAGTGCGATTGCCCAGGTCGACGCCCGCCTCCACGTCATCGGCCCCGCGGAGTTCCGTACGGTCGAAGAGGTCCTGGGGCACGTGGACCTGTCGCCGTTCCGGCGTCGTTTCGCCGGCGACGACGCCGCGCTGGGACGACAGTTCGACGAGACCGCAACGCTCGTGGTGCGGCTCGTCTTCAAGGAGGCGGCGCTCCGTTAGGCGAGGTGGAATCCGGGTGCTACGGTCCGCTACCTTTACGCATGCACAGGACGGACCGAACCACCCGGTGATCGCCTCGGCGCATCTCGCGGCCGGGGCCGTCGCCGCCGTGGCGGCGGTGTCGCTGGGCGGAAGCACCACGCGCCGGGTCCTGACGGCGTTCGTGCTCGGCGTCCTCTCGCACGTGGCCCTGGACGCCATGCCACACAGCGACTACGAGCCACTGTCTCCGGACCGGCTGGTCGCGCCCGTGCTCATCGAGGTCGCGGTGATCTCGCTCGTCCTGGCGTGGCTGCTGCGTCGGCGCCTGCGTGCCCACTGGGCGGAATACCTCGCGGGCCTGGCAGGCGCCGCGATCCCCGATGTGAAGTTCCTCGCCCGCCTCCCGATGCCGGATCGGACGGCCGAGTTCCTCTTCAACCTCGGGAGCCGGTTTCACGACTTCTTTCACGCGCCGTCGCCGCCGCTCGACGTGGGGTGGACCACGCAGCTGCTCAGCGCCGTCGTCCTGCTCGCGATCCTTGCGCTGCTCGCGCGCAGCCGCTGATCGCCCCTACGCCGGCACCTCGAAGAAGTCGACGAGACCGGTCTCCAGCGAGTACTCCGCTCCCACGACGACCAGCCCCTCGTCGCGGATGAGTTGCTCGAGCACCGTCGACCCGTGCCGCAGGTGGTCCACCGACGCACGGATGTTGGCCCGTACCGCTTGCGCCACCAGCGTCTCCGGGTCGTGGCTCGGCTCCGTGGCAACGAGTCCCGACACGGCGGGGCGGATGCGGTCGACGATCGCCTGCAGGTTGCGCGACTGGTTTTCCACCGGCCGGCGGAGCTCATCGAGCGTCGCGAGGATGGCGCCGCACTGCGAGTGGCCGAGGACCACCACGAGTCGCGTGTCGAAGCGGGCGGCGGCGAACTCCACGCTGCCCACCTGCGAGGGTGCCACGATGTTGCCGGCCACGCGGATCACGAACAGGTCGCCCAGGCCCTGGTCGAAGACGATCTCTGCCGGCACGCGCGAGTCCGAGCACCCGAGGATGATCGCGAAGGGCTGCTGCCCGGCCGTCAGCTCGGCGCGGCGCGTATGGCTCACGAACGCGTCGGAATCACGCACGTTCGATGCAAAGCGGAGATTGCCCTGGCGCAGCCGCTGCAGCGCTTCCGTGGCTGGAATCATGGATTCAGATGGTCGCGTGCCTGGCCAGCCGGAGTGAGAGATGCCGCTTCACGTCAGGCCATTCGCTCGCGAGCACGCTGAACATCACCGAGTCGCGCGCCGTGCCGTCGCGACGGGCCTGGTGATGGCGGATCACACCGTCCTGCTTCGCGCCGAGCGCCGCGATCGCGCGCTGCGAGGCGAAGTTGAAGTTGTCGGTCCGCAATCCGACGACCTTGCACCCAGCGCTCTCGAACGCGTGCGTGAAGAGGAGCAGCTTGCATGCGGTGTTCACGTGCGTGCGCTGCCAGCGCTTCCCGTACCACGTATAGCCGATCTCCACGCGGTCGATCGGAGCGACGATGTCGTGATACCGGGTGGTGCCGATGATCGTCCCGGTGGCCGGATCCCGCACCGCCCACGGCAGCATGTGGCCCTGGTCCTGCCCCGCCAGCGCGCTCGCGATGTAGTCGGCCATTCCACCGGGCTCGGGGATCGCCGTGAACCAGAGCTCCCAGAGACGCCCGTCGGCCGCGGCGGCCTCGAGGCCCGCGCGATGCTCGGCGGTGAGCGGTTCGAGCCTGACGCCGTGACCCTCGAGGGTCGTGGGACGGAGGTGGATCATGCGATGCACGCGCGCGGCGCAGGCAAAAGACTCGCCAGGCGGCTGGCGCGCCGCAACCCCGTCCACGCGATCACGATCCCGCGCCACCCTCGGCTTCCGGAGGCCGCACCACGAACAGCGTGCCGGACCAGCCGCCCAGCGTTCCCGAAGGAACCGTCGCGACACGCCCCGGTGCGCAAACGGACAAGGCATGGTTCCAGAAGTGGACCGCCTCCTCGTGTCCGGACAGCACCGGCACCTCCCACGTCCCCTCGTGACCTTTGAGCAGGTCGCACACGGCCTGGGTCGCCACACCCTTGCCGCGCCACTCCGGCTCTACGTAGAACTCGGCGAGGCTCCAGTCGCTGGCCGGCAGGTGCACCTGTCGATTCACCAGGGCGAAGCCCACTCGCTGCGCATCCATCAGGATCCAGTACGCCGCGCGCCCGGGTTCTCTCCAGTACAACGGGAGGTGCTCGTACTCCGTCCGGACCGGCGTTCCTTCCACTGTGGCCAGCTCCGCGAGGTACGGCCGGATCGCTGCCACGAACTCGTCATGCTCCGAAGGCTGGGCGCGGCGCAGTTCGACAGGCATTTCCCTGGAGGCTCGAGGACGTCGAAAGCGATCAGGAGGGCGAGCCGGAAAGCCCGCCAAACAGCGCGGCGCTTGCCCGAATCCCTGCGGCGACAGCCAGCAGCGGCACGAGCAGAACGACGACGGCCGCCACCGACCACGCGAGAAAGCGCGCGCGATCTCCGGGCGTCGGCGCCCCGGGCTCGGCGTCGAGTCCCAGCGCCTCCCGCAGCCGATCGACCGGCATCGCGGCGAGTGCCGTTCGATCTTCCCGTCGTCGATAGATGCTGGCCGCGCGCCGCCCCCGGACGAACGCGCGGAACATCTCCCGGGGACACACGATGAGGCCGAGCGCGAACATGCCAAGGTTGATGTACCAGGCGATCCAGTACGCCCCGCAGCCGTTTCCCACCTCGAACCCGGCGATCACCATCTCCCCACGGCTGAAGGTGGTGTCATAGCCCGTGAGCACGTGGTTCACGTCATGAAAGAACACGGCGCGCTGCCGCGCCGGCGGATTGGGCAGCCGGACACCCACGGGCCCGATGCGCACCCGAAACCACGGCGCGCTCTCACCCCCGTCGGCCGGAAGTCCATGCGCCGCGTAGTGGCGGGTCAGCGCATCGCCCACGGTCATGCGCTGCAATATAGCAGCGCGAAGGCCTCAGACCTTTCGAAGAGCAGGCCACGCGGCGGTGTTCCCGATCGTCCCGTCATCGCGGCCGGTCGTCACCGTCCGCGGGTACCGGGGGCGTCCCGGTCGATGCGGCGGCCGGCAACGGCGTGCACAAGCCGATGATCGTCCCTTCGACGCTGCGCACGTAGGCGACCGTCTGCCCCCACGGCACCGCGTAGGGAGCCGTGACCACCGCGGCGCCGGCCGCGACCGCCCGCTCGAACGCGCGCGGCACATCGTCGGTAGTGAAGGCGATCTCCGTGTTCGTCACGGCGGTGCCCGGCGGCGGCGCGACGTACCCGCCGGGCATCAACAGGGCGCCCGTGGCATGCGCGGCAACCGCGAGCGTCGCGACTCCGGTCACGAGCTCGCCGTACTGATAGACGGGATCATAGAAGCGGCGCGTGAAGCCGAACGCTCGCTCGTAGAAGGAGAGCACATCGGGCACGCGGCCGTCGTCGACGTAGAGCACGGCCGTCGAGAGTTGCATGGGCGCCTTTGGTCGGGGAGAACGGGAACGGTTGGCGACGCACCGTGCGTCATCGGTACGCAAACAGGTCGATGAGCTCCGCGACAGGCCCGTCTCCCGCCTGCGAGGCGTGGTGGCGCAGAGCCGCCAGTCCATGCTCGAAATCCGCATCACCGAGCCTCGCGAGCACGGAATCACCTCGCGCCGCGACTTTGTCGGCGTAGCGCATCCAGTGCGTCGCGATTTCCTGTCGGATCATCTCCTCGGCGATGAGCTGGAAACCCGCGGCCTCGAACACTTCGTGGAAGCGACCGCGATGGGGCAGCACTTCCTCGAGAATCGGGAGTGCCGCAGGAAAGAACGGAACGAACGGGTATGCCGGGATCTGCTCCCGCGTTCCTGTCCTCACGAAAGCGGTCCCTCCCTCGCGCAACACACGCCGGCACTCCCGCGCCGCCCGGATCGGATCGGTGAAATGGTGAAAACTCATCGACATGAAGACGACGTCCACCGACCCGTCCGCCAGCGGGAGCGCTTCCGCAGATGCCCGCTCGTAGCGCACGCGAGCGGTGCACGGCTTCGCGCGCGCCTGCTCGAGCATCTTCATCGACGGGTCGATCCCGGTGACCTCGGCGTCGAACCGTCCGGCGAGCCCCTCGGTGAACCGCCCCGTGCCGCAACCGAGGTCCAGGATCCGATGGACACGCTCGCCGCGAAGGTGCGCCGCGAGGATGTCCATCCAGCGCTGCAGCCACTCCACGCCGTGGTCACGACTCCGGTCGTAGACCGCGGGCATGTTCGTGCGGTCGTAATCCATCCTATCTCCGAGCCGACGGCGGAGGCTGCGGGAAGAGCGCACCGGCAAGACCGAGCAGGATGCGCTTGCTCATCGCCTCGCGGTCTCCAGCAGTGCGCGGCGAAGAACCGCGTGCGCCCGCTCGCAGACCTCTGGTGCGTGGCTGGCGCGCGGTCCGGCCACGTTCAGGCGGCGCAGTGTTCCCAGGCCGGTGAGCCAGCGGGCCACGGCTTGCCCGCCAGCTTGCGGCTCCGCAGTGGCCAGGTCGAGTTCATACAGTGCGCGCCCGAACCGGCGCGCCGCCGCGATCGTTTCCAGCGTCCCGCCGCTCGCCGGTCCCCAGCGGAGGACGAGCGTGGCATCGGTGTCGCGCACGTTGAGCTCCGTGCGAATCGCGTACTCGGGCGAATCCGCCTCCCGCAGCTCCGCATAACGCGGCGGGACCTCCCCGTCCTCGGCCAGCCGCCCACGGGGGATCCAGCCGCCGATCGCAAACCCGAGCTCGCGCGCCACGTCGAGCGCGGCGCGGTCCACACCGGTCTGGCCGCCGGACCAGATCTCGAGCTTCGCGTCCATCGCCATGATGCCCCGCATGATCGCTGTGACGCCCACGCTCCGCCAGCGCGGTCGTGAATCCGGTGCGGGTCACCGCCTTTCCGGCCCCGGAGACGAGCGCCCACCGCTCTCGCCGGCGGGTTGCGCCCGCGGTCGCGGTGCGACCGGCATCCCCTCACCCATCCGCTCCAGACCGCCGATCACCACCGCCTCCCCGGCTGCCACACCATCCAGGATCTCGACCAGGCCGGCCGAGCGAACGCCGAGCTGCACGACGCGGCGACTCGCCTTTCCGTCCACCACCGCCCACACGACGTTCGCGGTCCGCAGTGGCTGCACCGCATCCTCGGGGACGACGATCGCGTTCGGCCGGCTGTCGGTCGCCAGCCTGGCCTCGATGAACATCCCGGGCTTGAGCACGCCGCCCGGGTTGGGCGCCGTGGCCTTCACGAGAATCGTGCGATTCTGATTCTCGACCACCGGATCGATGAAGTCCACCCGGCCGCGGAAGATCCGGCCGGCCTGCGCGGCCACCGTGAACTCCACGGTCTGCCCGCGGCGGAGACGCACGGCATGACGCTCCGGTACCTCGATGACGGCGCGCTGTGGATCCACCGTCTGCAGAGTCAGAAGCCGCGTCGACGTGGTGACGTAGTCGCCAACACTGACGAAGCGCTGTCCCACGACACCCGCAAACGGTGCGCGGACGGTGGTTCGCGCGATCTGCAGCTCCAGCACCGCGAGCGCAGCATCGGCGCTCCGCGCGGCGGCCTCGCCGCGCTCCAGGTCGGCCGGAGACGACGCGTTCTGCGCGCGGAGCCGCCGCACGCGCTCGAGCTGCTGCTGCGCGAGATCGCGGTCGGCTCGCGCCCGCTCCGCCTGTGCGCGCAGCATCGCGTCATCGATCCGCACGAGCGCCGCGCCCTCGACCACGCGCTGTCCCTCCTGGAAAAGCAGCTCCGTCACGCGACCCTGCTCGTCCGGCCGCAACTCGATCGCCTGCTCCGCTTCGATGCGCCCAGTCGCGCGAACGGCGTCGACGACCGTCTGATGCCGCGCCGTATCCACGTCCACGGGCATGGGCGGCATGCCGCCCTCCGGACCGTCCTGTGCCGTGGCGGATCCGCCGCCACCCCGCGTGAGCACGGCCGCCACTCCCAGACCCACGACCACTACAGCGCTCAGGACGAGCGCGCGCCCGCGCCCGGCCCGGAGCGACCTGCTTCTCAGTGCACTACGCATGTCTGCCTCTGCGTTCTCGCCAGTCGGTCTCATTGATTGTCTGAAAGGTCGAAGAGTCGGCGACCCAGCAGCGCTTCGATCTGCCCCAGCGCGAGCCGAACGGCCACGCGCGCCTGAACGAGAGCCGCCTGGGCCTCGCTCAGGTCCACCTGCGCTTCCAGCATCTCGAGAATCGTCGTCGCTCCCTCGGCGTACCGCGCCCGCTGCACGCGGTAGTTCTCGGCCGAAGCGGCGATGCCGATCTGTGCCAGCTCGATGCCGGCGCGCGCGGTGGTATATCCGGCGTGCGCCTCGGCAACCCGCTCAGCCGCCGAGCGTTCCTGCTCCCGCCGGCTGGCCATGGCAACGCTGCGATCGGCACGCAGCCGTGCCACCGCGAGCTCGCGCTGGCCGCCGTCCCAGAACGGAAGGGACAGGCTCACAGAGACCTGCGTGCGCCGCAGCGCCGAAGGAAACAGCCTGCTGTCGTAGGCACCGGTCGTGGCGCCAAACGTGATGGACGGGAGGTAGCTCTCTCGCTCGGCGTCCAGCACCGCCTCGGCGCGCCGCTCCTCCGCGCGAGCGGCCGCTACCTCGGGCCCCTGGTCACGCATCTCGCGAACCGCGTCCTCCTGCGACAGCGGGAGGGCGGGTGGCGGCGTCGTGTCGAACGGCGCGGCATCGGCGGGACCATCAAGGCCGATTCGGCGGCCCAATCGCAGTCGCGACGCGACGAGCGCCGAGTCCCTTCGCAGCAGATCGAAACGTGCCCGCGTCACCTCGAGCACCATTTGAAGTGAATCCGACGCGATCGCTTCGCCGGCCAGGACGCGCACGCGCGCGATCCCGAGCTGTTCCTCTGCCCGCGTCAGCCGGTCCGCCGCCACTCCCCGCAGCTCGCGGTCAGCCACCACGGCAAAGTAGGCCGCGTCGGTTTCGAGCGCCGTACCGAACCGAGCCGCTGTCTCGCCCGCCTCCGCGCTCGCGAGCGACGCCCGGGCGCTGCGCAGCGCCGCAAGCTTGCCGCTTCCCAGCACGGTGTAGCTCGCCTCGAGCGATGCGGCGGCCGCACTCGGGCTGATGTCACCCGTGCCGAAGTTGAAGAATGGATCGGAGAACCGGATGTAACTCAGTCCGCCGGTCAGTCGCGGCGTGATCAGATCCGCCATCGCGGTCCGGCGCTCCCACGACGACGCGTACACCCGCTCGCGTGCGGCAACGGACGAGGGATCGACGTCCTGCGCGCGCCGCCGGGCTTCGCCGAGGGTCACGACGGGCCCGGTGACTCCCTCCCCCTGCGCCGGGAGCCGCACCGGAAGGAGTCCGGTCGAAATCAGCGCGACCGCGATCGCGCGGGCCAGGTTTCTCCTGTTCATTGTGCCTCCCACGACGCGGTCGCCGATGCCGCGACCGGCTGAAACTCGCTCGACGGCGCCGCGCCATCACGCCGCCCCGCCTCACGAGATGCGCGTCGCCTCCCGCGCGCCTTCTCGAGCATCACGAAGACCACGGGCACGAGGTACAGCGTGAGCAGCGTGGACACGATGAGACCGCCGATGATCGCGTAGCCGAAGGGCCGGCGACTCCCCGCGCCGGCACCGAGGCCGAGCGCGATCGGCAGCGCGCCGAAGACGGCGGCCACGGACGTCATCAGGATCGGACGCAGGCGGATGCGCCCCGCCTCGCGCATCGCGGCGAGCGCGTCGAGGCCTCGCTCGCGCAGGTCGTTCGCGTACGTCACCAGCAGGATCGAGTTCTTCGAGACGAGGCCGATGAGCAGGATCATGCCGACCTGGCTGTACACGTTGAGCGTGGAGCCGGCGATCCACAGCGCACCGAGCGCCCCGGTCACCGCCAGGGGCACCGCCAGCAGCACCGTGAACGGATGCACGAGCGACTCGAACTGCGCGGCGAGTACCATGAAGACGAAGATCAGCGCGAGCGCGAAGGCGAAGTACAACGCGCCGCTGCTCTCCCGCAGCTCGCGCGACTCGCCCGCGAGATCGATCGTGCTGCCGGCCGGCAGCACCTCCGCGGCAGCGGCGGTCAGCGAATCCAGGGCCTGCCCCAGCGTGAACCCGGGGGCCATGCTCGCCGAGAGCGTGAACGATCGCACGCGGTTGTGGTGGTTCAGCTGGCGCGGGCCGCTGCGCTCGTCGACGCGCGTGACCGCATCGAGCGGAATCAGCGCGCCGTCGTTCCCGCGCACCTGGAGCCCGCTGATGTCGGAGGGCGTGGCGCGTTCCCCCGGATCCAGGCGCAGGATCACGTCGTAGAGCTTGTTGTCGGAGGTGAAGCGGCTCACGTCGCGACCGCCGAGCAGCGTCTGCAGCGTGGTCGCGATGTCGCGCGCGGGCACACCCAGATCCTCGGCGCGATCCCGGTCGAGACTGACCACCAGCTCGGGGCGCGTCACGCGCAGGTCGGTGTCGACGTTCATGAGGCCGGGAATCCGCGCCGCCCGCGCGACCAGCGCGTCCATGCCGTCGACGAGTGCGTCGAAGTCACGGTGCTTGACGACGAACTGCACCGGCGGCAGGAACCCGCCGAACGCCGGCGGATTCGTCGCGAACGCGAAGACGCCGGGGACCCCGAAGAAGAACTGCGGCTGTACTTCGTTGATGACGTCCTGCGCCGAGCGGTCACGCTCGTCGAAATCCGAGAGGATGGCGCCGAAGAATCCCGAGTTCGGCGAGCTTCCGCCGAAACCGATCACCGAGAACGAGGAGCGGATGTCCGGCGTCCTGTGGGCGATCGCCTCGACCTGGCGCAGGTACTCGTCGGTATACTCGAGCGTCGCCCCCTCGGGCGCCACGACGAACGTGAAGAAGAAGCCGCGATCGTCGGGCGGCACGAACTCGCGCTCGAGCGCGCGATAGAGCAGGACCGCGGACGCCGTCAACAGGACACCGCCGGCCACCACCACCGCCGGACGGCGCAGCGCGCGCTCCAGGGTGCGGACGTAGCCCGCGGTCAGGCCGCCGAGCACCGCGTGCGCGCGCCGCTGGAACCGCGACTCACGGCCGCTCACGCGCAGGATCTTCGCGGACAGCATCGGCGTGAGAGTGAGCGCCACGATGCCCGAGATGAGCACGGAACCACCCACCGCCACGCCGAACTCGTTGAACAGGCGCCCCGTCGCTCCGGTGAGGAACAGCAGAGGCGAGAAGACCGCGATCAGCGCGACCGTGGTGGCGATCACGGCCGTCGTGATCTCCTTCGTGCCGTCGATGGCGGCCGCCTGCGGGTCCTTGTGGAGCTCCTCCTGGTGCCGGTAGGCGTTCTCGAGCACGATGATCGCGTCGTCGACCACGATCCCGATCGCGAGAATCAGCCCGAGGAGCGTGAACGTGTTGATGGAGTAGCCGAGCGCCGCCAGGACGGCGAAGGTCGCGATGATCGAGACCGGGATGGCGAGCGCCGGGATCAGCGTGGCGCGGAGCGTGCCCAGGAAGAGGAAGATGATGAGGATCACGAGGCCGGCCGTGATGAGCAGCGTTTCCTGCGCCTCGGTGATCGAGCGTTGCACGAAGACCGTGCCGTCGAAGGCGAGATCGAGCTGCACGCCGGCCGGCAGGGCGGCGCGGATCGCGGGCAGCTCCTCGTATACGCCCTGCGACACGTCGAGCACGTTGGACTTCGACTGGCGCACGACGCCGATGAACACCGCGTCCCGCCCCGAGTAGCGTGTGACGGAGCGGTCGTCCTCCGGGCCCGGCTCCACCCGCGCGACGTCACCGAGCTTCACGAGCTGATTGTCGCGGCTCGCGACCGTGAGCCCGGCGAATTCCTCCGCGGTCTTCATCTCGCCCAGGTAGCGCACCGCGAACTCGCGGCGCTCCGACTCGATGCGACCCGCGGGAATCTCCACGCTGCGCGACCGGATCGCGTCCTCGACGTCCTGCGCCGTCAGCCGTCGCGCCGCGAGCTCCCGGGGCGAGAGCCAGACACGCATCGAAAACCGGCGCTCACCGTAGATCGGCGCTCCGGACACTCCGGGGATCGTCTGCAGGCGCGGTTTGATCTGCCGGTCGGCGATGTCGGACAGCTCCATGAGGTCGTAGCTGTCGGACGAGAGGCTCATGAAGATGATGGGAAAGGCGTCGGCCTCTTCCTTGGCCACGACCGGCTCCTCGATGTCCTCGGGGAGGAATCCGCGCACCCGCGCCACCTTGTCGCGCACGTCCTGCGCGGCGTCCTCGATCGGGCGGTCGAGCAGGAACTCGAGCGTGATCATGCTGATCTGCTCCGCACTCGCGCTCGACATGGTGCGCAGGCCTTCCACGCTCGACAGCTCTTCCTCGAGCACGTCGGTCACCGCCGACTCCACGACCTGCGGGCTGGCGCCGGGAAGGAACGTGGTGACGGTGACGACCGGCGGATCGGCGTCGGGAAACTCGCGGATCGGCAGCCGTGTGTAGCCGATGAGGCCGACCAGGACCAGCCCGAGGCTCACCATGCTGGCGAGCACGGGGCGGCGGATGAAAGTCTCGACGAACTGCACCGGCACCTCTCTGGTAATGCTGCTCGGGTCGTACCGGAGGCCGGCCGTGTGCAGCGTCCTGATGTTTCACTGTCGGTGATGCACAGAGGCGTCGTTTCAGAGAACCGGAAATCGACGCCGGGAGACCGAAGATACACCGAATGTCCCGCCGAGCAATGCTACGTCGTGTCACAGTTGTCGCTCGGCCAGGCTTCGGCGGAGTCCCACGGGAACCGGGAAGGCTACAAGCTGAAGTGAACTTGAAGTCAAGCCCCGGATCGTTCATCGTTGTCGCGCCGTCGCTGAACAGGATTCCGGTGAGCCCCCCAGACCTGCTGCCCATAGCCGAGGTAGCTCGAAGAAGCGGCGTGGCGTCCTCGGCGCTGCGCTTCTATGAGATGCGAGGGCTGATCTCGTCCGAGCGCTCCGGCTCCGGGCAGCGCCGCTACCCGCGCGCGGTGCTGCGGCGCGTCGCCTTCATCGTCTTCGCGCAACGCATCGGCCTCTCGCTCGGCGAGATCGCGCAGGAGCTGTCGAAGCTGCCGCCGGATCGCGCGCCCTCGGGAGCAGACTGGGCGCGGCTATCCGCCACCTGGACGGTGCGGATCGATGAACGCATCGCGGAGCTCGCGCGGCTGCGCCTCGGTCTTACGCAGTGCATCGGGTGCGGCTGTCTCTCGCTCGACCGCTGCCAGCTCGCGAACCCGGGTGATCGCGCGGCGCGGCTCGGGTCCGGTGCGCGCTACTGGCTGGGGGATCGCCCGGCGCGCTCATAGCGACCCGCGGGAAATGGGGGTCAGAGTCGCCAGGCGGCCGGCCTCTCCCAGATACGTCGAGAGATACAGCGGCCCCGTGTCCCAGTCGTACGGGCGACGATCGAGAACCCGCAGCGCCGCCTCGCGATCGCCACGCGCCTCGTGCAGCCGCGCCAGGACCAGATTCCCCCAGTCGCTCCCGAACACGTACGGGCCCGAGGCCAGCATCGAGTCGAGCCGCGCCACGAGGGGCCCGGCGTCTGCCGCCGAGCCGGCCGTCGCGATCATCGCGTCCAGCATCGTCAGGCAGAGCGTGGGATCGGCCCCGTGCACCGCTGCCGAGTCGTGCGTCGCTGTCCCGGCCAGGCGCGCCAGCCACGCTCCGCTCGAGCCGTCTCGCGGCCACGGCGGCCGCCGTGGAATCCCCGTCCCAGAAGAGCGCGTCGAGCACGGGCACCTGGTCGGCGTCGAAATACACGATCGACGACCCGACGGGCCGCGCATCGTCCCCGCTGCGGCGACCCTCGATCGCTACATCACGGGGAGAGGCAACTCACATCCCAGAGGATCGCCCCCACGAGGTCGTCGGCATCGGCGCCGCCGTAATAGCCGACCGCCAGTCCCGCGGAGTTGATGTCGTGGGCCCACGTCACTTCCTCTGCCAGGTCCTCCAGGCCCCCCAGGTCGGTCACGACGCCGTCCTCCCAGACGAAGGCTCTCCCGGTGTTGATCCACTCGAGGTATCCCACGACCCGACCGTTCGAGTCGATGGCGCGGGGAACGACGGCTTCATGTGCAAAGGAAGGCAGCGATACCCCCAGTTCGGTCATCACGCCGTTCTCCCAGACGAACGCGCGTGAGCCGCTGCCGTCCAGCGTGGAACTCGACCCCACGATCCGCCCTGCTTCATTGATGTCGGTGGCCTCGCTGGAGAGACCCCCCAGCGTACCGAGCTCCGTCATCATTCCGTTCTGCCAGACGAAGGCGCGCGTCGCAGGGTCGATCCCGGGCAGCTGCCTCCAGCCAACGATCTGACCGGCGCTGTTGATCGCGAGTGCCTCGCTGTCTCGATCGCCCGGGGCGCTCAAATCAATCATCACCCCGTCGCGCCAGAGAAACGCATGGCGGATCGTGTCTCCCGGAAGGTGACTCGATCCCACGACCCACCCGGCCGAGTTGATCCCGTTCGCCCGGCTGGTCGAACCGCCCAGCGTGCCAAGGTCGGTCATGACGCCGTTGCGCCACAGGAAGGCGTGTTCGTTGCCGCCTTGCGCCGGGTAGCTGAAGCCGACAACCCAGCCACTGTCGTTGATGGCGGTCCCCCAGCTCGACCCACCAAACGTGCCGAGTGCCGTCATGACGCCGCCATCCCACAGGAACGCGCGCAATCCACTGCCGGTGGTGCTCGTCCCTACGACCTGACCGCGCTCGTTGATGCCCGTCGCCCAGCTCTCGTCACCACCCAGGGTGCCCAGCGCGGTGAGGGGAACGCATCCCGAGGGGCCGGTCGGCTCCGTTCCGCTGTCGTCGGAACAGGCCGCGCCGGCGATGAGCACGCCAAGAGCGATACGATGACGGACCGAGCGCATGGTGTCCTTCCCGAAGGCGCCGATGGGCTCGGCAGGCCTCTACCCCCACGGCAGTGGCTCCGAGCCTCGGCACCGTGTGTGGCAGAGGACGTGCCGCCGCTGCGGCGGTTGCGCACCGGGTGCATGAACGTCGACCGCCGCCGCAGTACCTCATCACTCGACGCGGGCGCCACGCTCGTGCAGGAGCTCCCGCAGGACCGAGCGGTGGCAGCGGCTCTCGTCCTCGCAGTAGCAACCCACGGCGAACGAAGTCTGCCGCGAGAGGGCCGCCAGCAGATCGAGAAGACGGCTCGCGGCGGGCGCCTTCATCTCGGATCGATAGCGTTTCGCGAAGCGCTGCCACTCGCGCTCGCTCGTGGCGCCAAGCCCGGCCTTGCGCAGCTCCTCCGACGGCGCCAGCTCGGGGAGCCAGGCGTCATAGTAGTCGCGGGAAGCGTATTGAGCCTTTGGCACCCCGCGCGGCGGCCGGCGCACGGTGCCCACGCGCAACCCTTCGCCCGGAGCCCGCGGCGCACCGAGCCGTACGACCCTGATCGTCATGAGTCCACTCCACGGTGTCTTTCCCTGCCCCGAACAGGGCACGGACGGGCGGACACATGCAACCCTCCAGGGAGCTCGAGGGGGTGTGCGTCGCGGCGGAGCGCCGGTGAAGACCGGAGGTGGCGCGCACTCATGTGGCTGTGGCCGGTAACCCTCCGCACGGCCACCTCCGGACCAGCGAGCGCATGAGACGTTGATGAGAGACTTCACAAGGATGCCCGGGCCCCACGCGCGCGCCGGCATCTTCGCCTCGAACTCAAATCCTCATGGAGGCGAAGACATGTTCCCAATGCTCCGACGCGGCCTCGTTGCCGCATCCGCCGTCGCGCTCGCCGCCTGCGCGTCGCCGGAGAGCGTCAGTGGCCCGCCAAACGCGGACCTGACCGCAGCCGCGATGGACGTGAGCGCCAGGGGTGGCCGGGCCGGCACCAGCGGCGTGGTTTACGTGGTCAGCCAGGGACTGTACTACGACACATTCGTGTCGCGCGATCCGCTCCCCTTCCGTGGCCGCTTCCAGCTCATCGCCAATGGGCAGACGCAGTTCGGGCCCGGTGATCCAGGATATCTCGGCGGCCGCTGGTGGGAGGACACGAACGCGAACGGCATTCAGGACGCGACCGACCACTACTTCCTCTGTCCGCTGCTTGGGCCCGGCCGCCCGACGCCGTAACTTCAGCCCGTGTCATCCCGAGGGAGCGACAGCGACCGAGGGACCTTCCTTCGGCGACCTGGTGACCGGCTACCGGGTCGATGAACGTGGCCCTCGCATGCGCCTGCTGATCGTCGAAGACGACCGCAACCTGCGCGGCTTTCTTCGCAAGGCATTCCGGGAAGAGGGATACGCGGTGGACGAGGCCGCGTCCGGCGCCGAGGCGCTGGACGCGGCCTTCGCCGCGCCGTACGACTGCATCGTGCTGGACATCATGCTCCCGGGCCGGGACGGGCTGCAGGTGCTGGAGGAGCTGCGCGGCCGCGGGCTGGGGACGCCGATCCTGCTGCTCACCGCGCGCAACGAACCCGCGCACCGCGTGCGTGGTCTCGAGGGAGGCGCGGACGACTATCTCGGCAAGCCCTTCGATCTGGCGGAACTTCTGGCGCGGGTGCAGGCACTCGTCAGGCGTTCGCGCATGCGCATGGAGGACCCGACCCTGCGTGTGGGCCAGGTCGTGCTCGATCCGCTCGCCCGGCGCGTCACATCGGGGGGCCGCGTGGTGGATCTCACGCCGCGGGAGTTCTCGCTCCTCGAGTTCCTCATGCGCAACGCGGGCCGCACCCTGTCCCGCTCGCGCATCGCCGAAGCGGTCTGGAACTACCAGTTCGACTCCAACACCAATGTGGTGGACGTGTATGTGAACTACCTTCGGCGCAAGCTCGGACCCATCGCCGACGGCACGGAGCTCGTGACCGTGCGGGGCGTCGGATACCGTCTCGAGGGGCCCGGCGCGTGAGCGCGTCACGGTCCCCCGAGACGCGCGAGCCCGGACTCGCGGCGGCGCTCATCGGCCACTTCGCGCGGCTGACCTGGGGGACGCTCGCCCTCTACACCGCGCTCGTGATCGCGGGCGTCGCGATCGTGAGCGAGCTGCTCCTGCGCCGCTCGCTGAGCCGCAGCGCCGGGGTGATTCACTCGCTGCTGGGGATGTACGCGGATCCCGGAGGCGCGCGCACCACGGTGGCGCCGGAGATGCTCGCCGAACAGCTGGTGGGGATGGGCGGCCGGTTCGTGATCACGCGTACGACGGCGAATGCCGACGGCATGCCCGCGGTCTACTATCTCTCTCCGGGAATGCCCGCCCGGCGCATCGAGCCGCCGGGCGCTGCCGCCGGCGGTGACGTTCGCGAGGCGATCGCGCACGACCTGCGCATGCAGGGGTGGCGCTTTCACGTGCTGCACCAGCGCGCGGGGGAGTTCGATCTCTTCCTGGCCGAGAGTCGCGTGCCGTACGTGCTGGCGCTCGCCGCGCTGGGTGGCGCCGCGGTCGTGCTGCTCCCGGTCGCCGGCGCGCTCTCGCGGCGCGCGGCGCGGCAGCTCGTCTCGCGTGCGATCGCGCCGCTCGAGCGGGTGCGGGGCGAGACGCTCGCGGTGAGCCCGGCCGATCTCAGCCGGCGCGTGACCGCGCCGACCGGGATCGCCGAGGTGAGTGACATCGCCACGACGATCAACCGGCTGCTGGAGCGGGTCGAGCGCGCGCATGCGGCGCTCGCCGCGTTCACGGCCGATGCCAGCCACGAGCTGCGCACGCCGCTCACGCACATCCGTGCGCAGGTGCAGTGGGCACTGGACGACCGGCGGCCGGTGGCCGAGGTGCGTGAGGCGCTGGCCGCGGTCGGCGCGGAGGTAGAGCGCACCGAGCGGATGATCGACGACCTGCTGCTCCTGGCGCGGGGTGAGAATCGCGAGCTCGTGGTGGCGCGGCAACCCTTCGCGCTCTCGCCGCTCGTGGACGAGGTGGCGGAGATCACCCAGGTCATGACCGGGAACGGCGGTGTATTGGTGACGCGTTCCGGAGACCACGGTCTGTCGGCGCTCGGCGACGCCGCGCTTTCGCGGCAGATCCTGCTCAATCTCGCGTCGAACGCCGTCCGGCACGGCGGATCGGGCACGGTCGGCTTCCGCCTCGTGCGCAACGGGGAGCGCGTGGGCGTCGCGATCACCGATTCGGGCCAGGGGATCGCGCCGGAGCACCTGCCGCGGCTCTTCGACCGCTTCTACCGCGTGGAGGCATCGCGGAGCCGCGAGCATGGTGGCGCGGGGCTGGGGCTCGCGATCGCGAAGATGCTGGCGGAGCTTCAGGACGCGGCGATCGCGGTCGAGAGCGCGCCCGGGCAGGGGAGCACCTTCACGCTGTGGCTGCCAGCGGCGGACGCTCGCTGACAGCGGCGGCAGCCCGCACCCCGCAAGTGGCTCACTTCGGCGCCGATACATAGCTTGCACCGTTGAGACCATGGTGCTCCCGCGGTGACTTCCGACCTCCAGTCCCGGCTTCAACAGTCGTTGGGCGAAGCCTACACGCTCGAGCGCGAGCTCGCGGGCGGCGGGATGTCGCGTGTCTTCGTGGCCGAGGAGACGGCGCTCGGGCGCAAGGTCGTGATCAAGGTGCTGCCACCCGACCTGGCAGCCGGCGTCTCCTCCGAGCGCTTCACGCGCGAGGTGCAGCTCGCGGCGCGACTGCAGCATCCGCACATCGTGCCCGTGCACCGCACGGGCGCCGCGGGTGACCTCCCGTACTACACGATGCCCTTCGTGGAGGGGGACACGCTGCGCGCGCGGATCCTCCGCGGGCCGATTCCAATCGACGAAGGCATTCGCATCCTGCACGACATCGCGCGCGCGCTCGAGTACGCGCACCAGCACGGTGTCGTGCATCGGGACATCAAGCCGGAGAACATCTTTCTCGCGGGACGCTCGGCGGTGGTGAGTGACTTCGGGATTGCCAAGGCGCTCACGGCCGCGAGGACGGTCCAGGGTGATGCCGCCGCGCGCGACAGCGTCACCCATCTCACCGCGGCCGGGACCGCGGTGGGGACCCCGGCGTACATGTCGCCCGAGCAGGCGGCGGGGGCGCCCGACGTGGATCACCGCTCCGACATCTACTCGTTCGGGTGTGTCGCCTACGAGATCCTGACCGGGACCCCGCCCTTCACGTCTCGCGTCGCGCACGAGCTCATTCTCGCGCAGATCGCGCAGACGCCACCGCCGCTCGCGGCCACCGCACCCGCCGTTCCTCCGCACCTGGCGAATCTGGTCATGCGGTGTCTGGCGAAGGCTCCGCACGATCGGCCCAGAAGCGCGACCGAGCTCGTGTCGGCGCTGGAGCTCGTGGCCACGACAGGCCCTGTGCAGGTTCCGGCGACGCGGCGCGGTCGCGTGCTGCGCGGACTGGCGGCCGTGGGGGGCCTGGGCGTCGTGGCGTGGCTCGCGGCGCTGGCACTCGGCGATCGTGGTACGCCGGTCACGCCGGCCGGAGGGACGCGGGCGATCGCGGTCATTCCGTTCGTCAACGTGGGCGGCGACACTGCCACCGAGTACTTCTCCGACGGTATCACCGACGAGCTGGCGACGGCGCTCGGGCGGATCTCGCAGCTGCGCGTCGCGGCGCGGTCTGGGGCCTATCGCTACAAGGGACGGCGGGACGTGGACGTGCGCGAGGTGGGACGCGATCTGAACGTGGATCTGGTGCTCACCGGAACGGCGCGCCGGACCGCGCAGCAGCTCCGCGTCTCGGCGCAGCTCGTCTCTGCGGTCGACGGCGTGGAGATCTGGTCGCAGACCTTCGACCGCAGGTTCGACGACGTGCTGGTGCTGGCCGACTCACTGACGGCGGAGATCAGCGAGGCGCTGTCCATCCGGCTGGGGGGAACCGGTATCGCGGCCGAGGCATCGCGGCCGGAGCAGCCGGCCGGCACCTCCGATGCGCTCGCCTACGATGCGTATCTGCGCGGCAAGTACTCGCTGCTGCGCCGCCGCTTCGGGCTGGAGGGAGCGGCCGAGGAGTTCAGCCAGGCCATCGCGCGGGATCCGCAGTTCGCGCGGGCCTATGCCGGGCTGGGTTCGGCGCTCGCCCTTCTCACGTATTTCGGGGATTCACAGCCGCCCGATCGCGTGGCCCGTTCGCGGGAAGCGGCACGGACGGCGCTTCGCCTCGACAGCACCAACGCGGAAGCCCACGTGGCGTTAGGCATTCTCTCGCTCACGCTGCATCGGTGGCGTGACGCGGAGCAGGCGCTCGAGCGCGCGATCGCCCTGGAGCCCGGCCTGGCCGACGCGCACTTCCACCTGGGTCGGGCCCTGATCTACCAGGGCCGGCTGCCGGAGGGAGTGCGCTCCATCGAGCTCGCGCGCAGCCTCGAGCCGTTCTCGCCGGTCCTGACCGTGTGGCTCGGGCACGTACTCCCCTGGGTGGGGCGGCCGCAGCAGGGGCTCGTGGAGGCGCGGCGAGCCTGGGAGCTCGATTCGAACTCCATGCTGGTGCGCAACCTGGGCTCCCTGGCGTTCATCCAGCAGGGTGAGTCGGCGTGGGCGCAGCGCGTCGCCCGTCGGCGCGCGGACGCCCCGTTTCAGCGCGGCACCCTGAGCTATGTCCTCGCCAGGGCTGGCGACCCCGCCGAGGCGCGGAGAGTGCTGCAGAGCATCAACGAGCGCAACGGACGGAGCTGGTTCGATCAGATCAATCTGACGCTGTTGAACCTCGCGCTGGGCGACACGGCGGGCGCCCTCGACGCCATGGAGCGGGCCGTGGAACGGGGCGAGCCCATCGGCGCGTTTCACGCACTGGCGGCGCCGGTCTACGACCCCGTGCGCGCCAGCCCGCGATTCGCCGCGCTCGTCAGGCGGCTGGAGCTCGACCCGGCCATCCTCGCGGCGCCACGGGGCGGGCGCACCCCCTAGCCGCGTCGCATCCGACAGGACCGGTCACCGGGGAGGCAGCACGCGCAGCTCGACCCGGCGAAATTCGATCGGATGCCCTTCGCTCTGGAGCGCGATGTATCCGGACGTGAGCGGCCGGCCATCGACCTTCTGCGCCGGATCGTGCCCGTTCACGTTGCCTCCGCCCACGCGCGGCGCGGTGTACGTGAGCACCGTGTCGCCGTTCACGATGTGCTGGATCAGCGAGTCGCGCCTGACGATGGCCTCCACGCGCACCCATCCGTCGCCGCCGAACGTCGGCGACGTGGAGTTGACGCAATGGCCGGGCACCGGTACTCCGTTCATCGTCACGTCGGTGCCGGGCGTGCACAGGTTCGCCGTGGGCCGCGGCTGGCCGTCGACCAGGCCGCCCAGCAACTGGAGCTCGATCGAGATCGGGAAGTCCTGGTCCTTCAGCATGGTGCGCGGATCCTGCGCGTGCAGCATCGCGCCGCTGTTGCGGCGCGCCCACCCCGGCGTGTCCGCGAGCCAGTCTCCCACGAACCGATACTCGATGACGAGGTGATAGCTCGAGAACGGCTGCCGGTAGAAGAGGTGGCCGAACTGGCTGGAGAACGCGGCGTAGCCATCGTAGGCCACCTTCAACACCCCGTTCTCGACGCGGAAGGTGTTGGCGAAGTCCTCCCCCACGTCATGCCCGGCAATCTTCACGATCCAGTTCGAGAGGTCGCGTCCGTTGAAGAGCGGCAGCCATTCGCCCTGGCGCTGCGCCTCCGACCGCGGAGCGAGGAACGCGAGGGCAAGCCCCGTCGCGAGACACCTGATGGTGCGCATGTCGTGAGATTGGTGAGGATGCGGGCGCGGGCCGTCCCGCGCCGGGCGGGCTACCCCCGTCGCCGCTCGAGCTCCTGCAGGCGCGTCCGCGCGCGCTGGACCTGCGGCTGCAGTTCCGCGTCGGCGTTCTTCCACAGCTCGATGAACTGCGCGTAGTGCGATGCCGCCAGCTGCACGTTTCCCTTTCCGTCGTGCAGCTCGCCCAGCCGCTTGTGAACCACCGGCAGCCACGGCGCCCTGATGCCCAGCGCGATCGCCCGCGCCTCGGCGAACCGCGAGAGGTAGACGATCGCCGAATCGGCGTTCCCCGCCGCGTCGAAGGCGAACGCCAGGTCGGGGTAGCCGCACTCCACACAGCCGCCGCCGATGGCGGCGCGAAACTCCCGGATGGCCTCGTCGTGGCGTCCTTCGGTGCGCGCCACCGTACCGCGCAGCCTGTGCACCGTCCGCTGCCCGTCAGGCGTCTGGGCCACGGGCAGGCTCTCGAACTCGCGCAGCATCGTCGCGGCCCGCTCGGGACGACCCGCTCTCGCGTACAGGTCGACCAGCCGCGCGTAGGGACGCTGTGCCGGACGGATCGAATCGAAGACCGGCAGCGTCACCGCCCGCTCGATCGTGCGCAGCGACCGCTCGCGCTCATTGCGGAACCAGCTGTCGGTGTCGGCGCTGTCGAGGACCGCGTTGACGCTGGCCTGCAGATTCCCCAGCGAGCGTGCCAGCCGCCTGGCCTGCGCGAGATGGCGTGCCGATTCCGCGAGGCGCCCCGTGAGCTGCCTGAGCGCCGCCAGCTCGAAGTTGCCGGTGGCCTGCGTGGGGACGTCGGCGGCACGGGCCTTCATGAGGCTGTCCACGAGACGCGCGATCGTGTCGAGCTGCATCCGCTCGAGCGCCAGCTCCGTGCGCAGGAAGACGGGCTCTGGATTGCGCGGCAGATTCGCCGACGCGAGCGCGACCGCGGAATCCGCCGCCGCGAACTTCCCCTGATGCACGAGATTGTGCACCAGGTTGTTGTAGAACACCGAGGCCGTCGGCTGCACCGAGATCGCGCGTCGTGCCATCTCCTCGGCCTTCGCGTTCTCGCCCCGGTTGTGATAGAAGGGCGCGACGTTGTTGAGCGCGATGACGTTCGTCGGGTCGATCTCGAGCAGGGACTCGTACGCCGCGACGGCCTTCCCCTCGTCAGGCGCGGGACCATACGTGTAGTACGAACCCAGCATGACGAACCGCTCCGTCTCGCTCAGCCGGTCCACGTTGTCGAACGCCTTCTGCAGCAACGCCTCCACGCGCGGCCGCTGGATGCCGCGGTTGCTCAGCTCGATCGCGAGCTTGCGATGCGCCATCGCGAAGCCGGTATCGAGCGAGATAGCCTGCGACATCAGCTCCTCGAACCGCGCGAAGTCGCCGTCCACTTCGATCGCGCGGTTGGCGGCCACGAAGCGCTGCAGCGCCTCGAGCGAGGGCGTCGTCACCTTGTCCAGCGTACGCGCGCTCTGCACCCGGCGCAGCGATTCCCCCACCTTCGTGCGCACCTGCTTCGAGAGGCGGCTGATCGCCGGGATGATGTCGCGCTCGTCGCTCGCCGTCTCGCGGAACGCGGCCAGCTCGTCTCCGGTCTGCGCGGAGACCAGTCGCGCGGAGAGTACGTAGCTCCCGCCCAGCTCCACGACGTCCCCGTCGATCACCGCCTTGATCCCCTCGCGCGTGGCCACCTCGCGCGCCACGGCGTAGTCCACGCGGACGCTCGCCGACCGCTGCATCCGCTGCAGCACCGACCGCACGTTGCTGGCCGGCATCACCACGAGACTGCTCGATTGCCCGAGGTCGGTCCGGAACGCCTCGGTCACCGTGGGGCCGAGCAGCGAGTCGGTGGCCGGGCTCCTGAACTCCGCGAGGATCACGCGTTCCCGCTCGTCGAGCGCGCCCGACGCGATCAGCGACGCCGCGGGGCCGATGCCCAGCACGCGCATCGCCATCCAGGCCCCGATGAGCAGCACCAGGGCCCCCACCGCGATGCCGCCGCCCCAGGCCGCGCGCCGCCAGCTCACGTGCGGGCTCGCCTTGAGCGCCATCGTCATCAGCGTCCCCTGCCCTGCCGGCGAGCCACCCGGGGTGAGCGTGGGCGTGGCCGTGAGCGCGCGGCGCGAGAGATGCTGCACGAGCGCGGTCACGAGGATCACCGGAAGCCCCAGGGCCATGACCACCAGCGCCGCGGGAAAGACCCAGTCCGGAAGCCCGATACCCACGATCGCCGCTCTCGCCAGCACGGCCACGATCACGAACGCGCCGGCGTACAGCGCGAGCGCCCGGACCAGGCTCACGCGCCGTCCCAGCAGGACCGCGGCGCTCGTACTCTCGCTGCTGTTGATCGAGTCGAGATAGCGCGCGATGTCGGCCGCGCTCTGCGGGCGCCGCGCCGCCTCCTTCTCGAGACACCGCATCACGAGCTCCGCCAGCGCCGGCGGGATGTCGGCGCGCAGCTCGCTCACGCTGCGCGGCGTCTCCGACATGTGCGCCGCCAGGAGCCGCTGCGGCGTGAGGCCGTGGAACGGCGCGTGCCCCGCGAGCATCTCGTACGCCATCACGCCATAGGCGTACAGGTCGGCGCGATGATCCGTGCCGGGATCCCCCGCCGCCTGCTCGGGCGCCATGTACGCGGGGGTGCCTAACGCCGTTCCGAGCTGCGTCAGCGTCGCGCCCTGCGTCCCGCCCGTGCGCGCGGCCGTGATCGCCTTGGCGATGCCGAAATCCGCCACCGTCGCCGAGCCGCCCGAGAGCAGCACGTTGTCAGGCTTGATGTCGCGGTGGACCACGCCGTGCGCGTGGGCGAAGGCGAGCGCGCGGGCCACGTCGCGCAGGATCCCGATCGCCTCGCCGATCGACAGTGCGCCGCGCGCCAGCCGCGCCCGCAGCGACTCGCCGTCCACGTACGGCATGGTGTAGTACGGGAGCCCGTTCGAATCACCCGCCGAGAGCACGGGAACGATGTGCGGGTGCTGCAGCGCCGCCGCAAGCTGGATCTCCCGCTTGAACCGGTCCACCGAGACGCCCACGGCGAGATCCGGCGAGAGCACCTTCACCACCACCCGGCGGCGCAGCGCCGTCTCCTCGGCCACGTACGTCCGCGACATCCCGCCCCCTCCCAGCTCCCGCTCGAGCGTGTAGGCCGAGCCAAGGGTCTGCTGGAGGTTCGCGCGGATGTCGGTCATGTCTGTGTGCGACCCGTACTCGGGCAGGTGACGATACGACGTCAATCTGCCGGGGCACGCAGCAACTGGCTAGGCCGGGTCAGCCGCGCGGCGAGTCCCGCGCGCCGCGCGTGTCGGGGGCCGACGCGACTGTTGATCGGCTTCTGCGAGGCGGCCCGTGGACTTACCTCGGCCGGGGATCGCGGGCATCTTCACAGCACGGACGTCGTCTGCCGTCTCGTGCCGCCGCCCACCAGCCGTGACTCGCCAGGAGTATCGTCATGCGTCGCCCCCTCAACGTCATCTCCCTCGCCGCCGCCGGGCTCATCGCCGGATGCGCGCCGGAGCCGGAGAATCCCGCCGACATGGTGCTCCGCGGTGGCAAGGTCGTCACCGTCGATTCCGCCGTTCCGGACGGCCAGGCCATCGCCATCAAGGACGGCCGGATCATGGCCGTGGGAAGCGACCAGGAGATCCGCCAGTACGTCGGCCGCGAGACGGAGGTCATCGACCTCGAGGGGCAGCTCGCGATCCCGGGGTTCATCGAGAGTCACGCCCATTTCATGAACGTGGGACTGGCCAAGACCCAGCTCAACCTCATGAGCGTGGCCAACTGGGACGAGATCGTCTCGATGGTCGAGTTTGCCGCGCGCGACATCCCCGTGGGCCAGTTGATCAGCGGCCGCGGGTGGCACCAGGAGAAGTGGAACCAGCCTCCGCCCGGCAACGTGGAAGGCCTCCCGACACACCAGTCGCTCAGCGCCGTCACGCCGAACAATCCCGTGATCCTGCGACACGCCAGCGGTCATGCGTCGTTCGCGAACGCCAAGGCGATGGAGCTGGCCGGCGTCGACCGCAACACACCGAATCCGCCGGGCGGGGAGATCGTGAAGGATTCGACGGGAAACCCGATCGGCGTCTTCCGCGAGACGGCCCAGGGGCTCCTCGGTCGCGCGCGCGCCAACGCCGCGCCGGCCGATCCGCGCCGTCATGCCATCCTCGCCGCCGAGGAGGCGCTCTCCAAGGGGATCACGAGCTTCCAGGACGCCGGGTCCGGATTCGAGACGGTCGATCTGCTCAAGAGCCTCGTCGACCAGGACTCGCTCGGCGTCAGGCTCTGGCTCATGATCCGGGCGGGGAACGACGAGCTCCGCGAGAAGCTCGCCGCCTATCGCACGATCGGCTACGGCAACGACATGCTCACCGTCCGCGCCATCAAGGTCACCATCGATGGAGCGCTCGGCTCGCACGGGGCCTGGCTGCTGCAGCCGTACAACGACCTGCCGCGCAGCTCCGGGTTGAACACCATCCCGATTCCCTCGCTGCGGGAGACCGCGGAGCTCGCGGCAACGCACGATTATCAGCTCTGCGTCCATGCCATCGGCGACCGCGGCAATCGCGAGGTGCTCGACGTGTACGAGGCCGCGTTCAGGACACATCCGGGGACGGACCGGCGCTGGCGCATCGAGCATGCGCAGCATCTCCATCCCAACGACATCCCGCGCTTCGGGCAGCTCGGCGTGATCGCCTCGATGCAGGGCGTGCACGCCACGTCCGACGGACCGTGGGTCCACGAGAAGCTGGGCGAGCAGCGCGCGCGTGAGGGAGCCTACGTCTGGCAGAGCCTCATGCGCTCGGGTGCGGTCGTCACGAATGGCACCGATGCCCCGGTCGAGGACATCGATCCGATCGCGAGCTACTACGCGTCGGTGTCACGCATGACGGCCCAGGGGTCGAAGTTCTATCCGGAGCAGGCGATGAGCCGGATGGAGGCCCTCCGCTCGTACACGATCAACGGAGCCTATGCCGCGTTCGAGGACAGCCTCAAGGGATCGCTGACACCGGGGAAGCTCGCCGACGTCACGGTCCTGTCGAAGGACATCCTGACCATTCCGGAAGCGGAGATCCCGTCGACGGAGGTCGTGTACACGATCGTTGGCGGGAAGGTGCGATACCGGAAGACCGCGAATCCGTAGTGAGTCTGGGGTCAGGAGTCGAATAACCCGCGAGGGGCGAGCGGCCTTGAAGGTCCCCTTTGCAGCCCGATGCCAGTATTGGCATCGGGCTGCAAAGGGGACCTTCGCCTCGCGGCGTGTCGTCGCCACGGGTCAACCGGTTTCGAGTGGCGACAGCAGACCTCGAGACACTCAGAACACCAGCGCTCCCACCTGCACCTGCATGCTCGAGCGCGCGCCCACCGTGTACTCCGCGCCGAGGGTGACACGCCCGAGGGTCACGTCGAGTCCGCCGAGCACGTGCGGAACGACGCTCCGCTCGGTGCGCAGGTTCACGACGTCGCTCGTCTCGCGCGCGTAGACGGCGTCGGCGCCGAGTCCGACGTACGGCCGGAAGAGCCGCCCGAACCGGCGCTCTACCGACACGTCCGCGGTGAGCGCGTGCATGTCCATGTCGGTCACGTACAGCGTCTTGGTGTACGCTCCCCGCACGGCGAGCGTGACCGGCTTGTTCTCCTCTTCGCTCAGGAGTCGGTACTTGCCGTCGACGCCGACCCAGCCGTAGTTGGACAGGGGGTTGCGTGTGAAGAAGGCACCGACGTCGATGTCGTCGGTCACGCCAACGCGGAGCTTGACCTTCGGGAACTCCTGGCGCGCGCCGAGCTCATGATGCTCATCCGGGTGCGCGAACGTGTCGTTCCAGGCGTCGGACCAGTGGTCGATCTGGAAGCTCATCATCTCAATGCCGACCGAGACGTTCCCTCTTCCCAGGGTGCTGGCCGGCGCCATCTGCTTGTACGCGGACACGGTGCCGAACTCGCGCACGAAGCGCCCGAACGCGGACTGCGTGAGGTTCGGGGCGAACCGCACGTGGCATTCCCGATAGGCGGGGTTCACATGCAGCGTCGGGTGTTCGTGCTGTGCCTGCAGCGGCGCGGCCAGGACGAGGGCGGCTGCGGCGATCAAAGTCGGGGTTCTCATGACGCTTCCTTCTCCAGGTCTATGGGTGCAGGGCCGGCCCCTTGCCGGTCGTTTGTGCGCCCAAACTGGAGTGGAGCGCTGGCGAAGTCGTCCGAACCGATCGGATCGGACCAGGAAAATGAGGGTCAGAGTCGAATTTCCGCATGGAAATTCGACTCTGACCCTCATTTTCCTAGCCTGCCAGGGCCTTCCGGTACGACGACGGTGTCTGCCCCGTCCGCTTCTTGAACACCTGGTTGAAGGTCGACTTCGAGGCGAAGCCGGCGTCCATGGCCAGCGCCAGGACGTTCTGCCGCTTCGACTTGGCGTCGGCGAGTCGGCGGCGTACCTCCTCGACCCGATAGCTGTTGACGAAATCGTAGAACGTCTGCGCGAGCTCCGAGTTCAGAACCTCGGACAGCTTGTGCGGCGTGGTGCTGAGCCGGTCAGCCAGGTCGGCTAGTGTCAGATCCGGATCGCGGTACGGATGCTCCCGGGCCATCAGCGCGAGCAGTTCCGCCTCGAGCGCGGCGGCCTCGGCGTCGGTCAGCCCGGAACGCTCGTAGCGCGCCTCGCCCCGGTCCCGGGGCGCGGGAGCGGCGCCGGCCGGGGGCTCCGGCGCCGGGCCGTCGTACCGATGGACCTCCGGCTGGCGCAGCCCCATGTAGCCGATCGCGTAGACGAGGATCGCGATCGCGAGTCCCACCAGGTCGTCACTGGGCCGTTGAATCGATTGCGGGAGCAGGTCCGCGATGCCGATCGCGACCGCCAGCAGCCAGATGGCCGCCGCCGCTCCCGCCAGCCGGAGCAGCCAGCTCAGATTCACGCGCTCGGTATTCGAGTAGCTGTTCTCCACGCGCCGGCGATGCCGCAGCAGATGCCGGACGGTCAGCACGGAATACGCGAGCCCCGACACGTACTTCCAGGGCTCGAGCACCGTGAGCACCGCGGGAACGTCGCCCGCCTCCAGCCGCTCGAGGAGCGCGATCTTGTCGGCGCCGCTCATCAGATAGATGGGGAGCGTCGCCACGACGACGATCATCACCGGCGCGAAGTGGAGGGCGTCGCGCGGCCGGAACTGCCTGGAGCTGTCGCTCGCCGCCACCGTGTACAGGTAGACGAGCGGTCCGAAGAGCCACGGGAGGGGATACGAGATGCCGAAGAGGTGCGGAAAGTCGCGGACCAGGCCCGCCGCGTAATACACATCCCCGACGAGGTAGACGCTGAACGCCAGCATGAGCGCCGCGAGGAGGCGGTTCGCGGTGCGCTGCGCGGGACGCCTGAGCAGGACGCTCGCGAGGAGGAGGCCCTGAAGGGCGCCCAGCGCCAGGGCGAGCTGCATCCAACCGATCGTGAGTCTCATGCAAAGAAGAACCGTCGCGATCGCACGGTGGTTTCACTCATGTCTCGCGAGCGGCCGGCGCCGTCGAGCCGAGGAACCTGACGGCGCCCAATACGCCGACGCCAGCGAGTTCGGCTGCCACGCGCGGCGTGACCGGGATCCGCCCCGGGGCGCCCGTGCAACCGGCGTCTTCTCGGGCCCGATGCCAGTACTGGCATCGGGCTCCGCCAACCGACCCACGGGGTGCGGCGCCCTCCGGTCCGCGAGCCACACCGCCAGCAGCGAAGGAGCCGCCGGCCGCGTATGCCTTGATCCCGCTCCGGTGACTGCGCAGGGGCGCGCCGAAGGCTACCTTCTCGCGCTGTCCGTTTTCCCGATTCGAGGTACCCCGGTATGGTTCGCAGACTGCTACTGGCAATACCCCTTGCCCTGCCGGCCGCGCTCTCCGTGGCCGCGGCGCAAGCCAACAACCCCGGTGGACCGCCGCTGGCCCGGTCGGACTACGCACTGACTAACGTACGCATCGTGACCGCACCCGGCAGGGTGGTCGAGCGCGGAACGGTCGTGGTCCGGGATGGACGCATCGCGGCGGTGGGGGCGAACGTGCCCGTGCCCGCGGGCGTCGTCCGAATGGACCTGACCGGGCACACCGTCTTCCCGGGCTTGATCGATGCCGCGACGAGCATCGGCCTGCCGAGTCCAACCCGCCAGCTCCCCGCGGCGGCCGAGGACGCGCCAGCGGGCGGTCGCGGCGGACGAGGTGCCGCCCCGGCACAGGGTGGTCGCGGTCAGGCCCTCGGCCGCGCGTCGACCCCCGCGCCACCCGTCGTGCTCCCGGAGCTCGAGGCCGACGCGGAGGCCGCCGACATGTTCACCCCCACCGAGGCCGAGCTGAAGGCGCTCCGGGCGGGAGGGGTGACCACCGTGGGACTCGTCTTCCAGGGTGGCATCTTTCCCGGGCGGGTCGGTGCGGCCCTGACCGGAAGCCAATCCAACTCGCGCCTCGCTCTCCGCGCCAGCGCCGGGCAGGAGGTGTCCTTCGGCACCCGGCGCGGTGGCTATCCGGGGACCGGTATCGGCTCGGTCGCGTTCATCCGGCAGACCTTCCTCGATGCGCAGTACGAGGCCCGGGTGGACAAGGCCTTCAAGGCCGGGACCCCCGGCGCGCGTCCCTCGAACGATCCGCTCCGTCGGGCCCTCGTGCCCGCGGCGACCAACACGATGCCGGCCTGGTTCGTGGCGTCGACCGAGCGTCAGCTCATCCGGGTCGCCGAGATCGCAGGCGAGATGGAGCTCCGGAACCCCGTGGTCGTGGGCACGCAGGAGGGGTGGCGCGCGATCCCGGCGCTGAAGAAGATGGGCGCCACGGCGGTGGTGAGCCTGGACTGGCCGTCGCCCGATGATGTCACCGGCCGAATCTTCCTCGCCTATGGCGACGGACGGCCCGGAACCGCACCGCCCGTCACGGCGGCCGACACCGCCGAAGTGCGCGGCAACGCAGCGGCGCTCGCGAAGGCCGGCGTTCCCGTCGCGCTGGCGTCGTTTGGCGGCGAGAGCGGCACGACGTTCCGCGACCGCGTCCGCGCCACGATCGCGGCGGGCATGAGCCCCGACGACGCCCTGCGTGCGGTGACCGTGACGCCGGCCGCGCTCCTCGGCATCACCGCCGCCGTGGGCACGATCGAAGTCGGCAAGCTCGCCAACCTGGTGGTCGTCACGGGCAACGATCTCTTCGCGTCCGGGACTCCGATCAAGCACGTATTCGTCGAGGGACGCCTCTACTAACCATGGAATCCCACATGCGATTCTCCAACAGACGTTCGCGCGCGGCGCTCGCCGCGGCGACGCTCGCGATGGCGGCGATGCCGGGCACGCTCGCGGCCCAGGACGTCGCGATCCGTAACGCGACGATCCTCACGATCACCAACGGTGACATCCAGAACGGCACCGTCGTGGTGCGGAACGGCAAGATCACGGCCGTCGGTGCCAACGTGAGCATCCCGGCCGGGATTCGCGTCATCGACGGCACCGGCAAGTTCGTGATGCCGGGGCTCATCGACGCGCACTCGCACGCCGCGCTCGAAGGCGGCATCAACGAAGGCAGCGAGTCCGTCACGCCCGAGGTCGTGGTCCAGGTGCGGAACGACGACCCGACCATCTATCGCGTTTTGGCCGGCGGCGTGACTGCGGCGCTCCTGCTCCACGGCAGCGCGAACACCATCGGCGGACAGGGCCGCGTCATCAAGATGCGCTGGGGTCAGCCGGTCGACTCCATGTACTTCCAGGGCGCGTTCCGCATCGTGAAGTTCGCGCTGGGCGAGAACGTCACGCGCGCCAGCTCCACCGCGCCCGCCGACCAGCGCCGCTTCCCCATGTCGCGCATGGGCGTGGAGTTCACGGTCCAGTACTGGTTCAACAAGGCCAAGGAGTACGACAAGGAGTGGGCCGACTATCGGGCCGCGGTGCGCACCAACCCCAACGCGATCATGCCCCGGCGCGACCTGCGGCTCGAGGCCCTGAGCGACATGCTCAAGGGCGAGCTCAAGGTGCACTCGCACAGCTACCGCGCCGACGAGATCCTCATGCTCATCCGCGTGGCCGAGGAGAACGGCTTCCGCGTGCACACCTTCCAGCACGTGCTCGAGGGATACAAGGTGGCCGACGAGATGGCCCGGCACGGCGCGATGGCCTCGACCTTCGCCGACATGTGGGCCTACAAGGTCGAGGCGTACGACGCCATTCCGTTCAACATGGCGCTCATGGCGGAGCGCGGCGTGGTCGTCTCGGTGAACTCCGATTCCCCGGAGCGCATCCGCCGCCTCTATCAGGAGGCCGGCATCGGCGTCCGCTACGGCAACATGCCGGTCAACGAGGCGCTCAAGATGGTCACGTTGAATCCCGCCAGGCAGCTCGGCGTGGACAAGATGGTCGGCTCGCTGGAAGTCGGTAAGGACGGCGACATCGCGGTCTTCTCGATGCACCCGTTCGCCGGGCAAAGCATGGTCGAGTACACGATCGTCGACGGCAAGGTGCTCTTCGATCGCTCGCAGGCCAACACGCTCCGCAAGCAGGCGGCTACGCAGGGTCCCGGAGGCAATGACTGATGCGCGCGACACACAGGCTCCTCACCACGCTGTTCGCGGCCGCCGCGATCGTCGCGATCACCGCACGCGTCGGCTCGGCGCAGGCCGCTCCGGGCGACGACGGACCGTACCTGATCCGGGGCGGCACGGTCATGAATCCCGGCGAAGCGCCGATGCCCAACACCGACATCCTCATCCGGAACAACCGGATCGCCGCGATCGGTTCGGGCGCGCAGGCGCCTAACGCCAAGGTGATCGACGCGAGCGGGAAGTTCATCTATCCCGGGATGATCGACGCGAACACCGGCATCGGCCTTTCGGAGATCGGCGGCATCCAGACGATGGGCCTGCGGAGCGAGATGGGGCAGTTCAATCCGCACATGAAGGCGCTCGTCGCCCTGAATGTCGAGAGTGAGATCCTCGGCGTGACGCGGATGAACGGCGTGACGTCGGTGGTCACGTCGCCGACCGGTGGCGTGATCAGCGGCCAGGCGACGCTCATCAACACGGCGGGGTGGACGTGGGAGGATCTGGCCGTGGTGCGCACCGCGGGGATGATGATCAATCTTCCGGGCAGCGGTGGCGGTGGACGGGGCGGCGGACGCGGCGGCCGGGGTGGCGGCGGCGCCAATCCGGCGGCCCTGGCCGCGCTGCAGGCCGACTTCGATCAGTTCATGACCGAAGCGAAGGCCTACGACGCGGGCCGCACCGACGGAACGGCGAAGCTCGACCTCATCTACGAGGCGATGCGCCCGCTCTTCAAGCGCGAGATCCCCGCGATCATCCCCGCCGGAAACGAGCAGGCGATCCGCAACGCCGTCGCGTTCGGAGAGAAGTGGGGCATCCGCGTCGTGATCTCGGGTGGCGGCGAGGCCTGGAAGGTGCGGCAGTTCCTGGCGGAGAAGCAGGTGCCCGTGATCCTCGGCTCGATCGAATCGGCGCCGTCGGATGACGTGCCTTACGACGCCATCTACGCGCAGCCCGGTCTCCTGTACGAGGCGGGCGTGAAGTTCGCGTTCTCCACGGGGAATGGCTCGAATGCGCGGCATGTCGTGTTCCACGCGGCGCTCGCGACCGCGTACGGATTGCCGCCGGAGGGCGCGCTCAAGGCGCTCACGATCTGGCCCGCCGAGATCCTCGGCGCGGAGAAGCAGATCGGATCCATCGCACAGGGGAAGCTGGCCAACCTGTTCATCACCGACGGCGATCCGTTCGATCTCCGCACGCAGGTGGCCGAGGTGTTCGTGAAGGGGCGTCAGGTGCCTGACGACGACCGGCACCACCGGCTGTATCTCAAGTACAAGGCGCGGCCGACCAACGTCATCGTCCCCTGATAACAGGACGTCAGGCTCCATCCATCCCTGGGCCAGACTCATCAGCGCATCGCTGTCCCTGACGCGCAACCGTGCGATCAGGCAGGCGTGTGACGGTGCGACGGCTCAGGGCCGTATCGGTGTCTGGCCGGCGAGCACTCGCACGGCCCGCCGGACGCGTCCGAACTCGCCCACCAGCAAGAGCAGGAGTGGATATGTCAGAGGCGCCCACAGCAGCGCGTAGCGAGCGAGGCCTTCACGATTGACCAGCTCCTGCACGACGGCGGCGCCGGCCAGCGCGATCATCACACCGCCGAGGACCGTCACCTGGGATCGCGCGGAGACCAGCGTGTGCGAGCTCATGCCGAGCATGCCGCACGCGACGATTTCGCCGACGATGAGGGCCAGGAGTGCGCCACGCGTCCCCAGTTCGGGTGCGAGCGGGATGATCAGCGCTGCGGTGACGGTCAGACCGATCCCCCAGGCCCAGGCCCGGGCACGCTGCCGGCCCGCCGCCGTCAACAGCGTGGCCAGCCCGAAACCGAAGCACCGCAGCAGGACGAACATCATCCCGAGTTGGAGCAAGGACGAGAGCGCGCCGAACTGGTCGCCATACACCGTGCGCATGATCGGACCGGCGGTCGCCCAAACCAGCACGACCGCGGCGCCGCCTGTGACCATGCAGAGGCGCAATACGTGCACGGCCAGCGCCTCCACCTCCGCACCGGACCGCCGCGTCCACGCAGAGGTGACGGTTGGGAGAGCCGCGGTGGCCGCGAGAGCCGGGAGAAAAGCGAGTCCATGCAGGAGGCGCGCAACGGCGCCGTACTCGCCCACGCTGGATTGCGTGGCCACCGCGGAGAACACGAGCACGTCCAACTGCACGAGGACGACAGCGTGTAGCGACGTCACGGCATAGGGTGCCGAGGTACCAAGCCGGGTCCATCGTGGTGGCCACGCCACCCCGACTGGAAGGAAGCGGCTCGCGGCGTGCATGCTCACCGCGAACTCCCCCACAGCGCCGGCGATCGCGGCAACGCCAATCCACACCGGCGACATGTCGCGGACGAGAACCACAGCCGCAAGCCCGGCAAAGAGCACGGCCTGAACGGTCGCTCCGAGAGCTTCGTACTCCATCCGCTCGTGTGCCTGAACCACCGCGTTGTTCACGGCGCAGACGGATTCGATCATCGCGGCGATCGCCATCAGGGCAGCCAACTGGAGCACCCAACGCTGATATGGCAGGAGCCAGCAGAGTACAGCCAGGAGGAGAAGCGCAACCACGATCAGGGCCAGCTTGACGCCGAATACTTCGGCGTATTTCTTCGGCAGGACGGTCGGCCGCGCCGTGGCTTCGCGAACCAGCCACGCCGACAGGCCCAGGTCCGTGCCGAAGATGAAGAGCGCGGAAACGGCGCTTGCGATCGCAAATCCGCCCAGTCCGTTCGTTCCCAGTCGATGGCCGAGCAGCCCGATGACGAAGAGATGAAGCAGCCGGTTGGCGAAGTGCGCACCAACCAGCGAGACCACGTTCTTGCCGGCCCTGAGAAGGCTGCGACCCATGACGTCCGGATCTGACGGATACGGCCGCGCGACGGCGGCCTGGGCCATTCCCCGACGCGATTTTGTGCGCCGAGCGGCCGGTTCGCTACTGGCAACGGCTTGGGGGTGCTCGGGCGAAGAGCCTCCCCGTGGGTCCGACTCGGGAGTTCGGATCACGCGGATCCGCGCGATCACCGTGGACGAACCACGCTGGAAGTACGTTGGGCGCAATGCCTACAAGGAACGCCATGGTTACATGGCGCGAGACCTCGTCCTGATCCTTGACACGAATACCGGTGCACAGGGGATCGGCCCGTCCCGGGCCAGCCAGGAGGATGCGCATCGGCTGCTGGGACGCGATCCGCTCGCGTTTCTTCTGGAGGGACAGGGCGTGCGCAGCCCTTTGCACCGGTTCGACGCCCCGATCTGGGATCTCATCGGTAAGCTGCTCGCCCGGCCCGTCTGGCAGATCCTCGGTGGACATGGGCCCGAATGGGTCCCTGTTTACGATGGCAGCCTGTACTTCTCGGACCTGGAGCCGGAGTACGCCGGACGCGGTGTGGAGCGCATCCTCGTCGAAGTAGATCACGCATTGGAGCGGGGCCACCGCGCATTCAAGCTGAAAATTGGACGCGGCTTCAAATGGATGGAGCGTGAGGAGGGGTTCCGCCGTGATGTCCAGGTGGTGCGCGGAGTCCGACAGCACCTCGAGCCCGCGATGAAGCTCATGGTGGACGCGAACAACGGCTACGATCTCGAGGGGGCGAAGCGCTTCCTGGACGAGGCGGGTGTGGAGCTGTTCTTCGTGGAGGAGATGTTCGAGGAGCGCGTCAGGCCCGTGTTGGAATTCAAGGAGTGGCTGCGGTCTCGCGGCTGGCGCACGCTGATCGCGGATGGAGAAACCGTCGCAGATCCGGCGAGATACCGGCCCTTCATCCGGAGCCGGGCGATCGACGTGCTTCAGGGCAACGTGCTGGTATTCGGTTTCCAGCGGCTGCTGGACCTGTCCAGGATCACGGCTCCGGAGGGTATCATGCTCGCGCCCAACAACTGGGACTCCATGTTGGGCCACTACATGCAGCTGGCGTTGGGGCGCGGCATACCCAACCTGTTGACCGCGGAGGAGGATCCTGGAGAGTCGCCGCTGTTCGATGTGAGTGCGTTCGAGCTGCGCGAGGGGCGGCGCCGGGTCCCCGACATGCCGGGCTGCGGTTGGGCGCTCCGGACGGAGTTGCTCGAGGCCACCTCGCGTCCACGTTGGACGTTGAGCACTTGATTCGGTCGATGGTCCTCCCGTGCGGTCTCAGTCCGGGTGCGGGATCATCAGGCGGGGCGGCGTTGCCTCCGACTCGTATGGCTTCCCATTGCATCAGCACTTCATTGCATGGGTGCCTCCACGATTCATCCGGTCGGCACCGAACCGCTCGGTGCGCCGACGGAAGCCCTGCCAACCGGCCGGTGCCTCGCGCGTGAACGTATAACCGACTTCGACCTCCGGTCGCTCGGCGAGCCTCTGGAGTTCCTCTCTGAAGATCGCGTCTGCAGGAGTCCGGGCGGAGTAGAGAAGCCGAACCCGCCTGTCATCCCGAGGTGCAGCCGCTCCCATCCCATCCCGAGGAGCCTCGATTCCCACGTCATCCCGAGGAGCCGAAGGGCGACGAGGGATCTGTCCTCGGTGTGGTGGTGACCAGCCCCGGGGTACCGCGAGTAGATCCCTCGACGCGAAGAACCCCAGCGCGAAGGACAACCCAGGTTACAGCACGCGACGAGGAGGGTCGTCCGTTGCCCACTCGCAGAAGGCGGCATCGAGACCCTCGACCGCCTTGACCTCCTCCGCAGGCGGCGGAAATGGAGTCCGAAAGGTAAAGGCGTGCGGCGTTGGACCATGCTCCGCGAGGTGCGCCAGCCGCGCCTGTGCCTCCGCCACCGTCGGGAGCTCGCCCGCCGCAATCCACCATAGCGCGAGAATCGGGCCCTGTATCTCCTCGAACCAGGCTCTCCGCCCGCGCAGCGTCTCGACATGCCGGCTCCGGTAGACGAACCGTTGCAGCGACTCGAGCGTCTCCCACACGGACAGGTTGATCGCCATCAGATCGTCGCCGGCGTACGGGCGGATCGCGGTGGCGTTGCCGTCCTCGGTCTGCAGCCGCCACACGAAGCCCGGGCTCTGATCGGCGAGCGCGTTGATGGGATCCAGCGCCGTGCGGAAGCCTTCCATGGTCGGATCGTCGAGCGGCGCCCGGAAACGGCCGATGTTCACCTGCGCCAGATGGTATCGCCCCACCGTTCTCCTCCACGTTGGCAAACCGGAGAATGCGAGTCTCCGGGAATCTGCATCAGGACCCTGCGCCAGCTGCGATGGCGAGGAGCGACATGCCCGTGGCGTCCAGGCGCAGCCACCCCGGGGTGCGCACCAGCCGCAGCATCGTCTTCTCGCATTCGGGGCAGCGCAGAATCACGCCCATCGTCTGACCGTACGCGACCAGCGCACCGATCGCGTGCGACGCTCCGCACCCCGCGCAGGTCGCGACCGCCCCGGTGACGTCGCGCGCGAAAATCTCGCGCAGTTGACCGGCCGCGGCATTGCCATCGAGTCGCAGTGCTTCGGACTGCATCTCGCCTCCATCCATTGATGGGCGTCAACCGGTCGGGCCGAACCGCTCCGTGCGGATACGCGCCGGATCGTGACCCCCCTCCACGAGTAGTGACGCTACAGATTCGACCAGCGGCGTGGGGCCGCAGACATAGACGCGCGGCGTGGCCGAGGGTGGCCAACCGACCTCCTCCAGCATCGCCCGATCGATCCGCCGCCGCAAGCCTGCCCAGCCGGCAGGTGCCTCACGCGTCAACGTGAAGGTGACGCCGACATCGGGTCTCTCGGCCATCCGCTCGAGCTCCTCTCTGAAAATGACGTCTTCGAGGGTGCGTACGGAATACAGCAGGCGCACTCGTCTGTCATCCCGGGGAGCAGCCGGGGTGACACGCCAGTGGTGACGCAGCATCGACATGAGGGGCACGATGCCGGAGCCACCCGCGATTAGAAACAGCGGCCCACCCAGCGACGCCTCCCACACGAACCACCCGCCGATCGGCCCGCGTATCTCCAGTCCATCACCCGGCTGGAGCACGTCGCAGAGATACGGCGAGACCTCGGCGTTCTCCAGCCGCTCGATCGTGAGCGCCACGTGCGGGTCTTCGGGCGCCGACGCGATCGAATACGAGCGCTGCGCCTCGTAGCCGTCCTCCGCCACCAGGCGGACGTCCACGTGCTGTCCCGCGCGGTGCCCCGGCCAGTCGGGGACGTCGAGGACGAGTGTCCGCGCCCGTGGCGTTTCGTCGCGCGCCTCGCGCACGGTCGCCACACGCCATTCGAGCCGGTTCGGCGGCATGCTGGAAGAATGCTACTCCGCGCCGGCATTGCGGGACAGTCTGGCCTCGCTAGGTTCGTAGGCACCGCAGTTTACGATGTCATCCCCCTTCCCCTTGGAGATCCATATGCGTCCGGCCGTTGCGTTGCTCACCCTCACCCTCGTCGTTGCCTGTGGCGGTGCCGAGGAGGAAGCCCAGCCAGCTCCACCAGCAGCGGCCGCCGCGCCGGCGCCGACGCTCGCCGACTTTGCCGGGACCTGGCAGGTCACTTCAGTGCTCGAGGGAACGCCCGACACCGTCCGTTCCACGATGACCGGCACCGCCGACGGCGCGTGGACGATGTCGCTGGAGGGTCGCCCCAACATCCCCCTCACGGTGAGCATCTCGGGCGACAGCCTCATCTCACAGTCGGCCGAGTACGAGAGCATCCTGCGCCAGGGCGTGACGGTCAGCGTGAGGACCGCCAGTGTGATGAGCGGTGGCATGCTGACGGGCAACCTCGTCGCCACGTACAAGACGCCCACCGGCGAGCAGGTGGTGAACGGCACGACGACCGCCACGAAGGTCCCCTGACGAAGTAATTGGGAAATAACCGGGGTCAGCCGTCCGACCCCGGTTATTTCTGGCCCCTATTTCGTCTGGCGCCGGTGTCCTGACCTAACGGCGGCGTGCCTGCCGATGCTCCCGTCGAACGACCAGCACCTTGATCGCGACATCGCGTTCGTGCCGCAGGTCGTGCGCCAGGTAAACCGTCACGGATCGCCCTGGTACCGCTGCTCCTTCCAGGGATCGCCCCGGTCGTGGTAGCCGAGCTGCTCCCAGAACCCCGGCTCGTTATGCGGGAGGAGCCGGAGCCCGCGCACCCACTTCGCGCTCTTCCAGAAGTAGAGGTGCGGCACCAGGAGCCGCGCCGGCCCTCCGTGCTCCGGCGCGAGTGGCTGGCCGTCGTAGCCGAACGCGACCCACGCCCTGCCACCGGTCACGTCGGCGAGCGGCAGGTTGGTCGTGTAGCCGCCGTCGCAGAAGGCCAGGACGTACCCTCCCTCGGTTACCCCGACCTCGCGCGCGCGGGTGAGCAAGGTGTCGACGGAGATGCCCTGCCACGCCGTGTCGAACTTCGACCACTTGGTGACGCAGTGGATGTCGACACGCGGGGACTCGTGAGGCAGGGCGAGCAGCTCCTCCCACGACCAGCGCGCCACTTTGCCCTGTGCATCGACAATGGAGAAGTCCCACGACGCCGGGCTCACGCGCGGCGTTGGGCCCGCCGAGAGGACGGGGAAATCGCGCGTCTCGTACTGCCCGGGTGGAAGCCGGTTCGCTGGTCCCGGTGCGCGTTTGCCCTGGAACCCGCGCGCGATGAAGGGCCGGTCGCTCATGCCGGAGAATCTGGCGGCACGGAGCGCGAGCGCGCCACCACTGGATGGACAAGCTCGTCGGCTCCCGCCGCGGGGGACCCTGCCCCGCGCATGGGATGCTCGTTACGGGACGACCCGGAATCGCGCCAGCATCCCCGCCGTGATGTGGTCGTTCACGTGGCAGTGGTACAGCCAGGTGCCGGGGTTGTCCGGGACCATGTCCACGACCCGCATCGTGCCGGGGAGGAGCTCCACGACGTCCGTGCGCATTCCCATCCACAGCACCGTCTGCCCGTGCCAGTGCGGGGTGTGCAGGTCAACCTCCGTCCCCATGCCGAGCAGGTACCACCGGACCCGGTCGCCCATGCGCATCGTCATGGCGTGTGAGTTGCCGATCGTGGGGAAGTTGTCCCACAGGAAGCCGTTGATCGTGTGCTTGAGATTGCTCTCCTCGAACTCCTCGGGATCGGCCAGCTCCAGGTTCACCCCTGCGGCCTCGATGTTCTCGCCGAGATACCAGCTCGAGTTCTCGTCGTAGATCATGAACAGGTTGATGAACTCACGATCCACGTCCTTCGGCGACGCGTCGGCATTTGCGCGTCCTTTCCCCGTGATGATGATCGGACCGATGAGGCCCGTGTTCGCGTCCTTCGGCTCGTCCACGTGCGAGTGGTACATCCAGAAGACACTGCTGCCGTCAGCGGGTCCGGGACCCGCGCGATCGGGGACCGGCCAGATGTAGGTATGCGTGGCGCCCGGCGGCACGGCATCCCCGGTCGTGACGCCATCGTCGTCGTCGTACGGCGCGCCCTCGGAGGCCTTGTCGTAGAACACGCCGTGGGGATGCACGCTGTAGGGCCGATCCGCGTTGTTCTTGAACACGATGCGGATCGTGTCGCTGACCTGCGCGCGAATCAGGGGACCGAGCGCGCCCAGATGCTGCCACTCCGGTGGGCGCGGCTTGAGCGTGGTGAAGCTCTCGTCGGTGTACTCGCGGTACAGCGCCTTCGTGTACCGCCGGCCGATGCGCGTCTTGTCCGCATCCTGCTCCGCGAACAGGGATTCCTCGGGAGTGAACGCTTCACCGGAGACGAGATTCATGCCGGAGGGGGCGTAGTCCCAGACGATGAGGTCGGCCGCGATGTAATAGGTGCGCGTCTGGAGGGGAACGGCGCTGCGCGCTGTCAGCGACTGCGGTTCGGGAGCGACCGGATCGGTTGCGCAGGCGACCAGGCTCAGCGCGGCCGCGCTGGCGAGGGCGGCGGCGAGCGTGCTCCGCAGGATTCGTTTCATGATGGGCCTCCATGGTTCGCGCCGTGGAGGCCAAGATGTTCTCCGGATGGAGGTCGTCCGTCGGTGTTTCGCCCGGCGTGTGTCGGCGATTTCATGGAACGTGTGCCTTAACGACGGGGCTGGGTGGCGAGGAGCGGCTCCGGACCGCGCGGCGGCCTGCGCGGGCCTGCGGTCCCGATGTCGCGCGCGCCGGCGCCCAGGCTCTGCTTGACGGCCGCGACTGCGTGCGCTATTGTACCGATCGTTCGGTATAAACGCGATCGTCCCCTGCCCCGGATCCCACCATGCCCAACACCACCATCATCGTACTCGCCGACCCCAACAACGGCGAAGAAGCCCTCGGACGAGTCTTCAATGCCCTCGCCGCCGCCTGGGACTTCAAACGCCAACACCACCCCGTCCAACTCGTCTTCCAGGGCACCGGCACCCGCTGGCTCAGCGCGCTCGACAAACCCGACCACCCATGACGGAGACGGACGTCTATCACACCGGCGAAATCGCCGTGCAGGAACGCGCCGGCGACCGCGCGATCGCCGTGCGACGCGGTGCCATGATCGGCGATCGGCTCGCCGAGGGCATGCGCGACTTTCTGAGCCGCCAGGAAGTCGCCGCCGTCGGAGCGGCAGCGCCGGACGGCACGATGTGGGCATCCCTGTGGTGTGGCACCGCAGGATTCCTGCGCAGCGACGAACCGGGCGAGCGCGTCACACTCGACACGTCGCTCGACCGCACGCTCGTGGACGATCCGGTCCGCGCGATCATCCGCACGGGCGCGCCGCTGGGCATGCTCGTCATCGATCTCGCGACGAGACGGCGACTCCGCATCAACGGAGTCGTCACCCGTCTCGATCCGCTCGGCCTCGAGCTGCGCGTGCGAGAGGCCTTCGGCAACTGCATCAAGTACATCCAGCGCCGTGAGCGCACCGATGTCTCCCCTGGCCGGATCGCGCCGCCGGAGCACGGACGGCCCCTGGACGAGCCGCGACGCGCGTTCATCGTACGGACCGACACGCTGTTCGTCGCGAGCGTCAATCCCGAGCGGGGTCTCGACGCATCGCACCGCGGCGGCCAGCCGGGCTTCGTCCAGGTGGAATCCGAGCGCATGCTGCGGATTCCGGACTACCCGGGCAACGGCATGTACCAGACCCTTGGCAACTTCGATGTCGACACGCGCGCCGGCCTCGCGATGGTCGATTTCCGGGCGCGCCGGGTGCTCTCACTCACCGGGAACGCCACTGCTATCTTTGGCGCGGAAGACCCTCGTCATCCCACCGGTGGAACCGGTCGCTACTGGTCGTTCACCGTGGAGCGATGGGTGGAATTCTCACTGCCGCCCGCGATGCAGTGGACGCTCATCGAGCGGAGCCCGTTCAATCCGGAGCCCTCCACCGAGAATCCTGACTGATGCCCGCTCCGCTCCTCTCGAAAGCCGAAGTGCTCGATCGCCTGCTGGACACGTTTCGGGAGAAAGGGTACGAAGGCGCCTCGCTCGCGGAGCTCTCGGCCGCCACCGGACTCGTGAAATCGAGCCTGTACCACTACTTCCCCGGGGGCAAGGAAGACATGGCCGAGCAGGTGATGGCGCATCTGGACGAGCAGCTCGTGACGGGCGTGTATGAGCCGCTGCGAGCCGCTGGAACGCCCGCGAAGAAGCTCGGTGCCATGCTCGACACCATCGATGCATTCTATGAAGGTGGCCGGAAGGCGTGTCTGCTCGAGCGGATGTGCGCCAGCGTCGATCGCACGCGCTTCCGGCGGCCGCTGCGGCGGGCCTTCACGGCGTGGATGGACGCGGTCGAGTCGCTGTGCCTCGAAGCCGGTCTGCCCAGGACGGTGGCGCGCTCGCGCGCCGAGGACTTCGTCGTTCGCGTGGAGGGCGCGCTCATCGTGGCCGCGGGCACGGACGACTATGGCGTCTTCGCGCGAACGATCAAGGACCTGCGATCCTCGGTGCTGGCACCGAACCGCTAGATCGGAGGCATCGCGCTCAGGGCGACGAGGACCAGTGCCGCTGGAAGTCCGGATGTGCTCGGGCCGGATCCTCTGCCGCCGGCGATCGGGGCCACGATCGCCGAGGTGAGCGCCCCTCCGACAGCCACGGCCAGCGCCATCCGTGCGGCGACGAAGCTGACACCGACGACCGCGATACGGTCAACATGGGCAGTGCGCCGAACCAGCGATGCGTGCGGCGGCTTCCCGCGAGGTGCCATCGCAGTCAACGTCGCAGGTAGCGGCGAACGATCCGGCTCGTGTGCACCCGCGCCCCCAGCCGCTGCAGCACGTGATACAGCCCCATCTCGCTCCGCGCCAGGAAGATGTACTCCGGTATCACGATGCGCGTGTTGATCAGCTTCTGTGACGCGCGCGTGTACTGCAGCAGCGCCTGCGACTTGCCGAAGTCGAACGGCTGGTCGTCCTTTTCGGGCTCGGGCGGATAGACCGTCCGGTAGAACGTCTCCGTCATCTCGATGAGCGCCTGTCTCGCCCTGGGGCGCAGCTTTCGGCCGAAGTTCGCATGCCGCTCGTCGAGCAGGGCCTTGAAGTGCTCCGAGTCGCGCGCGCCCGGATAGAGAAAGAGCGAGCGCATGCTCTCCACGAAGGGCCGCGTGAGGTGCTTCACGCAACCGAAGTCCACCAGCCCGATCGTCCCGTCGTCGGTGAAGAAGTAGTTCCCGGTGTTCGGATCGGCGTGAAAGGCGCCAACGTTGAGGAGCTGGAAGTAGAAGAGCTCGAAGAGGCGCTCCCCAATCAGGTCGCGCAGCTTTCGCGACGGGCGCCGCGCGAGGAAGGCGTCGATGTGCCATCCGGGCACGAACGACATGGTGAGCACCTGATCCGTCGAGAGATCCCGGTAGACCCTGGGCACCGTCACGAACGACAGGGGCCGCAGCGCCTCGCGGAAATGTTCGATGTTGTCGGCTTCGCGCCGGTAGTCCGTCTCGGCCAGGATCTGCTCCTGCAGCTCGTCGATCGCGACCTTCGGGATGTGATCCGTAACCTGCGCGGGTCTCGACACGGCCCGGAACCAGGCGAAGTCGTTCTCGACCGCCTGACGGATGTCCGGGTACTGCACCTTCACGGCCACCTGATCGCCGCGGCGTGTCACCGCGCGGTGCACCTGACCCAGCGAGGCCGCGGCGAACGGCTCGGGCTCGAACTCGCGGAATACGTCCTCGGGGTTCCGTCCCATGCTCGTCCGGAACTGCGCGCGCATGAGCGAGGGATGCATCCCCGGCGCTTCCATCTGGAGCTTGGACAGCTCCCGCAGCACGTCTTCGGGGAGGACGCCGCTCTGGAGGCTCAGCGTCTGGCCCAGCTTCATCGCGGGGCCGCGCAGCGACTGCAGCTCCCGGCGCGCGTGGCGGGCGGCGCGACCGTGCGCCTGCTTGAGCCTTGCCTCGCGCTTGTCCTCGTTCAGGAACGCGCGCTGCGCAAGGTACCCCAGGTAGCTTCCGGCCACGTTGAAGCCCAGGCCGGCCATGCGCAGCGCGCGCTTCGTTGGTGTGTCGTTCTTGCGGGCCATGCTATACGGTGCGTTTGACGATTCCCACGCCGATCTTGAGCGTGCGGTCCAGGAACGAGAGCGTCTTCTGCTTCCCGGGTGAGTCGTCGTTGAGCCAGTACAGCAGCGCGCCCAGGTAGTAGAGCCAGAACGCGTCCGGCGCCCAGAGGCGGAGGGGGACGAACCGCTTCTGCGGGAGCGACTCCTCGAGCAGCTCCTCGACGAAGGCCGCATAACGATGGCGCAGGGCCTGCGCCCGGTGGCCGAAGGAGAGCCGCGAGGTCGGCTTCATGGCCTCCACGAGCGCCGAGCCGATGAAGTTCTGATACGGCTCCAGGTACTCGAACTGGCTCTGCACGAGGGCGAAGAGCTTTTCGTCGAGCGGGGCTTTCGCGAGGCGCGGCTGGCGCCGGACGGTCTCGATCGCGTGGTCGACCTCGGCCTCGAAGAAGTGCAGCGCGATGTCGTCCTTGGTGCGGAAGTAGTTGAAGACCGTGCCTTCGGCGATGCCGGCTTTGCGGGCGATTTCCTTCGTGGTCGTAGCCTCGAAGCCTTTCGACTGGAAAAGGTCGAGCGCCGCGGCCACGATGCGCTCGCGGGTGGCTTCCTTGTTGGAGGCGCGGGTGCCCTGGGAGCGGCGGCCGCTGTTTGACCGCTTGGCAGTGGCGCTCCGGGCGGACCGGCGCGATTGGGAAGCAGAGGATTTCCGAGCGGCCACGGGACGGCGCAAAAAAGATGAGTGTACTCATAATTACGGTGAGCGCACTCATGGTTGTCAAGCGCACCGCGGCCCCCGGTGCTGCGCCGGTACCGCCGTGACGCAGCGCGCCCCGGCGGGGATCGACCTTTCGGGCCGTGGAACCGTCCTGATATGAGCCCAGGGACGGGGCCGGCAGCGCGCCAGTTCCCCGCAAACCCTTGCTGCGCCTTGTAAGCTTCGTGCGCGAGGTTGTTCGAGTTGTTTCCCGCCCTCCCAGGAGAACTCATGCGTCCCGCTGCCGCGGTGCTCGCACTTGCCTTCGTGATGGCCTGTGCCGGCCAGGAAGAGGAACCACCCCCACCACCCGCTGGGCCTACCCTTGCTGATTTCGCGGGCACCTGGCAGGTCAAGTCCGTGCTCGAAGGAACACCGGATACCGTCCAGTCGACCATGACCGGCGGCGCCTACAGCGATGCGTGGACCATGTCGCTCGAGGGACGCCCGAACATCCCGCTCACGGTCTCCGTCGTCGGCGACAGTCTCATCGGGCAGTCGGCCGAGTACGAGAGCGTCCTGCGCCAGGGCGTGATGGTCAGCGTGCGCACCGCCAGCGTGGTGAGCGGCGGGATGCTCACCGGCAATCTCGTCGCGACGTACAAGACACAGTCGGGCGAGCAGGTCGTGAACGGCACGATGACGGCGACGCGAACGCCGTAAGGCAGGGCGCGCGCCCCGCGTGAGGCGTCACGCGGGGCGCAGGGCGGCGCCACCGGAGGGCCGGCAAGGTCGGCCTCGCCGTCGATTTCCGCCGTCCCGACGGCCCTGATGCCAATACTGGCATGGGGCTGGGAGCATCGACCGTGTCGTCCCGCACCGTCATCCGGCTCCGGCCCGTGCTCATCGTGTCTGGAATCCAGCCGGGCCCGTGGGAGGGCCGGAAGGACTCGCGCCGGATCCTCTGCCGCCGACGATCGTCGCCACGATCGCCGAGGTGAGCGCCCCTCCGACAGCCACGGCCAGCGCCATCCGTACGGCGACGAAGCTGACACCGACGACCGCGATACCGGTCAACATGAGCAACGCGCCGAACCAGCGATGCGTGCGGCGCCACACATCCGGGTCGGCGAGCGTCCGTCTCGTGCGCAGGCCCGCCACCCAGTTCGGCCGGGTCCTGGGCATGATGTTTCCCACGACCATCATGCCGACGCCGAGCACCATCGTGACCACACGCGCCGTCCAGGATGGCGCGCCGAGCGCCGCGGCGAGGATCGCGGCATGAAAGAGCAGGAGCAGGCTCACGGTTCCGAGCACGATCGTGTCGTAGGTCGGCCCGAACCGACCCACCGCGGCAGTGCCGGTGCGTTCCGACAGGAACCACGACGGGAAGATGCGCCGGCCCACGCGCTCCCCGGTCGCCGAGGCGAGTCCGCGGAGAAGGAGCCACAGGGCCAGCGCGAGCACTGGAACGCCGAAGGCCACCAGGGCGCGAGGCCATGGCTCCGCGGATACCTCGCCGACGCCTGAGATGAACTCGCCCCAGCGCAGCGTCACGAGATCGGGCAGGCGGCCGAACACGATCGCCCCCGCCGCGAGACCGCAGAGAATGAGGAGTACGGGGATGAGTCTACGCACGTTTACCTCCGGGGTTCGTCCAGTCCATCAGGTGTTCGATGAGCTCATGGACCACGGTCGCGTCGAGCTCGTAGCTGATGCTGTTGCCGTTGCGTTCGGCCGTGATGAGTCCCGCGTCCTTGAGGACGCCGAGGTGGCGGGAGATGGTCGCCCACGCCACGGGGAAGTGCTCGGCGATCTCTCCCGACGTCCGCGCCTTGCGGCGCAGGAGCTTGATGATCTCGCGTCGGGTCGGGTCGGCGAGGGCACGGAAGACGGCATCGGGTCCGGCCATGGGCTCACCTGTCGGGTGTGTTTCTATTATAAGCTAATTAGCTTATTACGCAAGTAGCACGACGCGACCCTGGGGGTCGACGATGCAGAAGTCCCTCGCGGTGAGGTTCACCCGCGGCGTCGGCCCGCCGAGAGAACGGGGAAGTCGCGGGTTTCGTACTGGCCTGGCGGGAGGCGGTCAGGGGGCGCCGGTGCGCGTCTTCCCTGGAAGCCGCGCGTGATGAAGGGCCGGTCGGGCATGGTGAGGAACCTCACCTCGGAGGACACACCGACGCCAGCGGCGCCGGCGCCGCTCGTCATCCAGTCGCTACCACGTGGCTACCCCGTGAGTCACACGACGCGGCTTCATCCGGGGGATTCGATCTACTTCCTCGCGTCCATGTGCCAGGCGGGATTCAGCCACGTGCCGTCGCGCTTGATGAACACCTCCGTCGCGCGACCGGCCTGACGCGTCGTGTCCGTCCCGATCGCGAGCGTGTATTCATAGTCTGTATACACGAGCACGACATCCCCGAAGTTCTGCATGCGCATCCTGGGGAATCGCAGGTCGATGAGCTTCCCACCGGCGGCCCGGAAACCCGCCGAGGCGTCGACTTGCTCGCGCAAGTTCGAGAAGTCCTCATTGCCGGGGCTCATCGCGACGAGGTCTTCACCGGTGATCTCCTTCAACCGAGTCGTATCACCCGCGAACCAGACCTCCCACACTTCGCGCTGCAGACGTTCGAGCGCAGGATCGATCTGCGCGAGGGTATCGGACGACGCTGCATTCGCGCGGCACGCGCCAAGCGCCACAACGAACGCAAGCGCCAGACCCGCGCACTGCCTGTGGTCGATCACTCTGCCTCCTCGGCGAGGTCTGAAGCGAAGATGACCGGAACCGCGCCGGCCACCAGCCGCTCGTTCACTCTACGAGATCCAGCCGAGTAGTGCCAGGTTGTTCGAGGACGGGCGCCGCTTGCTGCAGCGTACCAGCCGCTCACAGCATGTCGCTTGGTGCCGCCTTTCTGCCCAAGCGCAGATGAACGCGAAGGAACGCGAGCCACTCCCGCAGCATCTCCTCGGTCCGCGTGCCCGGTTCGCCGCGGTCGAAGGTGGACCCACCGGTCGGGTGCTCCAGGAGCTGGACCGGGAGTCCACGGATCCTGGCGCGCTCCGCCACACGGCGCGCGCCGATGGCTGTCGCGCTATCGCGTGCTCCCACGAGTAGCTGCAGCGGCACACGGACTCCCGAATCCACGAGCGCTGCTGGCGAGAAACGCGCCCGGAGCTCAGCAGCCGAGTCCAGCCAGAAGGGCGCGGGCGAGGTTCTGAGATCCAGCACGGGAGCGAAGGCCACGAGGCAGCGCAACTCCGGCCTCGGCTTGCGCAGGAGCTCCGCCAACAGCGGCGCGCCGTCGCTGTACGCCACCACGCACAGGCGCGCCGGGTCAATGCCGAGTGATGGTGCGCGACGCCCCAGGTAGGCCAGCGCCGCATCCAGATCGACCGCGGCCTTCTCCAATCCCCCTTCGAGATTGAGGCTGTGCGTGAACGTCACCGCCGCGAGGCGCGCCGCCGCGATGTACCGTCCTCGCGACGTCCACGCCCCCTGATCCTTTGGCGCGTGAAGCAGATCCGTTCCGCTGCCCCCGTGCACCAGGAGGACCGCGGGCAGGGGTTCGCTGGCCTCGTCAGGCAGGTATACGTCGAGCCGTCGGCGCGCATCACCGGTGCCGGTGTAGTCGAGATCCGCGACGACGCGCACCCGCGACCCCTCGACCGCTACCGCCAGTGGTGTCTCGAATGAGCGTGCGAGCGTCGCCGAGTCGATGTGGACGTGGAAGTCGCCGGGCCCCGGTGTGGGCGGCCGGCTTCCGGCGACGCGAGTGACGACGCCCGTGCGTCCATCGATGCGGCGAAGGGTCCCGCCGTACGGGTCCGATACGAACACGTTGTTGCCGGAATCAACGACGAGCTCCAGGGGCGGATGGAAGCTCGCGGAGAGCGCGGGGCCTCCGTCGCCATTCGACTCCCAGCGTCCCGTGCCGGCGAAGGGCCGGATGATGCCGGTCTCTCTCTCGACCAGCCGAATGCGATGATCGCCAACGCCGCTCACGAGAAGATTCCCGGCCGTGTCATAGGCGAGCCCACCGAAGTAGACGAAGGTCGCACCCAACGCAGGGCCGCCGTCGCCACTCACGCCACGATAGCCGCTCCCGGCAACGGTCGTGATGGTACCCGTGCGCCGGTCGATGCGTCGGATGCGCTGGTTGAAGGAATCCCCGATGATCAGGTTCCCGTCGGGATCAAAGGTGAGGACATGCGGTCTGGCGAGCGACGCCGCCGTGGCGGGCCCGCCGTCACCGCCGAAGCCATATCGTCCATCTCCGGCCACGGTGGTGATGACGCGCGTGCGTGCGTCGATGCGGCGGACGCGATTCGCCTCGGTGTCGGTGAAGTACAGGTTGTCATCGCCATCGATGGCCAGCCCGAACGGGCGCGTGATCCGGGCTGCAGTTGCGCGGCCACCATCACCGGAAAAGCCCTGCACTCCGATCCCCGCGATCGTGGTCACCATGCCGGTCCGTGCGTCGATGCGCCGGATACGATAGCCGTCGACCTCGCCGATGTAGATGTTCCCCGCCCGATCGATCGTGACCTTGGGATAGTTGACCTGGGCGCGCGCTGCCGGACCGCCATCTCCCGAGCTGCCGGCCACGCCGGTGCCGATGATCGTCGTTATGATGCCGGTCCGCGCGTCAACCCGGCGCACTCGGTGCGAGCGCTGTTCGCTCACGAAGAGATTCCCGTCGCGATCGAGCGCTACCGACATGGGGCGGTCGAGGAACGCCTCCGTGGCGTGTCCGCCGTCGCCCGACGAATCCGCGGGCTCCTGCCGCGTTCCCCCTGTCACGCACTGAGCTCCGGAGGCGAGCCGCTCCTGCAGAAAGCACAGAGTGCGGTGCACAATGTCGCGCGTGGCAACGTCGTCGACCGTACGCTCGAAGCCGCTCCCGCCGGCGGGATGCTCGAGGAACGTCACGCCGTTCCGGCTCGCCAGCTCCGCGCGCAGCTCGTCGAACATCGCCTTCACTGGCGCAGCATCACGCGCGCCCCCGGCGAGCAGGAGCGGTACGCGCGTGGTGCGCGCAACGGGCGCGAGTGCAAACCGTTCGCGCACCGCAGGCGGATCCTTGATCCAGAAGAAGACATCAGCCCGCCGCGTGTCGAGCTCGGGATAGTAGGCAACCCCACAGCGCAGCCAAGGTGGCGGGTCGGCCAGCAGCGGAGCCAGAAGCATTGCGCCCGAGGAGAATCCCACGACGCAGATCCGGTCGGGATCCACGTTGAAAGCGCTCGCCTGCCGTCGCACGTGCGCGATCGCGCTGTCCACCTCTGCACCCGCAAGAGCGAGCGAGTGTCCCCGCGTGCCGAGCGAATGATCCAGCACGAGGGTGACGAGCCCGGACGCCGCCAGCAGCCGCCCCCAGGTCGCAAACCCATCCGAGCTCCGGAGTCGCAGCTCGCTATCATTGCGTCCCGGAACGAGCACGACAGCTGGCCGCCGGGAGCCGGCCGGAAGATCGGGCGGCAGGAAGGCGTCGAGCCGCGCGTATCGGCTCGCGCCATACTCCATGTCGCGCACGACCCGAACTCTCTCGCTTCCCGGGACGCCGTAACGGACCGGCTGATCGATGACTGCACGCAGCGAGTCCCGGTTGTAATAGAAGTCCCAGCTCACGGCAGGCGTGCGCGGACTCGGCGCCGTTCCAAAGACCGTCGTGATGATTCCGGTGCGCCCGTCGATGCGCCGCACCCTTCCGTTCCACATGTCGGTGAAGAGGATGCTCCCGTCCGGATCGACCACGACGGAGAGCGGGAGGTGCAGACTCGCCTGCGTCGCGGGGCCGCCATCGCCTCCGAAGCCGCGAAGCCCGTTCCCGGCGATCACCGTAATCACGCCGCTCTGCCGATCGATGCGCATGATGCGCGCCGCGGCGAGGCTCGGCACGACGAGATCGCCGTCCGGTGCGAAGGCGAGTGATCCATGGAAGGTGAAGGGGGCATCGAGCGCCGGGCCACTCTCGCCATCGGTCCCCCGCTCTCCGCTGCCGGCGAAGCGGCGGATGATGCCTGTGCGAAGATCCAGCCGGCGGATGCGGTAATTGAAGGTGTCACCGATCAGGAGTGCGGTGTCTCCTTCTACCAGCAACCGGTGCGGCCGCGCGAAGCTGGCCTGGAGGGCGGGTCCATCGTCGCCCGCGTAATCCCACTCGCCGTTCCCGGCGATCGTGGTGATGACGCCAGTGCGCGCATCGACGCGACGGATCCGCTGGTTCTCGGTGTCGGTGATGAAGAGGTTGCCACGGGAGTCGAACGCGACGCCGAAGGGGCCATTGAGACGGGCGCGGGTCGCGAGACCGCCGTCTCCGGAGAATCCCGGCTCGCCGGTTCCGGCGATCGTGGTGATGATGCCGGATCGCGCGTCGATCCGGCGGACGCGGTGATTGAAGACGTCGCCGAAGACCAGATTGCCCTCGGGATCGACAGTGAGCTCGTCGGGTTGCACGAGCTTTGCCCGCGACGCAGGGCCGCCGTCGCCGCTGAACCCCGCCTCACCCGTCCCGGCGAAGGTGGTGATGATCCCGGTTCGGGCAGCGATGCGCCGGATCCGGTGCGCGCCACGCTCGGCGATGTACAGATTCCCCGCGGAGTCGCGCGCGAGGCCCACGGGTGTGACGAGCCTGGCGCGAGCCGCGGGGCCGCCGTCGCCTAACGAGTCCCCGTGCAGCGAGGGGGGAATGTCCTGCGACGGCGCGCCGGCGCCCTGTGAGGTGGCATCGGAGGGGGTTTGGAGCGATGCACCAAGCGCGAGCACCACGGCGGCGGCGGCAATGGAGAGGCGGGAAGAGAGCACGGGCATGGACGGACCTCCGGTAACCGGGCGCCCGAGGACGGCCGGAAGGGATTGCGCGTTGGTTGTTCAGGGAGCTCGGAGCGCGATGCGCTCGTCGATCACCGCCGCACGATGAGCGGCGGCGGCTTCGCGTCCGTGCCGGTTCGGTCCATGACCATCCGGACCGTCTCGATCGCGCGATGGCGCATCAGCACGTCGGAGTTCACGAGAACGATGGCGATCCACCCGGCATTCCGGTCGTGCACCACTTCGGCCTCGAAACCCGGCGCACGCCCCGATCGACGTACCAGGGGCAGCGGGCCGCTGCGGAACGGCCGCGCGGTGGTGCTGTCGTACAGCAGCCATCCGTACCCCTGTTCAAACGGCTTCGCGGTTCGCAGGTAGGGCGTCAGCATGGTCCGCACGACTCGCGGCGACACCAGACGCCCGCCGATGAACGCGTCGAACCAGCGGTGGAGATCTCCGACCGTGGTCACGAGTCCGAGCGACCCGCGCGCGCTGGTCTCGTCAGGCGCCGGTCGCGTCGGGCGCGCGTTGTCCGCGTACCCGACCGCGACGTCGTCGAGCTGCACGCCCTCCGTACGCAGGAACGAGCGCGTCATTCCCGCGGGCGCGAGCTGGTGCTCGCGCACGTACCGCTCGAATGGCCGTCCCGCGACCTGCTCCACCACGAGCGCGAGCAGCGCGTGCCCCGTGTTCGTCGATCCATATGACTGCCCGGTCTCGAATGCGGGCCGCGCGGCCTGCAGAGCGGCGAGAAGTGACGACGGTCCGCTCGTGAGGTCCGGCAGCTCCGGCAGGCCGTCGGTATGCGTCAGGAGCTGATGGATCGTGATCGCGCCGACGGGACCGCGCAGTGCGGGCAGATACCGCGTGACGGGCTCATGCAGCTCGAGCCGTCCGCGATCCACCAGGTCCAACACTGCCAGCGCGGTGAGCGCCTTCGTCACGCCGCCGACATGGAAGCGGGTCGTGACCGTGCTGGGGATGCGGCGTTCCCTGTCCGCGAGACCC
>DATIGO010000289.1:0-2258 GCA_035454665.1 Gemmatimonadaceae bacterium | reverse complement strand
GCCTTGGTATGCACGGTGTCCCTCTTTCTACTCGCTATTTATACTTCAGCGCCGTTCCGGTGATGCGGCTGTAAGTCTGCCCATAGCGGTCGGCGGCTGCCCACTCCTCGCTGCGAGAATACTGACCACCGAGGATCGATATGATGACCGCATCCGCGCCGATCCTCGCAGCCTTCTCGCGCATCGCCTCGGGCGTTTCTCCTCTGGACTGAAAATCGGCGATGACAACGTATGTGATTTCCCAAAACCTTTCCCCCACGTAGCGGGCTGATTCTCAAAACCTTCCCCCAGGGGTTTCTCAAAACCTTTCCCCCACCCGGAGCCCGGCGGCCAAGCTGGGCCGTGGTTACCCCGATCGCGGAGGTGGTCATGGCCTACCGGGAGCTGGGTGTGATCGAAATTCGCGAGGTGCTGCGCCGATTCTGTCGGGGAGAGAGTGTGCGCGCGATCGCGCGCGTGACGCGCAGTGACCGGAAGACGGTCGCGAAGTACGTGGCCGCCGCCGGCGCCGTCGGCCTGCAGCCGGGTGCTGCGGGCCCGTTGGATGAGCAGGTGGCGGCCGTGCTCGCGGCCGTGCGGGGCTCCGGCGGCGGCCGTCCGGGCGAGATCCTCGACCGACTGACCCCGCATCGGGAGCAGATTGCGGCGTGGCTGGCCGACGGGCTGCGCCTCACGAAGATCCATCGGCGGCTTCGCGACCACGGCGTCACCATCCCCTACAGCTCCCTGCATCGGTTCGCCCAGGCGCGCCTCGGCTTCGGCGCGCCGACGATGACCGTCCGGGTGGCCGAGCCGCCGCCGGGCGAGGCCGCCGAGGTCGACTTCGGTGTCCTCGGGCTCTGGTTCGACCCCCTCCTCGGGCGCCAGCGCCGCGTCTACGGCTTGCTCGTCACCCTGTGTTTCAGCCGCTACGCGTTTCTGGCGATCACCCTGCGGCAAGACCTCGCCGCCGTCCTCGACGGGCTGGAGAGCGCGTGGGTGTTTTTCGGCGGGGTGGTCAAGCGCCTGGTCGAGGACAATCTCAAGCCGGTCGTCACCCGCGCCGATCGCTACGCGCCCGGGATCGAGCGTGTCTTCCTGGAGTACGCGCAGCATCGCGGCTTCGTCGTCGACCCCGCGATCGTCCGCCACGCGACGGGGAAGCCGAAAGTGGAGCGCGGGATTCCCTACTGCCGCGAGGATTTCTTCCGCGGCGAGTCCTTCCGCGACCTCACGGATATGCAGGCGCGCGCGGTCGGGTGGTGCCGCGACATCGCCGGCACCCGCATTCACGGCACCACGCGCCACGCCCCCCGTGTGGTGTTCGAGACGCTGGAACGGGCGGCGCTCTTGCCGCTGGGGCCCGAGCCGTTCGATCGTCCGACGTGGGCGGAGGCGACCGTCCATCCCGATCATCACATCCAGTTCCGCCGAGCACTCTACTCCGTCCCCACGCGCTACCTTCGCCAGCGTGTGGAGGTCCGCGGCGACTCGCGCCTCGTGCGCATCTACCACCACGGCGAGCTGATCAAGGTCCACGCGCCCCAGCCGCCGGGCGGGCGCTCCACCGACTACACCGACTATCCCGCCGAACGCGCTGCCTACGCCATGCGCGCCCCGGACGCCTGTATCCGCCAGGCCGAGCAGGTCGGGCCCGCCGTCGGGCAGTTCGTGCGTGTCCTCCTGAGCGGCACCTTCCCCTGGGCGCACTTGCGCCAAGCGCAGAAGCTGCTCCGGATGGCCGAGCGCTACGGCGCTCCGCGCGTGAACGCGGCCTGCGCGCGCGCCCTGGCCTTCGAGCTGCTCGACGTGCGGCGCGTGGAGCGGATTCTGACCACGGCGCTGGAACGCGAGGCCGGTCCCACGCAGCGCGGGGCGGTCCGCCCGCTGCCGGCCCGCTTCGCCCGGGCCCCCGAGAGCTTTACCCATCCCCCGAGTCAGGAGGACCCTCATGGACGTCGCCCCTGATCTGGTCCGCCGTCTCAAGCGCCTGCGCCTGGGCGGCCTGCTGCCCACCCTCCCGGATCGCGCCACGCATGCGCGCCAGGCCAAGCTCGCGCCGCTCGAATTCCTCGAGCTCCTGCTCCAGGACGAGATCGATCGCCGCGACAGTCAAGGCCTCGCCCGGCGCCTCGAGCTCGCCGGCTTCGAGGAACTCGTCACCTACGAGCAGCTCGTGTGGGACACGCCGGTGAGCTACGATCGCGCGCGCGTGCGCGAGCTCTTCGGCCTGCACTGGCTCGCCGCCCACGAGAACGTCATCTTCTGCGGCCCGGTCG
>DATIGO010000288.1:0-5378 GCA_035454665.1 Gemmatimonadaceae bacterium | reverse complement strand
CAGCGTGTACGAGAAGCCGCGTGTGGCGAGGTCGCATCCCAGGAAGATCACGCCGCGCGCCGAGAGCGACTTGATGGTCGCCGTCTGGCGCGAGTCCGGTACCGGATTCCCCTGCGCATCCACCGTTTGCCAGTAGATGTTCCGCGTCACGAGCTTCTTCGTGCGGAAGTCCGTCGTCTTCGTCTCCTTCCCGATCTCGTACTTCGCCCACATCGCATCATTGAAGAGCATCGGCACCGCGGCGTGGCGCAGCACCACGACCACGCTCGCATCGTCGTCTCCGGTGCCGAAGACGTCCTTCACCGCGCGCAGGTATCCGAAGGCGTGATACAGGGCCACGCCCTCGCCGATCTCAGGAGCGTCGAAAACCGCCTTGTGCTTCGCGGTGATCTTCTCCATCCAGGAGGCATCCCACGTGGTGGGCAGCACCGGTGCCGCCGGGGGGCGCGGCGTCGGCGTGGGTGCGGGTGCCTGATCGCCCGCGCCTGACGCGGCAGCAGCCGGTGCACACGCGGCAGCCGCGAGCGCCGCGGCGGTAGTGGCCAGCTCGCCAATGAACTGGCGGCGTGGCGTGCGGGAAGAACCCTTCGCGTTGCGGCTCATGGGAACCCGGTTGACTCGGTGGCTCGCGCGGGATGGAACGCCGTGCGTCCCCGCGTGACAGTGGGGGCTCGGCAATCTAGGGTCGCACCTCCCACGACGCAGGATGCCGCGGGGCGGGACGTCCCGTGGACGGTCCGGCGCGTGCGGCACGCGCTCTCGGACGTTCAGACCGCGATCTTGTCACTCCTTCGGGCCCGGCCGAGATTCGGGTCATGCCATCGCTGCGCCTCCTCGTCCTCGGCGCGTCCGGCGGATGCGGCCGCTGGCTCACGCGCCTCGCCGCCGCGAGCGGGCACACGGTTTCCGCAGTCGTGCGTGAAGGTTCATCGGTCGAGCCGTTACCGAACGTCACCGTGCGCGTCGGCGACGTCACCGACCGGGGCTTTCTCGAGCGCGTCGTTCCCGGGCACGACGCGGTGCTCTCCTGTCTGGGCATACGCCGGGCCGGGAAGGTGCCCTGGGCACGCGTTCTTTCTCCTGCGGACTTCACGGAACGCGCAGCCCGGGTCCTCGTCCCGGCGATGGAGTCGTCCGGTGTGAGGCGCCTGGTTGCGATCAGCGCCGGCGGCGTACGGGACAGCGCCGCGCAACTGACGCCGGTGGTCAGGACGATCCTCGGCATGGGAAACGTCGCGTTGCAGTACCGGGATCTCGCCAACATGGAGCGTATCGTCGAAGCGACCGCCCTGGACTGGCTGATTGTACGCCCGGTGACCCTCGTGGACGGCGCCCCCAGGGGGCTCGCGCGACCGGTGGCGCACTACGGGATGTTCTCCCACGCGCGCCGCTCGGAGGTCGCCGAGTGGATGCTGCACGCGGCCGAGGAAACGGGCCCCTTCCGGGAACGCCATGTGATGCTGGCCTCGCTCAGCGCGGCGCCTCGCCGGCAAAGACCAGAAAGCGCCGCGGTGCCGGCGGCAGATCGCCGATAGCCGGTAGCGTATCCTCCGCCACCAGCGCCGTGATCGTCAACTTCCGCCCGTCGCCGGTGCGGCAGCCGCGTGGCTGCGGCCCGATCACGAAGACGGCCACGCCATCCGCCTCGAGCTGCCACTCGTGCCGGGATCGCGGCGGCTGACCGAGCGGGTGTTCGCTCCCAGCTCCGAGACAGCGTCCGGTCACGCGCACCCGATGTCCGACGAGAGCGCGGCTCGACACGACGTCACGGATCGAGGGAGTCACCACCGGAGGCGCCGCTTCGTTGATGCTGATGGCTGGCGGGGAATCCGCGCGCCCGGCGAGCGCCGCTGCCGGCGCCCGCACCACGTCTGGTCCCCGCGCGGCGGCTCCGTCACCGGTACAGCCGGTGAGCAGGGCGGCCACCAGCGCCGCACCTGCCCACCCGCGCCTTCCCGTACGGAAGCCGCTTCGGTCGTCACGCATCGATTTCAGCGCGCCGCCGACAGCCCGTGCCATGTCATCCCGAGCCCCAGGGCCGTGGCACCTCCGTTCGACTTGAGCACCTTCTGAAAGCCGACGTTCGCCCCGAGCCCGGACCGGCCGAACTCCAGCCCCAGCCCTCCCCCGATCATGAACATGATCGATCCGTACGCCCGCGGCGCTTCGTCGTCCTCGAACTCCACGCTGCCGAGCCGGCCGAAGCCGAGTCCCGGGGAGAGAAACGGCATGATCTTCACCGTGCCGCTTTCCAGCGCGATTCCCGTCGGCAGGCTGGCGGCGAGCGCGATCGCCTGGTGCCCCGCGCGTGGCGAGAAGCCGAGCGATCCATCGAAGCCGACGACGAGCGTGCCGCCGTTCGACGGCGCGGCGGGCCGGCGAGTTCCCTTGGCCGGCGGGGGTGCCTCTCCCAGTGGCCGTTTGGTCAGCGTCGTGCGCGCGTTGCCGCCGATCAGGATGTCGCCATTGCAGTCGCTGGCGCCCTCCCACGCGGGGCCGCAGCTCACCGAGAGGTAGGCCACCGTCCCCGTGAGGCTCCACCGTTGCACCGGCATTTCGACGCCGATCCCGAGGGACGTGGCGGTGAGGCCCCCCTCACGCGAGAACTTCCCGATGCGTCCCTGGAGCGAGATGCCGGTCGTCCCGCGGCTCGGCGTCATGCTCAGGCTCGGCGGCAACGGCGCGAATCCGGCGACGGGGGTGTAGATGAGAGCTTCGTAGGCGGCCTGTTGTCCCGCCGTCTGTGCGCCCGCGGGAAGGGCCGTGGCGACCGCCGTGCAGGCGAGTATGAGTGCGATGCGTTTCATGGTCGTTGTCACCTCTGGAAGACGAATTCGTTGTCGACGCCCTTCTGCATGAAATCCACGGCGAAGGTGATGGTCCTGCCCTGCAGAGTGCCCACGGCGGTTCCGAGGGTTTCGTGATCCGATGTGAGCCAGATCTCGTCCCCGTCCACCTCGTAGAAGCCCTCCGTGGTGACGCTCGTCGCGAACTGCTGTCCGTCCGCCACCACTATCCCGTTGAAGGTCATCACGAATCGATCATCGCCGTCGAGCTCGAGAACACCCGACGTGATCTCGACGTGGTACAGGTTGTAGAAGCGAACGTTGACGCGATCCAGCCAGGGACCGTGATGGATCGTGGCCGGAGGCGGGTGCAGGTCCACGTTCGTCAGCACGTAGTCGCCCGCTTCTCCGGCGCCGGGGCCGGTGCCTTCTCCTCCGGCACAGCCCGTCGTCGTGAGCGCGGCGGCGAGGAACAACCGGCGCGCGATGGTGAGCATGGATCGGATGCGATTCATCGTGGTGTCTCTCGAAGTTGTTGACGGGACACGGAGTCAGCGTGTCCCGGGGTGCCACGTCACGCCGATGCGCAGGCGCACGCTGGTACTCCCGTTCACGTTCACGGTGAACTTCTCTCCGTCGTCCTCGATGTTGTTGAACGCGCCGAAGCCGAGCGTCAGGCCGGCGTCGAGGGCGGTGCGCGACGAGAGGAAGTGCTTGATGCCGCCGCCCAGGCCGAACATCGTGCCGGACAGCGACAGGTCGTACTCCTCGTCGAAGTCGTAGTCGTAAACGCGCGCGCCCAGCGCGCGCCGGCCGATGCTCGCGCTCGCATACGGCACGGTCTTCGCGTTCCGCATCGGGAGCTGCGCGCGGACGCCGACCTCGAGGTGCACGAGCCCGAAGCTCCCCTCGATGTCGTTCATCGCGGAGCCCTGCTTTGCCACGTCGAACGACGCGAATCCGGTGAACATCGGGTTGAAGCCGTAACCCACCATCACGCCGGCGCCGCTGCCGCCCTTCGTCTCGAAGCCACTGACGTCCTCGCCGTCGATCTGGATTCCCGGCGCGGCCACGGTGTGCACCCCGAAGGTCCAGCCCGTGAACCGCTTGTCCGCGGCGCTCGCCGGCGCGTTCCGTTGGCGGGTGGTCGACCCCTGGCCTTCCGCCGCGGTTGCGAAGGCGAGCGCGGCCAAGGCGAGCGCCGCCAGCGTCGCTGGGATGCGATGCATCGAATGCGTGAGTTGCCTGTTGTGGCCCATCTGTCCTCCTGATTGAGATCGAATGGGATCCGCCTCACGCGGACGGCCGCCGAACTCCTTGCGGCCGGGCCGTCGGCCCGTGGCGCTCTCTGGCGGCCACGAGCAGAGGCGGTATGTTGTTTTCGTGCGGCGCAGGATAGGGGCGCCGGTCATCCGCATCTCACCGCGTCAACATGTTGCGGGGCAATCGCTTCCGACTTCTCACCCTGGGCCGCCTGACGCTGGTCGGAGAGGCCGGTGAAGAGGACGCCTCGCTCGCCAGGCGCCGGTTCAAGCTCGCGCTGCTCGCCGTCCTCGCGATGGCCCGGCGGCCCCTCTCGCGCGACGTGCTGCTCGAGATGTTCTGGGGCGAGCAGGACGAGGCACGGGCCCGACACTCCCTGAGCAACGCGCTCTCGTCGCTGCGGCGCGCGCTCGGCCAGCGGGGGATCACCACTCGCGACGCCGACGTCGCTCTTGCCCCCGACCTCCCACTCGACGTGGATGCCCTGGAGCTCGCCGAGGCAGTCGAGAACCGTGACTTCGCGCGCGCGATCGAGCTGTACGGCGGTCCCTTCCTGGAGGGGATGCACGTTGACGACAGCCCCGCGTTCGAGCAGTGGTCGTCCAGGGAGCGGCGGCGTCTCGAGGCGCTGTTCGTCCACGCCTGCACGCAGCAGTGCGCGATGCTCGCCCGCACGCGCCAGTGGACCGAGTGCGGCGCGGTAGCGGCCCGCTGGCTCGACGCCGAGCCACTTTCCGGCGACGCGGCGATCTACCTGCTCAACGCGACGAAGGCGCCGGGAACACGAGCGGCGCTCGCGCAAGCGCTGGATGAATACGAGCGGATCCGGGTGAGACTCGCGCGTGACTTCGAGCTCGCGCCCGAGAAGAGCGTGAACGAACTGGTCGAGCGGATCCGCGAGCAGCTCGCGGCCGCGGCGCCGGATCCGGTGCCTGGCGAGCGAGTCACCCCACGCACGAGCGCCGACGCGGCTCCGCAGCCCGCTCCCGAGGTCACGCGGTCGGAGCCGGAGACAGGGGGCGTTCTCGTGTCACCGGCCGGGGCCGCGGTCCCGTCCACCGCGCCAACTCGCACGCTCTCACGACCGCCATCGAGAACGCTCCGCAGCGCCCTCGCGGCGGCCATCGTGCTCGGCGCGCTGCTCCTTCCGGTGGTGCTGTGGAGATTCGGGCTGCCATCGCTCGACAGTGCCACGCGCGGGCGGAAACCGGTCATCGCCGTTCTCGGGATGAGCCTCCGAACGAACGACTCCTCGCTCACCTGGCTCGCCGAGGGGCTGCCGCAGATGATCGCCGGATCGCTGGCGCACGTCACCGCGGTGGACGTCGT
>DATIGO010000287.1:0-4264 GCA_035454665.1 Gemmatimonadaceae bacterium | reverse complement strand
CGTGGCCCGGCCGGCGGCCCGACCTCCCCGCCGTGGTGCTCATGGCGCATCTGGACGTCGTGCCGGTAGAGGACGCTCCGGCCTGGACCCACCCGCCGTTCTCGGGCGCCCTTGCCGGCGGCTTCGTGTGGGGGCGCGGCGCGCTGGACGACAAGGCCGCGGTCATTGCCATCCTCGAGGCGGTGGAACTGCTGGTGTCACAGGGATTTCAGCCGCGCCGGACGGTCTACCTGGCGTTCGGGCACGACGAGGAGGTGGGGGGCGCCCGCGGTGCCGGCGAGATCTCCCGGATCCTCCAGGAGCGCGCGACGCGTCTCGCCTTCCTTCTCGACGAGGGCGGGGTGGTCACCGAGGGGGTCGTCCCGGGGGTGAGCCGCCCGACGGCGATGATCGGCGTGGTCGAGAAGGGGACGGTGAACGTGGCGCTGGTGGTCGAGCGCCCCGGCGGACACTCGTCGATGCCGCCGACGCATACCGCCGTGGGGATCCTGAGCCGGGCGATCACGCGGCTCGAGGCGAACCCGATGCCGGCGCGCCTAACGCCCGTCACGGAGCGGACTTTCACCCTCCTGGCGCCGGAAATGCCGTTCCTCCGGCGTCTTCTCCTGGCGAACCTCTGGCTCTTCCGCCCGGTCGTCGTCGGGGCGATGGCCCGGGATGAGCGGGCCGCCGCCACGCTCCGGACGACGACCGCGGCCACCATGATCCGGGGAAGCCCCAAGTCCAACGTGCTCCCGGCGCGGGCGGAGGCGGTGGTGAATTTCCGGATCCTTCCGGGCGATACGCCGGACGCCGTTGTCGCGCACGTGCAACGGGTCGTGGACGACACGGCGGTTCGGGTGACGCCGCAAGGGCGGGGGAGTCTCCCTTCACCGGTGGCCGACTATGCGTCGGCGGAGTTCCGGCGGCTCGAAAATACCATCTCCCAACTGTTCCCGGGGGTGGTCACGGTGCCATTCTTGATGATTGCCGCAACGGATACGAGACACTACGAGCCGCTCACCCGTAACGTCTTTCGCTTCAACCCTTTCGTGGTCAACCCGGACATGCTGAGCGGAGCGCACGGCACGAACGAGCGGATCCGCGCCGACGACTTCGCGCGCGGCGTCCGGTTCTACGCGCAGCTGATCAGGAACCTGCAGTGAGACGATTCGCATCACCCGCCACCGGGGCAACGGAACCCCGGTGAGCGCCAAGATCTGTCCGCAGTGCGGAACGCGGTACACCGGAGACAACCGGTTCTGCACGCTCGACGGTGCGTCGCTGGTCGCGGAGAACCCGGCCGACTCGCTGGCGGGGAGCGTGCTGGCGGACCGCTACCTCGTGCGCGAGAAGCTCGGCGAAGGTGGCATGGGCGAGGTGTACCTGGCCGAGCACGTGCGCATGAAGCGCAAGGTGGCGGTCAAGGTGATGCGGAAGTGGCTGACCTCCGACGCCGCGTCGATCGGCCGCTTTCACCGCGAAGCGGAGAACGCGAGCCAGATCACGCATCCGAACGTGGCCGCCGTGTACGACTTCGGCGAGACCTCGGACGGGCTGGTGTACCTCGCCATGGAATACGTGCCGGGCGAGCCGCTCACGCACGTGCTGGAGCGCGAGTCGATCCTGAACCACATGCGCGCCGCGGATCTGGTGAGCCAGGTGGCCGACGCGCTGGGGGCCGCGCACGCGTTAGGGATCCTGCACCGCGACCTCAAGCCCGACAACGTGATGGTCGCGCGGACGCGAAACGACACGGACCTCGTGAAGCTGCTGGACTTCGGGATCGCGCGGGTGATGGGTCGCGACACGCAGCACTTCACCTCGACGGGACTCATCGTCGGGACGCCCGACTGGATGAGCCCCGAGCAGATCTCGGGGGACCAGCTCGACGCCAGAAGCGACATCTACTCGCTCGGCCTGATCGCCTTCCGGATGATCACGGGCGAAGGCGCCTTCTCGGGCGGCACGTCGCAGGAGACGCTGCTGGCCAAGATGACGAAGTCGCCGCGCCGGCTCGCGGAGGTGCGGCCGGAGCTCGCCTGGCCCGATGTGCTGCAGGCCGCGCTGGACCGCGCGCTCGCGACCGATCCGGCCAGCCGCTACGGCGACGCGCTGGCCTTCGCGAGCGACTTCTACTTCGGGGTCTCGCAGCTCCCGATGACTCCCGAAGCGGAGGCGTACCTCGCGCGCCTCTCGCAGCGCGCCGTGACGCCGGCTCGCGGCTTTGGCTCGATCGAACCCACGCCACCGCGCGGGATCCACACGCTGGAGACGCCGATCCCGGGCCGCTCGGGGATGACCGGCATCGGCGGCGGTGCACGGGTCGATTCGCCGGCGCCGCGCGGCACGTCGGGCGTGACGCAGCCGTTCCAGGCGCAGGCCGTGAGCACCCCGACGCCGCCCGCGCCACACGCGGCGGCCGCGGGCACCAGCCCGCACCCTGATCTCGAGGCAGCGTCCGAGGCGGAGACGGCCGAAATCCCGTCGATGGAGACCCTGGAGTCGGCCCGCACTCCGCCCGTGGTGTCCCCCGGGCTGCCTGACGACCGCAGAGAGGAAGGCACCGGGCCGACGGTGGCAGTGCGCCCGGAGAAACCGGCGCGGCGCATTCCGCTCGTGCCGATCGCGGGGGCGGCGGCGGCGGTGCTCACGGCGCTGGTCCTGCTGAACGGGGGAGACGATGCGGCGCCCGGCGGGCTGATCGCGATGAGCGCCGCCGATTCCGCGCAGCAGGGTCTCCTCTCGCCAGGGGCGGATTCCGCGGGCATGCTGGCGGGCGACACGGTGGGGGCCGGGGATTCCGCGTCCGTCGCCGGAACGCTCGGAGCGGTACTGGATTCCGTAGCGCGGCGCAGCCACGCGAGCGTGTTCGGGGTGGTGGGCCGCACCTCGAGAGGATCGGGCTTCCTCGCCGATTCGACAGGCATCGTCATCACCGCGGCATCGCTCGTGGGAAGCGCGGACACCGCCGTGCGGGTCTTCCTCGATGCGGCGCGGTGGGTCCATGGCCGCGTGGTGCGGAGGGACGCCGCCACGGGGCTCGCCGCGCTGCTCATTCCCGCGCGTCACTGCGAGCAGCCGTGCCCCGCGCTACCCTTGGCGCAGGACTCGGCGGCGCCGACCGTGGGTGACTCCGTGGTGGCGGTCTTCTCGCCCGTGCTGACGAGTACCCGGCGCGAGGCGAAGGGCGGCCTCACCCAGGCCACCGCGCAGCGCCTGTCGGCCGCGGTCCGCACGCTGGGACGTGGGACCGGTGCCCCGCTGCTGCGGGCCGACGGGCAGGTGCTCGGCGTGGCGCGGAGCGCCAACGCGAGCGTGGCCACCGCCGTTCCGGCTTCGGCGGCGCAACGCCTCGTGACCGCGGCGCGCACCGAGATCGCCCAGCGCTCGATCCGACCGATCGACCTGTTGCCTCCGACGTGGCCGTCGACGCCAGTGAGTGCGGCGGTCCTGAACCGGGCGCGGTCGCGCACTGCGGCGGAGATCGAGCCGTATCACGTCACGCAGGAGCCCTTCGACATCTTCCTGATGACGCCCCAGGTGATGGCGTGGCGGAAGGCGGTCGCGGATTCGCTGCGCCGAACGGCGAGTCCAATGGATCTGGCGACGACCTGCGGTGGCGGGGGCGTCTGCGATCCGATCGAGCGGTGGCCGCTCTGGGACGAGTATCGCAACGAGCGGCGGGCTGTCGTGGTGATGCAGGTGTCGCCTCGGGCCGCTCCCGCGCCGCGAATCGGCGTGGCGGCGGTGGCCGAATTTCAGCGGGGTGACTTCCTCGCACTGGCCATGACCAGTGATGGGGCCCCGGTGGCGCCCATCGATGACGCCCGGATCGATGCGGTGCCCAATCCGCCGGCGTACGCGAGGGTGAACAAGCCGGTGTTCCAGGCGGGCATCTACGTCTTCAGGCCCGCCGACCTCCTGACGCCGTCCGGCGCCCCGCGCCGGGTGGAGCTCTCGATCATCGACGAGGCCCAGCGCAACCGCACCGTGCGCGTGACGATTCCCGCGAGCGTGCTCCAGGCGGTGGCGAGGGACCTGGGGGGGGCGGTGAGGTAGGGTGGGTGCCGGGGTGCTGGTTGCTGATTGCTGGAGCTGGTTGCTGAGTGCTGGGAAAATCGCGAGGCACGAAGAGGGGCCCTGCCCACCCCTCTGTCATCCCGAAGAAGCGTGAGCGACTGAGGGGTCTTCTCACCCCGCCCCGTAGCCAGCCACGAAGGAAGGGAGCCAGATCCCGAGTCGCTGGCGCTCGTTTGGAATGAGAGAATGGTGGAGCGCCACT
>DATIGO010000286.1:0-2312 GCA_035454665.1 Gemmatimonadaceae bacterium | reverse complement strand
CCGTCGTTCCGCGCGACCATCCACGCGGCCAGATTGTCCTTCCCGCGGGGCGTGAAAGGCGACATGAAGATGAACTCCTCCCGGGCCTCGTCAGGCAGGCGCATCACGATGCGGCGCATGAAGGCGTTCTCCTGGCCGTTCTGCCCGAGCACCGGGATCTGCCACTGATCCTCGCGGTGATAGAACTCGTCGGGCCCCGTCATGTGATACGCCGTGTACAGCGACGCCTGCACGCGGAAGAGATCCTCGGGATAGCGCAGATGCGCCCGCAGATCCTGCGGCATCGAGTCGAGGGGCATCAGGATGCCGGGGAAGGCCTGCGCCCAGGTCCGCACGAGCGGATCTTTGGGCTCGGCGATGAACGCGCGGACCGTGCCATGGTAGGCGTCGATGACGATCTTCACGCTGTTGCGCGTGTAGGTGGTCCCGTCGGCCACCGGCTGCGCGTACGGATAGCGCCGCGTGGTCGTGTAGGCGTCGAGCACCCACTTGAGCTCGCCCGCGTCGTTGATCACGAGGTAGGGATCGCTGTCAAGACGCACGAAGGGGAGCGCCTGCGCGGCGCGTTCCACGATCCCGCGCCGGAAGAGGATCCGGCTCTCGGCCGTGATGTCCCCGGAGAGGAGCAGCTTGAGGGAGCGGAAATGCCAGGCCAGGAGCGAGCGGCGGAACAGGCCGCCGATCGGCACGCCCCCCGTTCCCTCGTACGCCGTGAAAACGTTCGCTTCGCCCGCGGGATAATCGAACTCGCGCTGCTTCGTGTTCACGATGGCGTAGCTCGACGTCAGCTCGCCGAAGTAGATCTGCGGACGCGTGGTCGGGATCGACACACTGGACGCGGGCGGCAGGTCCTTCACAAACAGCACCGGCAGCCCTTCGGCCGTCACCTGGTTCACGGGCGCGAGCGTGAAGCCCATGCCGTGCGTGAACGTGAGGTGCTCGTTGATGAACGATCGCGTGGGGAGCGAGGCCACGTTGAGCTCACGCGGCGAGAGGTGCACCTGGCGGTACCGGCCGTCGATCCAGTACCGGTCGTCGTCGACGGAGACGAAATCGTAGTAGGTCCGGATCTCCTGGATCTGCCCGAACGTCTGGAGCAGCGGCTCGCGGTCCCAGAGCCGCACGTTTTCGATCGTCGCGCCGTTCTCCTGGATGTCGCGCATCGTGAGCACCTGCTCGGCGTTCACCTCGCGCGTCTGGACGCTGTCGAGGCCCCACGCGGTGCGCGTCGCCGCGATGTGGTGCGTGAGGTACGGACGCTCGCGGGTGAGCTCGGTGGGAGCGACCACGAGCTTCTGCACGCCGGCCGGCACCGCGACGCGCGCGAGGAACGAGACAGCCGCGTACAGCGCGACGGCGGCCGCGGTATACGGGGTGCTCTTCCGCCGCGTGAGCCCCAGCACCACCAGCCCCGCGGCCGCGAGCGCGGCGACGGCGGAGACGTGCAGTCCAGGCAGGCGCGTATGCACGTCGGTGAAGCTGGCGCCGTTGAACGGCCCCGTGGACGCGTACAGCAGCATCGGGACCCCCACGAGCCAGATCTGCACCGCCGCCAGCACGAAAAAGACGGCCAGGAGCGTGGCCACGTGCACGGACGCCGGGCGCGTCATCCACTTGCGATGCGGCGTGAAGCCGATGTCGCCGCTCGTGAAGTACGTCGCCACCGCGACGAGAAGCGAGAGGACCGTGAGGCTCGAGAAGAGCGCGACGACACCCGAGATCACGGGAAGGCGGTAGACGTAGAACCCGACGTCCCGGCCGAGGACGGGGTCCACGACGCCGAAGGGCACGCCGTGGAGGAACTGCAGGACGCTGAGCCAGCCACTCGAGGCGATACTGCCGATGAAGAGCGACAGCACGACCACGCCCACGCTCGAGAGGCGCGTGAGCGCCTCGACCGGCATCCGCTGCGTGAGGTCGTTGATGTCCCCCACGATCGCCGGGATGGGCCGCTGATAGCGCCGGGCGAGGCGGAGGTTGAGGTAGAGCACCGCGAAGACCACGATCGCGGCGAGCCCAAAGAGCACGGCGCGCGTGGCGATTTCGGTGGTGAGGATGGTGCGGAAGCCCAGCTCGCCGAACCAGAGCCAGCTCGCGCCGAAGCGCACGAGGGCGGGGAAGACGATGAGGATCGCGAGGACGCCCCCCACGATGACGAGTGCGGTGCTGCGGCCGGCGGGTCTCATTGCTCGAACCTCAGATGAGTTACGATGTTGCTGTCACCCAAGGTTGGGCAGTGCCCGGGTGCTGGCAAGGCTTGGGAGATCGAAGGCCGGAGGCCGGGAAGGCCCGAGGGGGGGGGGGGGGGGGGG
>DATIGO010000285.1:0-3584 GCA_035454665.1 Gemmatimonadaceae bacterium | reverse complement strand
CCTGTTCCCTGGCTCGGGCGGGCCCCCGGGCATCCCAGCCGGGATCCGCCTTGCCAACCCCACTTGAGCGGGCGTACAATGGCGTTCGAGGGTCAACTCCCTCTGCGAGCGGGTCTCAACCTTCCACCAACCGGGTGCACGTGATCTGGTTGCAGGTCCTGGGGGGCGCGTCCCTGCAGCGCGGAGACGTGACCGTCCGAGGCAAGGCCGCCCAGCGTCGCCGGTTGGCTCTGCTCACCATCCTCGCCGTCGCGCGCGATCGGATGGTCGGACGCGAGCGCGTCCTCGCTCTCCTCTGGCCGGAGCAGTCGGCCGAGGGCGGCCGCCGCCTGCTCTCCGAGGCCCTCTACGTCCTCCGCAAGGAGTTCGGCGAGGAGATCTTCCGGTCGCAGGGCGACGAGATCGGCCTGGAACCGAGCGCCCTGGGGTGCGACGTCTGGGCATTCGAGGACGCGATCCAGGCCGGCCGGCTGGACGACGCGGTCGCTCGCTACCACGGTCCACTCCTCGACGGGTTCTTCGTCTCCGAGGCCGAGGGCTTCGAGAAGTGGGTCGATGGCGAGCGCGCCCGCCTTGCGCGCACCTTCGCGCAGACGCTCGAGCAGCTCGCCGAGCGATGCGAAGCGGATGGGCAGCCCGCGCGCGCGGTCGGGTGGTGGTCACGCCTGCTCGACACCGATCCGTCCAGCTCGCGCGTGGCCGCGCGGCTGATGTTGCTGCTGGAGCGGCACGGCGACTTCGGCGAGGCGATTCGCGTCGGCGAACGGCATGTCGCCTGGCTGCGCGACGAGATCGGCGCCGACCCTCCCGGAGATTTTGCTCGCGAGCTGGAGCGTGTCCGTCGCGCCCCCTCGGCGAGTCTGCGCCTCGTGCCGGCACCCTCTTCCGAGGGTGAGGCGTCCCGGGGCGCTGCATCATCAATAGAAGGGATGCGGGTGGACGGGTGGGGCGTTGCCGGGGCGGCGCCGACCCCAGGGACGGCAAGCGACCCCGGCCGTCGCGCCGCCGCGCTCCCCGCGCGCGCCGCACCGGCACACCGGCGCATCCTGGGCCGGCGCGCGCGCGCGGTACTCGGCGCCGTGCTCGCGCTGGGCCTGTCGATCAGTGTCGTGGCCTATGCGATCATTTCCCCACACAGCGCCGTGCGGTACGATCCGCGCCACGTGGCGGTGCTCTACTTCGACGACCTCTCCGCCGATCGCTCGCTCGCGCACGTCGCGAATGGGCTCACCGAGACGCTGATCCACGAGCTGGGGCGCATCCGAAGCCTGCGCGTGGTGCCGCGGAACGGCGTGCGACAGTACCGGGATTCGATCCACTCGCTCGAATCCGTGGTCGCGGGACTGCGCGTGGGCACCGTGGTCGAGGCCAGTCTGCAGCGCTCCCACGATCGCCTGCGGGTGACCGTCGGGCTCATCGACGGCGCGACCTTGCGACAGCTCGAGAGCACGAAGCTCGAGCGGCCACTGGGCGAGCTCTTCGCCCTCGAGGATGACATCGCCACCGAGGTCGCGGGCTTCCTGCGGCGACGGCTGGGCGAGGAGATCCGGCTGCACGACAACATCGCCGGAACGCGCAGCAGCGCCGCCAGGGTCGCCTATCTGCATGGTGAGGAGGCGCGCGAGACCGTGGCCGCGCGACTCGCCGTGTCGCATGCCGTCCACGGGGGGAACGCGGCCACACCGCTCGCCACCGCCGACTCGTTGTTCCTGCTCGCCGCTCGGCATGATCCGCGATGGCTGCGCCCCTGGCTCGGGCGGGGTTGGGTGGCGATCCTGCGCGCCTCCCTGGGCCCGATCGAGGACGCCACGCAGCACCTGCGCGCGGCGGAACGATTTGCCGACTCCGCGCTGGCGCGCTCGCCTAACGACGCAGAGGCGCTCGAGCTGCGGGGCACCGCCCGGTGGCGCGTCGTGCACCTGGGCCGGATCGACGATCGCGCGGTCAGCGAGTCGCTGCTCGCGTCCGCGCGCCAGGATCTCGAGGAGGCGGTGTCGGCCGCGCCATCGCTGGCGCGCGCCTGGAGCACGTTGAGCCAGTTGTTGCGCCTGCAGGGCGACCTCGCCGCGGCCGATGCCGCCGCCGAACGGGCGCTCGTCGAGGACGAGTTCATCGACGAGGCGCCGCTCATCGTCGAGCGGCTGTACCGCTCGTCGTTCGCGCTGGGCCGGTACGACCGGGCGCAGTCGTGGTGCCTGCGCGGCCGCAGCGGGTACCCTAACGACTGGCGCTTTCTGGACTGCGCGCTCACGCTCATGGGGTACGAGAGCGGCGCTTCTCCGGATCCCGCGACGGCGTGGACGCTGTACGACGAGCTGTACCAGCTCGATCCGCCCCATGCGGCGCGGCACGCGGCGCGTCCGTACCAGCCGATCTACCGGTTGATGGCCGTGTCGCGCGTCCTCGCGCGCGCCGGACTGCGCGACAGCTCGCGCGCGCTGATTGCCGCGGCGCGGTCGGCGGTGGGAGAGGACGCCGACCTCGAGGCGTCATTGATGTACGACGAGGCCTACGTGCGGCTGCTCCTGGGCGAGCTCGACGCCGCGGCGGAGCTGCTGGAGCGTTACGTCCAGGCGCGTCCGCAGCATGGCGAGTACGTCGCGCGCGACGTGCAGTTCCGCCGGCTGCGAGGCCACCCGCGCTACGACGCCATCGCGTCTCGCCCCTGAGAAATTGGGGTCAGAGTCGAATTAATGAGTAATTGGGGTCAGAGTCGAATTAACGCGAGGGTCGGGATCGGGGCGGTCCCGGACTCGGATGCCGCGGAAACAGGCGGACGCACACGGATCAACAAACGACTTGTTTGAAGAGCCGTCCTCCCCCGTCAGGGCTCGTGACGCCACGCGGGGCAATCCGTGAGATTCGTTCCCATCGGCGGCATCCGCGTCGTAACGTCCCTGATCTCACCCCATCCCGTCGCGTGTTCCTCCCCCAGCCGCGCGGGCCCACGCCCGGTAACTCGACTCCGCTCCCCGATCAGACGCGGCGCATGTCGTATTCGGTGTTCGGCCCGTGGTCCATCGCCACCACGTCGGCGCGATTGAACTCGTCGCGGATCCTGACCGCGAGCTCCAGGTTTCCGAGCGCGGCGTAGTAGGGGACGGCGAACTTCTCGATCGCCGAGGCGCTCCAGAAGACACAGTCGGCGCTGCCGGCCGGGAGCTCGATGGTGGCGCCGTTGGAGAGGTGCAGGACGACGCGCACGACGTCGGCGCGCTTGGCTGGGTAGCCGGGAGCAGGTGTCTGGTAGGGCCCGAAGACGCCGAAGGCCGGGTCGCCGGGTTCAGCCGGCCGTGTGTCGCTCACGATGGGCGCGCTGACCTGGTACGAGCCGTTGGCGTCCGGCTCGTGGCGGGCGATGAACCAGACGGTCTGGCCGTTCGGGAAGCCGGATGCGGCGGCGGCGAGCCGGCGGGCCAGGGTGGCGGAGATGGGTCTCGGGGTTTGAGATGGGTCCTGGGCCATGGCGGCTCCCTCCGGGCGATGTGAGTGATTCGGGGCTCGTTGCGGAGGGATGAGTACGGAAGCGGAGTCAACTGATTGTCGGACTGGCTAACAATCGAGAAGGAGATCGTGGCCGGCCG
>DATIGO010000284.1:0-18571 GCA_035454665.1 Gemmatimonadaceae bacterium | reverse complement strand
AATCTCGACACCGGCGCCGACGAGCGGCTCGCGGATGTGCTCGCCTACCAGTTCGATGACAGCGCGAAGGTGCTGGCATACACGGTGGCCTCGCGCGCCGATTCCACGAAGGACGGGGTTTACCTCCGGAACCTCGCCACGGGCACCACGCAGACGGTGCTGAGCGGGCCGGGGAACTACCGCGCCTTCAACTTCGACCGCGCGCAGCAGCAGTTCACGTTCATTACCGACCGCGAGGAGTTCGGCCGGGAGAACGCGCGCTTCGCCGTGTACCGCGGGAGCGTGAAGACCGGTACGGCGGAAGTGGTGGTCCGTTCCGAGATGCTCCCGCCGGACATGCGCGTGGCGCCTAACGGGACCGCGGCGTTCACGCGCGCGGGCACGGCGCTCACGCTCGCGATCGCCCCGCCGCCCGAGGACACGATCCCCGCGGATTCCCTCGTGGGCAAGGCGCGCTTCGACCTGTGGCACTGGAAGGACCCCGCGCTGCAGCCGACGCAGCTCCTGCAGGTGAACCAGGCGCGCAATCGCACGTACCAGGCGGTGTATCACCTCGCGACGAAGAAGCTCGTGCGGCTCACCGAGGATTCCTTCCCGTCGATCCAGCTCTCGGACGACGCGAAGGTGGGGATGGCGTCGACGGGCGTCCCGTACGACATCGAGCGCATGTGGGGCGACGGCGGAAACGACGTCTACGTCGTGGATCCGGCGACCGGGAGCCGGAAGCTCGTGGCGCAACGGATCACGGGGAACGCGCAGCTCTCGGTCGGCGGGAAGTACGTGATCTACTTCGACCGGGAGCACTGGCATACCTACAACATCGCGACCGGGAAGATCACGAACATCACGGCGGCGGCCCCGGACGTGAACTTCGATCAGGAGACGTGGAGCACGCCGAGCGATCCGTCGCCGTGGGGGATCGCGGGGTGGACGAAGGACGACCGCTCGGTGCTCGTGAACGACCGCTTCGACGTGTGGGAGCTGGATCCCGCCGGCGTGCGGCCGCCCGTCGTGCTGACGGACTCACTCGGCCGCCGCGAGAACCGGACGCTGCGGCTCCTCAACCTGGGCGACGACGACGAGGAGCGGTGGATCGACGTGACGAAGCCCGCCTGGTTGAGCGCGTTCGACGAGGACACGAAGCAGAGTGGGTTCTATCGCGCGCGGCTCGACGCGCGCCGCGCGCCGGAGCTGGTGACGATGGGAGACCTGCGCTACGGGAATCCATCGAAGGCGCGGAACGCCGACGTGTACCTGGTCACGAAGAGCACGTTCCTGGATTTCCCGAATCTCTGGGTGGGGCCGAACCTGACGTCACTCACGAAGGTGTCAGACGCGAACCCGTGGCAGTCGGAGTACAACTGGGGGACGGTGGAGCTCGTGGAGTGGCTGAGCGACGACGGGGTGCCACGGCAGGGCCTGCTGTACAAGCCCGAGGACTTCGACCCGAACCGGAAGTACCCGATGATCGCGTACTTCTACGAGGATCTCTCGGACGGCCTGCACAGCTACATCCCGCCCAACGGCCGGAACGTGATCAATCCCACGCACTACGTGTCGAACGGGTATCTCGTCTTCGAGCCCGACATCCATTACGAGATGGGATTCCCGGGACCGAGCGCGATGAAGTCGATCGTGCCGGGGGTGCAGAAGCTGCTGCAGCGCGGCTACATCGATCCCAGGCGGCTCGGGCTCCAGGGGCAGTCCTGGGGCGGGTACCAGGCGTCGTACATCATCACGCAGACGAGCATGTTCGCGGCGGCGATGGCGGGCGCGCCGGTGGCGAACATGACCAGCGCGTATGGCGGGATCCGGTGGGGCTCGGGGCTCAACCGCTCGATGCAGTACGAGGCCGGGCAGAGCCGCATCGGCAAGTCGCTCTGGGAGGCGCCGCAGCTCTACATCCACAACTCGCCGCTCTTCCAGCTCGATCGCGTCACGACGCCGCTCATGATGATGCACAACGACATGGACGACGCGGTGCCGTGGTGGCAGGGGATCGAGATGTTCGTGGGCCTCCGGCGGTTGGGGAAGGAGGTCTACCTGATCAACTACAACAACGACGTGCACAACCCGCAGAGCCGCGCGAACCAGAAGGACGTCGCGATGCGGATGCAGCAGTTCTTCGACAACAAGCTGAAGGGAGTGCCAGCGCCGGAGTGGATGGTGAAGGGGATTCCGGCCAAGGATAAGGGGAAGGATCAGGTGAAGCGGGTGATCCTGCCGTAGAACCGGAAGCTCGTAGCGCAAGGCTGGAAGGCTGGCAGCTCTCCGTCTGTTGTTTTCTCAGTTTCGGGTCAACCGAGAGACCACAGGACGGAGAGCTTTCAGCTTTTCAGCTTTCGGGTTCCAGGCGGGTCCGGAGCCCGCCGTCCGGGTGTGGCCAGGGTCCGCGCGGTGGGGCGAGGGCGCGACACCGAGGCGCGCCGGCAGCAGCCCGGACCGTTTCTTGCGCTGGCACGCCCGCGCTGCGGGCAGCAAGTTAGGGCGGTAATCAGGGCGGGCATTCCACGCGACGTTTCCCTGTCGGAGGACCTCGTGACCATCTCTCGTCGTCTCGCTGTGCCCGCCGCCCTCGTTATGCTCTTCGCGCCGGCCTGCACGATCCAGTATGTCCCCCCGTCGTCCAACGCATCGGACGAATCGGGCGGCTCGAACGGGCCGGCCGCGCCCGACGACCACGTGGGCCACATGAGCGCCGAGGATCTGGTGGCGCCAGTCACCACGCCGCTCCAGGGCGGGGCTCAGGGAACGCCCGGGATCCCGGCGAGCGCTCGCACCGCCGCGGCACGGCTCCAGGCGAGTCCGCGCCACGCGGAGTGGGTCAAGATCGCCCTCGAGCCCGGGTCCGCCGACTCGATCATGGCGTGGATCGTCTATCCGGCCACCTCCGCCCGGGCCCCCGTGGTCGTCGTCGTACACGAGATCTTCGGCCTGCAGACCTGGGTGCGCGGCGTGGCCGATCAGGTGGCGGCCGACGGGTTCATCGCGATCGCGCCGGACTTTCTCTCCCGCGTGCGTGGCGGACCTTCGAGCGTGGAGCTGAGCGCCGATTCAGCGCGACGCCTGATCGGTGGCGTGAACGTCGCGGAGCGCAACCGCGTCATCGCGGCCGCAGCCAACTACGCCATGATGCAACCCGCGGCCGCGCAGAAGTACGCCGTCATCGGTTACTGCTGGGGTGGTACGACCACGTGGGGGCACGCGGTGAACGGCGGAGTGCGGGGATTCTCGGGCGGCGTCGCCTTCTACGGCTCGCCGTACACGTCGGGTGGTTCGCGCGCGACCGCCGCCGCGCCCGCCGTGCCGGCCACGGTCACCGCCGACTCCCTGGCGAAGGTCGGCATGCCCATGATGCTGCTCAACGGCGACAAGGACACACGCATCGGCGCCATGATGCCGGCGATCGATTCGATCATGAGGGCGCACGGCAAGACGTACAGCGGCGTGAACTACCCGGGCGCCGTGCACGGATTCCTCCGCGCGCAGGACGATCCGAAAGAGCAGCGCGACGAGGCCGAGGAGCAGGCGAATCTGTCGGCGTCCCGCGATGGCTGGCGGCGCACCATCGAGTTCCTGAAGCGCCACCTTGCCGACAATTGATGTGCTTGCTGTGCGGTAAGATGTTGCCAAGTAAGCGGCGGGGCGTGAGCGAGCAACGCCCCCCGATCACAGGAGCGTATTCCGCCGTCCGACGATCGGGGAGCGCCGATGTGCTCATGGCCTGGCGCGTCGTAGCGCCCAGCCAGTAAAGGACTCAGTTCTTCCCGTGCGTGCTGGCGTGATCGAGCTGCCCGCGAATCTCGCCGCCCGGGAAATCCCCGGGACCGGTATTGGGCGGATCGGTGAAGTCGTTCGTGTGCACGTTCACGTACGCGAGTCCCGCGCGAATGGCGGCCAGGAGCGGCATGTCGGTTCCGACGTTCGCGGCCGGGCAGACCTGCGTCCCGAACGAGAACGTACCCGATGCGAGGATGCCGTCGTGCCGGCCGTTCGCGGTGGTGAGCGCGCTGCCCGTCGGCCCGATCACGGGGAAGAGCCACATCCGGATCGGGCCGTTCTCACCCGGCCGGCCGCAATGGATGTGTGCCTGGTGGATGTTCTCGATGTTCGACGCGATCAGGCGGAAAGTGGCCGAGCTGCCATCCTCGCTCACGCGAAGGATCATCTGGCCCTGCGCGTGCGAGTCGCGCGGGTGCGGGTCGCCGGGGCCGGCGGAGGCCAGGACTTCCTCGTCACCGGTGAGGTGCGTGCCGAGCTTGAAGTCGGTGTTGCCGCCCTGGGCGAAGAGCGGGACGCTCATTGCCACCTCGGTCGGCGACACCTGCTCGGCGGTGCAGGCCGCGAGTAAGAGCGCAACTGCGCCGATGGTGGCGGCGATGCCTGCCGCAACACGTCTCTTCCGCATGGAACCCCCGTGGTGTGTGGTCGCGCGCCCAGCCGGGTGGCGGGGCACCTTGGGGGTGGTGGGTGTCGGTGCAGCAGGCAGTTCCAAGGTACACGCGGGCCGCATGTCGGACAGGGGTAGACGCGAGGTCGGTGTCCCCTGCACGCGTCCGAGCCCGCGGGGCGGTGGGCGAATGCGCTCGCGCTCGGCTCCGCGCACGGTGTGGACGCAGCGCCAAGCCGGGCTGAACGGCGATCGGCATTCGCGTGATGGTGGCGTGCGCCATAGTTTTGGCGGACCGATCCTCACGCCTCCATGCTCCGTATCGTTCTCGCCGTCCTGCACCTGCTCGCGCTGGGCTTCGGCATGGCCGCGATCGATGGCCGTGCGCGGGCCATGCGACGTCTGGAGTCGCCGCCGGCCCTGCGCGACGCGTTCATCGCCGACACCTGGTGGGGTGTCTCGGCGCTGCTCTGGATCAGCACGGGGTTGATGCGCTGGCTCCTGGGGACGGAGAAGCCGGCCGAGTTCTACTCGAACAACCACGTCTTCTATGCAAAGATGGGATTGCTCGTTGCCATCCTCGCCCTCGAGGTCTGGCCGATGATGACGTTGATCCGGTGGCGGATCGCGAAGGGGAAGGGGACGCTTCCGCCTGTCGAGGCGCTCGTACCGGTGGGGCGGCGGATCTCGACGATCTCCAACGTTCAGGGATTTCTCCTCATCGGAATGGTGATCGCCGCGGTGCTGATGGCACGTGGCTTCGGTGTCCGGTAGCGTGCCCGATCGTCGGTGCATCGCTTCCCCAGCTGGTTCGGGCAACGGGAGGGAGTATGGCGGAGTTTCCGATCGCACCGGCCACGAGCCGCTACCTCTGGTTCCTCGTGCCCGTGGTCCTCATCATGCTGGGGGCCCTCCTGGTGCTGACGATCTCCATTCGTGGCGGCCGCGCTTCGCGCTTCGAGGTCACGGAGGAAGGACTGCGCCTGCGCGGCGACCTGTACGGCCGGATGATTCCGCGGTCGCAGTTGCGCGTGGAGGAGGCGCGGCCCGTGGACCTGTCGCGCGAGCCGGGACTGCGCCCGAGCTGGCGCACGCTTGGCACAGGCCTGCCGGGTTACCAGGGTGGGTGGTTCAGGCTCAGGAACGGCGAGAAGGCGCTGCTGTACCTGACGGATCGCACGAAGGCGGTGTACGTCCCGACCACGAGCGGATACAGCGTGCTGTTGAGTCCGCGGGATCCAGACGCGTTCCTGGACGCGCTGAGGAGGGGGAGCTCGTAGCGGAACGCTGAGGGCTGGCGGCCCGTCGGCTGTCAGCCTTGGTGCGTCACCTGTCAGCCGTCACGACCTTCTCGCCCTCACCTCCGGCGGACAGAAATCGCAGTGACGCGGGAGGGCGCGGAACTCCCGGAGCGCGATGCGGCGGGACAGAAAGTCCGCGCGGACGGGTTCGTCGCGCAGCAGGTCGGTGCTCAGGTACTTCTTGTTCGAGTCGGGGAACACCGTGGCCACGGCGGCATCCGCGCCGAGGCGCTCCTGCGCGATCACGGCACCGAGGAAGTTCGCGCCTGACGAGATTCCGACCGCGAGGCCGAGCGTGCGTGCGAGGTGCTGCGCCATGACGATCGCGTCGCCGTCATCCACCGCGATCACGTCGTCGAGTGCGTCGAGGTCGACGATCGGGGGCACGAACTCGTCCGAGATCCCCTGGATGCGGTGCTTCCCGACCTTGTGACCGGTGGAGAGCGTGGGGGAGCTGGCGGGCTCGATGGGGTGAAGCCGAACGCCGGGATCCCGCGACCGCAGGTATCGTCCCGTCCCCATGATCGTCCCGCCCGTGCCGACACCGGCCACGAAGGCGTCGGGCCCGACGCCGGCCACCGCGAGCTGGGTGCGGATCTCGGGTCCCGTCGTGGTCTCGTGTGCCTCGCTGTTGTCCGCGTTGGAGAACTGGCGTGGCAGGAAGGCGCCGGGGGTGGCCGCCGCGAGCGCTTCGGCCTTCGCGATGGAGCCGAGAAAGCCGCCCTCGTCAGGTGCGACGAGGTGGATCGCGGCCCCCAGCGACTGGATGAGGTTGATCCGCTCGGCGGACATCCAGTCGGGCATGAAGATCGCGACGGGGTGGCCGAGGGCCCGGCCGAGTGCGGCGAAGGAGATGCCGGTGTTGCCGCTCGTGGCCTCGACGATCAGCGCGCCGGGGCTGAGCAGCCCCTGCTCGTAAGCGCGGCGCAGGATGTGGAGCGCCATGCGGTCCTTCACGCTCCCCGTGAAGTTCATCGACTCGAGCTTCGCGTGAACGGTCCGCCGCCGGCCGTCGAGATCGAAGTCGATGGCGAGCATGGGGGTATTGCCGACGAGACGCGCGAGCCCGTCGACGCGCGCGAGAGTGGTCGCGATGGGGTCGTCGGCACGGGCGGGTGGGTGCGGCGCGGGGGTGGCCGGCATCGGCGGCGAGTGGGTCATGCCGCACGGTGCGCGGGAGGCCCGGCGCGAGCCATCGGCAGTTCCGCCAGTGTCGCGTCAGGTGTTTCCCTTCGGTAGCTTATTCCGCCAATGGAACCGGCGGGCGCCGCCCGTCTCTTCGTTCACGCCCCTCTCGCAGGAGACGTTCATGGCTCGGACCGCGCACTCGCACCCTCGCTTCGTGCTGCCCCTCGCGGCCGGCGCTCTGACGGCGCTGTTCGGGGCCGGCCGGGAGGCATCGGCGCAGGCTGCGCCGGCGGGCGCGGCGAGTCCTGCTCCGGTCGTGCTGCGCGCCGCGCGCATGCTCGACGTGGCGAGCGGTCAGATGCTGCGCAACGTGACCGTCGTGGTGACCGGTGACCGCATCACCGCGGTGAATCCGGCTTCGCCTCCCGCCGGCGCGAGCGTGATGGACCTGGGCGACGTCACGCTGCTCCCGGGCTTCATCGATGCACACACGCATCTTGGCGGCGAGATCAACGCCAACAGCTTCGTGGAGCCGGTGCGGGAGACGAACGTGGACGCCGCGTTCAAGGCGGCGCGGTACGGCCGGATCACGGTCATGGCCGGTTTCACGACGGTGCGGGACTTCGGTGGCGACGTGACGGTGGCGCTCGGGCACGCGGTCGAGCGGGGCGACGTGATGGCGCCGCGGGTGGTGCCGTCGCGCAACGCGTTAGGCATCACCGGCGGGCACTGCGACGTGACCGGCTTCGCGCCCGGCGTGCTCGAGCTGGGTCCGAAGGACGGCGTGGCCGACGGGCCGTGGGAGGTCGTCGAGGCCGTGCGCTACCAGATCAAGCACGGCGCGCAGGTGATCAAGACGTGCGCGACCGCAGGGGTGCTCTCGATGGAAGGGCCGGTGGGCGCGCAGCAGTACACCGAGGAGGAGCTCCGGGCGATGGTCGACGAGGCGGCGCGGCACGGGGTGAAGGTGGCCGCGCACGCGCACGGCACCGAGGGGATCAAGGCGGCCGTCCGCGCGGGCGTGGCGTCGATCGATCACGGCTCGATGCTCGACGACGAGGCGATCGCGCTCATGAAGCAGCGCGGCACCTATCTCGTTCCCACCACCTATCTGGCGGACCGGATCAACCTTGCCGTGCTGCCCCCGCTCGTGAGGCGCAAGGCCGAGATGGTGCTCCCGCTCATGCGGGAGAGTCATCGCAAGGCGATCGCGGCGGGGGTGAAGGTGGCATTCGGTACCGACGCCGCGGTCTACCCGCACGGCGAGAACGCGAAGGAGTTCGCGGCCTACGTGAAGCTCGGCATGTCGCCGCTCGAGGCGCTCCGCACGGCCACGGTGCACGCGGCCGACCTGCTGGGGAAGGAGGACCGTGGCGTGATCGCGCCGGGCAGGCTCGCAGACCTGATCGCGGTGCCGGGCGATCCGCTCCAGGACATCACCGTCACGGAGCGCGTGAACTGGGTGATGTTCGGCGGCCGGGTGATCAAGGATGAGCGGGGGAGGACGCGGATGTAGTCGAAGGATGCAGCTGGCCGCTGACGGCTATGGAGCGGGCAGCGCTGCGTCTGTCGCTCTTCTCGGTCGATCTTTCTGGAGGTCTACCGAGAAGATCGACGGGCGGCCAGCTACCAGCGGTCAGCGTTCAGCCGTCAGCTAGCGGACCGCCTCCCGCTCGAACCGCACGTGGAACACGCGGTTCGAGCTCATCCGGATTCCGTTCACCCGGCCGGTCGCGTCGCGCGTGAAATTGAGCAGCATGTCGCCCGCAAACGTATCGCCGTAGGCATGGCGCGCGGTGAGCGCGCGGCCCATCCGGGTTCTGAGCGTGAGCGTGCTGTCGGTCGCGGTGACCGTGTACGTGGCCCCCAGCTCCTCGCTGTGGTAACGGCCCGCATACGTCTCGAGGTCGTTTCGCGTCAGCGTCGTCGCTCGCTGCCGCCGGTACGTGACCGCCGTGCGCGGGGGCCAGGCGACCACGGTCTGAACCAGGTCACCAGCCTGGTTCAGCGAGAACTGGACCGGCGTGCCCGCAACGCGGAACTGCGTGGCGCTCTGCGGCATCAGCTCCGGGCCGCCGGTCTGGCCCAGCACGAGGGTCTTTCCGCGCAGGGTGATGAACATGGGAGCGCCGGTAAGGGGGTGCGAGTACACGCCCGCGATGCGGGCGAGCTGCTCCTGGCTCGGCGTCGCGGTGGCGCGCGCGGGCGGCGGCGCGGGCGCGAGCGCGCCGCCGAGAACGACATCGGCGACGGAGCGGGTCAGTGCGCTCGGATTCACCGTCGATGCGTTGCACAGCACCACGATGCTCACGCCGTGGTCAGGGAAGCGACCGAGATAGGTGCGATAGCCTGCATCGGCGCCGCCGTGGCCCACGAGACGGGCGCCGCGATACTGTTCCGTCGAGAGTCCCAGGCCGTACGCGGTGGTGTCGCCCCGCGCCAGGACTCCGCTTGCCTCCATCTCGCGCCGCATCGCCTCGTCGCCTACGACCGGCGAGTCGAAGTTCCGCTGCCACTTCAGGAGATCGCCCACCGTGGTGTAGAGACTCGTGGCACCGTAGGTGTCGTAGTTCGGCAGGCTGACGCGCCATCCGCTTCCCCGGCGCGCATACCCCGCGGTGCGCCCCTTCACGATCATCGTGTAGTCGTCGTGGAAGTGGGTGTTCGTCATGCCGAGGGGGCGGAAGATCCGCTCGTCGGCAAAGTCCCGGAGCGACTTGCCGCTCACGCGCCTGACGATGGTGCCGGCCAGGGTATACCCGGTGTTGCTGTAGAGATACTCGGTGCCCGGCTCGAAGTTGAGCGTCTCCTGCCGGCTCACGATCTCGAGGACGTCGTCCTCGGTGACTCGGTCCTCCTCGAAGCGCCCGCGGGCCATGATGAGGAGGTCCCACTGGTCGCGGAGTCCGCTCGTGTGGTGGAGCAGGTGCCGGATCGTGATCTTCTGCGGGTATGCGGGCACCTCCGGCACGTACTTCCGCACCTCGTCCTCGAGTGAGAGTCTGCCGTCGCGCACGAGCAACATGATGGCGGCGGCGGTGAACTGCTTCGAGACCGACGCCACGTGGAAGATCGACGCCGGGGTAATGGGGATGTCGTGCTCGAGGTTGGCCATGCCGTAGCCGTTCTCGAAGATCACATTGCCGTTGCGGCTCACGCCGACGGCGCACCCCGGAGCCGTGGTGCCGGTCCAGGCCGCGAAGACCCGGTTGATCGCGATGCGCAGGCTGTCACCGGGGGGCGACTGCGCGGGCGTGGCCTGGACGGGCGCGGCGGCCACGAGCAGGCCGGGCATGAGAGAGCGCAGGATTCGCATGGCGGAGTGGGACGGCGGATGGAAAGGAAAGAGATCGAACGACGTGCTCACCCGCCAGCCCCCGTCATTCCACCGCCCGAGCGTCCCGGCCACGCCGGTCCGCCCCGGACGGGTCCGGGAGCCTAAGGCGTCGCGAGGGACGGGGCGACCGCCTGACGAATGACCAGCGCGGCGACCTCGTTGCCGCGCGCGTTCCAGTGGTGGTCGTCGCGGTAGTAGAGCATCTCGCGCTCGGCGTAGGGGCGCATCAGCGGGAGCAGGTCGACGGCGTCGAAGCCCTGACGCCGGGCGAGCTCCATGACGTACTCCGTGAAGTGCGGCGCCTCGGACAGCCGTGGGAATCCCTCGAACGACGGCCCGTAGAGTCTCGCATCCGAGGGCGCCATCAGGACCGTCACGCGAAAGCCGTGGCGCTTGCTCAGCTCGCGCATCTCCTCGAAGGTGCGGTCGAGCAACGGCCGGTGCGGATGGTTCAGGACGTACTCCTTCGGTTTCGTGGCGCGCTCCACGTCGGGTGGGCTGAACAGGCGGTACCCCCACCGGGCGGAGTGATACAGCGGCGTCGTCAGGCGGACGCCATCGATCTCGAGCCGGCCGCCTAGCCGGGTCGCCGCCGGAGCGGCCACCCGGAGCTCCCCGCGTACAAGACGGCGCAGCACGCTCTGCGCCTTGAGCCGCCCCGGGAGCGACGCGAGGGGCTGCAGGATGGTCCCCTCGACGAGGGACCGCGTGGGGGCCGTCTCCGCATCGGCGGGGCGGCGCTCGAGGTAGCTGTTCTCCAGGTCGTTCCCCTCGAAGAGCATCCAGAGCAGATGCGCGGGGCGCGCGGAGTCCGCGTGCGCGCTCAGGAAGTGCCGCAGCAGCTCGACCTGGGGCCGCGGGCCCGTGGACGAGACCCCGAGGTTGTAGACCGGTTCGCCCAGGGCCGTGCCAAGGAGGTCCGTCCAGATCCGCCCTTCGGCGGTCGCGTAGCCCAGCACGAAGGAATCGCCTAACGCGAAGATCCGGCTCGCGCCCAGGGGCTCCAGCTCCCGCACGCCGTGCGGGCCGATCGCGTAGGAGACGGGCCGCCGCTCGAGCACGGAATCCACGAGCGTCGGCGACGCCAGCATCGCCGGCGTGTAGTACTCGCCGAACGTGAATCCCTCGACCCGGACGTTCGGCTTGAAGAGCGTGAAGTCGCGATCCGTGGGATAGTACGAGCGCGGGAAGATCTCGCCGTGCCAGAGCCGCGCGTCCTCCCGCCGCACCTGCTGCGAGATCGCGCCTTCCGCGCGCCGGCGCCGCGCGTTTTCGAGCGCGGTGAAGATCACGTCGGCCGCGAGCACCGCCCCGACCGCGGCCAGCATCAGCAGGCCCGTGTCGAGCATCTTCGGGGCGACGTCTCCGCGGCGGCGGCGCGCGGATACCGCTCGCGCGATGACGATGGTCCCCACCAGGAGTGTGGCCAGGGTCACCGCTGCGCCGAACCGGACCGGGCCGAGGGCCTCGCCATACAGGAAGACGATCCCCAGATACCACCACAGGACCAGCGCACCCATCCGGAAGATCGACGGCCCTACCCGGGCGGCGATGCCTCCCCCCGCCGGAGGCGCGCCGTCCGGCGCGCCCTGGCGCTCAGCGTCCGTCATCCGGCAGGCGCTTCGCGATCGCGTCCACGAGCTCTCCCACGTTCCGCATCCGCGCGATCTCGCCCGTGTGAAAGCGCACCCCGAACCGGGACTCGAGCGCCACGATCAGCTCCACGTTCGAGAGCGAATCCCAGCCGTCCACGTCGTCGGCCGTCGTCTCGCGCGAGACCTCGAGGCGGTCGTCATCGAAGGTCTCGCGCATCACGGTGACGACACCATCCCAGACCAGCCGCTCAGTCATCGCCGCTCTCCTGCAGCATCGGCAGCGCGTCCTCGGCGAGGCGGATCGTCGTCGGCAGCGGCGCCGCGGTCCGCACGTTCAGCACCCAGTGATCACCACCCTCGATCGGCGCGCCCGCCGCGAATCCGAGCGACGGATACAGCTCCCTGACGAGCGAATTGCGCGGCGTCGGACGATAGACCCCGTGCAGCACACGATATCCGGACTCCCGCGCGCGATCGAGCACGTGGTTGCGGAGCAGCTGCTCCACGCCGCGATTCAGGACCCGGCAGCTCATGAGCCAGAGATCGATCCAGAGCTCGTCACCCTCCGCGCGACCCACGAAGACGCTGATCAGGCCGTTGTCACCGAAGCGGTCCGTCAGGTGCACCGTAGCCGTGAGGTAATCCGGCGAGTCCATCATCGCCTCGAGCTCCGAACGGCTGAGGCGCAGCGTCGTGAGGTTGAACTGGTTCGTCTTGCCCGTGAGCTGTGCCACCCGATCGAGCGTGGAAGGCTCGAATGGCGCGATCCGGGCCTGCTGGTCGAGTGATCGGAGGTAGCTCGCGTAATCCAGGTTGCCGCTCCGCAGCTCCTCGCGGGCGGCGTTCTCGCGGTACATCGCACTGCGCCGCCGGTCCTCCGCGGAAACCGCGACCGTCTCGAACCACCCCGTGCGGTCGACCGCAAGCGGGTAGTCGCTTGGATCGGCGCCGAGCTCGACGACGCGCACCTCCTGCAGCGCCTGGCGAACCTGCTCGCGCTCGGCCGGGTTGTCATCGACGAACACGAGCGCGTCGAGCCCGAGATTCAGCACCGACGCGATCCGGCGCAGGTTCACCGACTTGGGTTCCCAGTTGGCGATGAACGCCGCGAAGTCGTCGCGCCGCAGGACCATCTCGCGTCGCTGGGTAAAGGGCGCGAGCGCCGCGGCCTCGTCGTTCTTGCTGCACACCGCCAGCAGCACACCGCGGCGCCGGAGCTCCAGCAGGTAGCGCTGGAAGGCCTGGAAGGCCTCGCCCAGCGGATCGCCCGGGCCGATGAGCAGCGCATCGGGTCCATCGTCACCCACCACGCCACCCCACAACGTGTTGTCCAGGTCCACCACGAGGCACTTGGCCGACCGGCCGTAGATCGCGCCGATGATCTGGGCCGTCGTGCGCACGTACGGAACGAGGCACTCGAACGAGACAGGGTGCTTCCCCTGGTGCCAGAAGCGCGGATCGAACCAGCGGTACGCGCCATACAGGGACGCCAGACCGGCGACGTCGTGAATGTGAACGTACGGCGGCAGGCGATCCGCCAGCGCCGCATTCACCGCCTGGATGAAGCGGTTGCGGTCACCTGGCGTGCGCGCTCCGGCCGCGCCCAGGGGGCGCAGGGGAAGGGGATGAAAGTTGTCCAGCACGATCTCGCACTTCGTCCGCTCGTGCAGCGAGCGGCACAGTCCGATCCAGTGGTCGCACGCCGTGTCGACGGCGCGCTGTACCTCGGCAGCAGAGCCATACGGATCGGGCCAGTCGGCGATGTGCTCCGGCGTCGTCACGATTACCGCCACGTCGGGCCCGAAGGCGACCGTCTCGCTGGCGGGATCGAGCATCTGCCGCACCACCGTGTTGTACGGCGAGGCCTGCAGCGTGCAGTCCACGCCCGAGACCTGAAGCGCGAGCTGCAGCGGTTCCTCGATCAGGGAGGTCGTCGCAGCACCGATGAGCGCGACCCGCGCGCGTGCAGGCGCCGGTGGCGGTGAGCCGACGTGCAGCAGCCGTCGCCGCTGGCGGGCGAGCGCCATCAGCATCGCGGCATCGGTTGCGTCCTGCGCCTGACTGAGGAGGAGCCGCCAGGCTTCATCGGCACGCCCCGCGTCGATGAGCCCCTTCAGCGCAGCCACCTCGTCTTCACGGGTCCAGCGCACAGTTCCCCCGGGACCACTGGGCCGACAAGGTCTTCAGCGTCTCGCGGTCCCCGCCCGAACGCACGCGCGCGGCACGAATGGCCTGCATGAAGCCGACCACGTGCGCCGAGACCTCCTTCGCGCCCTTCCACGAGGCATGCTCGGCATCGAAAAAATCTGCGTCAGGGAGGAGGCAGCGCAAGTCCAGCAGGGGCAGAGAATCGAACGCGGCGTGGATCAGCGCGTCATAACGAGCCGCGAATCCGGGATCCGTGCGCCTGCGCAACGCGGAATGCTCCGGAAGATTCACCACGAAGAGGTCGACGCCGCGCTCCGCGGTGAACCTCCTGAGCGCTAGCGCTCTGGCACGCACAGCCGCCGCATCACGGTCCGGATCCCACCGGAAGACCTCGGACCACCAGGAGAGCGTGTCGTCGAGGGCGGCCTCCAGGGCAGCACGGCGCCACGACGTGTGCACCGGCTGATAGCGGTACGGCGAGATGTAGCCACGAGCAAACTCCCGCGGTCCGGCGCGCACGATGGGCTGCACGCCCAGGAGCTGCCCGACTCCGGATTGGGACAGTACCACGGCCGCACGCGTGCCCGCCAGCCAGGCGTTCGCATCGGCGGGGATGAGCCTCGTGATCAGCCAGGCCAGTACGGCGCGGTATCGGGGAGACTGGCGCGAGAGCCTGAAACGCAGGTGGTCGATCGTGCCACCAAGGGCGGACTTCCGGGCCAGCCCGAACGCCGCGCTCGAGTCGAGGAGACTACCGTGGCGCCGGCCGTAGCGCTCGAGCGCCAGCGGAAAAGGGCGCTCGGCTGGAATCTCCGCGATGAAGCGCGGTGAAATGCCCAGGACCAGCACGGTGGGAAGCGCCGCGCGGCCGTGCTCCGCCTCGACGTACTCGAGCCCTGCGGTGATGTCGCGGAAGGTGCCAAGGCTCATGGCTCCGGGGATCACATGGTTGCCCGGAAACGCCGTGCTGAAGTCTTCGACCAGGAAGTTCTCGCGGGCCGTGGATGGGCCGGTGAGCATCAGCCCCGGCCGACCGTCAGACCGCCACAGCGTGGGTGTCAGATAGCGGAACCAGTCCTCCCACTTGTAGGGATAGACCTGGCCCGAGGTCTCGAGGTGGCGCGCCATCAGCTCCAGGCCACCGACCACGCCGACGTACACGGCGGCGACGGTGGCCAGGGCGCGCGCGGAGAAGCGGAGCCTAGAAGCCCGTATAGACAAAGTCCACGGCTCCTCGAGCGTACAGGGCGAGCAGCAGGACGAGCACTCCCGCCCACGCGACCTTCACCGCAATGCGCGCCGCGATTTTCATGCCGGCCCCATCGACCGAAGCGCGAGCAGCAGCGCGTCGGGACTCACGCGGAAGAAGACGAAGGTGAACGCGGTGGCGTTGAAGGTCACGAAGATACCTCCCGCATGCACGAGCCAGTTCCGGCGCAGTCGCAGCACCGCCTGGCGCCCGAGCCGCCGCTGGAGGAGCGCGTCCCAGGTGTGATAGACCACGAACCACGCCCCGTGTGCCACCCCGAAGAGCAGGAAGCTGAGCGTGGTCCCGTGCCAGAGACCGGAAACCAGCATGGTCGCGAAGAGGCTCATGTTGGCGGCCAGGAGCCGGTGGCCGGTGAGCCGCGGCGCCGACAGGAGCTTCTTGTACAGCGGCGTGAAGATGTAGTCCGTGAGCCAGAGGGTGAGCGATCGATGCTGGCGTTGCCAGAAGTCGGAGATGTTCCGGGCCAGATACGGCTTGTTGAAGTTCTCCGGCGGCCGTACGCCGAACAGGCTCCCGATACCGATGACCGCGTCGCAGTAGCCCGAGAAGTTCAGGAAGAGGAAGATCCAGAAGGCGTACGACTGCACGACGAAACCGGTGAGGTTGAGCTCCGCGAGATTGGTGTCCGGCTGCAGAGCGCGGTCGCCGAAGAACGGTGCGAGCACATAGACCTTGGCCAGGCCCAGGAGTATGCGAAGCGTGGCATCGAGGTGCGGCTCGAAGCGATCGGGGAGAGCGGCCTGCTCGCCGTCCCACTGCGCCCGGTAGTCCTGGAAGCGCTGGATCGGGCCCATCGCGAAGGTCGCGAAGTTCAGGCAGTAGTTCAGATACGTGAGCAGATCGAGCCGGCCCAGGGTTCCGCTCGCGGCGTCGATGACGACGTGGACGATCTTGAAGAAGAGGAAGCTGAGCCCGACCGTGCTCAGGAACCGGGGCAGCGCCGCTTCGGGAAGCACCCACTGCAGGAAGTCGTAACGCTGCAGGTAGATGAAGAGCGCGACGTACCCCGCGAGGAGCATCGCCAGCGCCGCGCGGCGGTCCTGCGCGAGGGATGCGTGAACGAGCCCATAGCCGAGCAGGGCGAAGAGGAGGACACCGAGCGTGCTGGCGGGCCCCAGCAGCACCGCCCAGATGAAGGTCAGGTTGATCGCGATGAACGCGAGCTGGCGGGCGTCTCCACGGAGTACCGGGAGCGCGACGACCGCGACCAGCGCGAGTCCAAGAAAGCCGGGCGACAGCAGCGAGAGTTGCACGTCGGACGATGCGGCGGCGCGGGTGCGCTGGAGAATCGGCGGATTCCCGACTCGTGAGAAGGCATCGTAGCCGCCCGCTGCGATGCCGCAATATGCGCGGCGCGGCCCTCTCTGACCATGAGGGGACCTTCACGAGCCGCCCGTTCCGACGGCCATGGGGGTCCTCGCACCCGCGGGGCATGACTTTCGCGACGGGTGGGCCGTCCCCAGATTGCCGGGCTCGCTTTCAGCCCATCCCCCGCTCCGCTGGCTCGAAAAAGGCCGAATGGCATCAGAGAAGCCGACCTGGATACTCGGGATTTCCGCGTTCTATCACGACAGCGCAGCAGCGCTGTTGCGTGACGGCCACATTGTGGCGGCGGCCTCGGAAGAGCGGTTCACGCGGATCAAGGGTGACCCCGCGTTTCCCAGGCGCGCGGTCGACTACTGCCTGCGGCACGCGGGGATCGCGCCGGGCGACCTCACGCACGTCGGCTTCTACGACAAGCCGCTGCTCAAGTTCGAGCGGATCCTCGAGACCTACCTGTCCGTGGCCCCCCGCGGGTTCGGCCAGATGCGCCAGGCGGGCCCACTCTGGATGAAGGACAAGCTGTTCATCGACCGGCAGCTCCGCGAGGCGCTCCGCTACGGCGGCGAGATCCTCTACGCCGAGCATCACGAGAGTCACGCGGCCAGCGCCTTCTTCCCGTCCCCATTCGAGGAGGCGGCCATTCTCACGGTCGACGGGGTGGGCGAGTGGGCCACCGCCACGACCGGGCACGGGCGCGGGAACGACTTCGAGCTGCTACAGGAGCTCCGCTGGCCCCACTCGTTAGGGCTGCTCTACTCCGCCTTCACGTACTACACCGGCTTCAAGGTCAACTCGGGGGAGTACAAGGTCATGGGGCTCGCGCCCTACGGCGAGCCGAAGTACGTGGACCTCATCCTGCGCGAGCTGGTCGACCTGCGCGAAGACGGGTCCTTCACGCTCGACCAGCGCTACTTCAACTACCTGTCGGGGCTCACGATGACCAGCCCCGCGTTCGACGCCCTGTTCGGCGGGCCGCCCCGCGTTCCCGAGACGCCGCTCACGCAGAAGGAGATGGATCTCGCCCGGTCCGTCCAGGTCGTGTGCGAGGAGATCATGCTGCGGATGGCGCGAAACGCCCACGAGAAGACCGGGGCGAAGCACCTCTGTCTCGCGGGCGGGGTCGCGCTCAACTGCGTTGCGAACGGTCGACTGCTTCGCGAGGGGCCGTTCGAGGACATCTGGATCCAGCCCGCCGCGGGCGATGCGGGCGGCGCGCTCGGCGTCGCGCAGCTCATCTGGCACCGGCACCTCGGTCGACCTCGAGAGGTTCGATCCGGCCGCGATGGCATGCAGGGCGCCTATCTCGGTCCCTCGTTCGGCGAGGACGAGATCCGCGCGTTTCTCGACGGCGTCGGCGCGAAGTACGTCCGGATGGATCGCGAGGAGCTGCTCCGCTGCGCGGCCTCGCTCCTGGCACAGGAGAAGGTGATCGGCTGGTTCGACGGGCGGATGGAGTTCGGCCCGCGCGCCCTCGGCAGCCGGAGCATCCTGGGCGATCCGCGGAGCCCCCGCATGCAGGCCCAGATGAACATCAAGATCAAGTTCCGTGAGGGGTTCAGGCCGTTCGCGCCGAGTGTGCTGGAGCACCGGGTCGGCGACTACTTCGAGATCGACCGTCCCTCGCCCTACATGCTCCTCGTGGCACCGGTGCGGAAGGAACGCCAGATCCCCATGTCCGAGGCCCAGCGGGGGCTTTGGGGAATCGACCAGTTGAACCTGGTCCGCTCCGACATTCCCGCGGTCACGCATATCGACTACTCGGCGCGCATCCAGACGGTGAGTCGCGAAACGACCCCCAACTACTTCGATCTGATCGAGGAGTTCGAGCGCATGACGGGGTGCGGCGTCGTCGTGAACACGTCGTTCAACGTGCGTGGGGAGCCAATCGTGTGCACGCCCGAGGACGCCTATCGGTGCTTCATGCGCACGCACATCGACTACCTCGTCGTAGGACCTTATCTGATGGCAAAGCAGGACCAGCCCGAGTGGCGAGAGGAGGGTGATTGGAGAAAAGAGTTCCAGCTCGACTGACGCCGGCGGAGGGCCGGAAGTTCGCCTTCACGGTCGGCGCGGCCTTCC
>DATIGO010000283.1:0-3730 GCA_035454665.1 Gemmatimonadaceae bacterium | reverse complement strand
GGGAGAGGCCATTCCGGTCGCGGCGCGGGTGCTCGGCCTCGCGGATGTGTACGACGCGCTCAGAACGGACCGCAGCTACAAGCGCGGCATGACGCACGCGGACGCGCTCGCGACGATGCGTCGCGACGCGGCGACGCATTTCGACCCCGTGATCTTCCGCGTCTTCGAGGACGTCGCGAACGCCCGAGTCGCCTCCGCGGCGGCGTAACCGCGGCCCGGTCGGAGCAACGGCGATTCCGTCCGGCGCGTGGCCCGGCCCGCGCCCCGCCGTTGTATCGGGCCGCCGCGCCGGACTACCTTTGAACGCGTCGCGCCACCGCGCGCGGCGTGCTCGAAGACTCGTTGAGCACGCCGGCTCTCCGGTTCACCACGGTGTTCCGCCGTCATGACTGATACATCGCATTCCGCGTCCCGCCTGCCCGTCATCCTCGCCGCGGCCCGCACGCCCATCGGGCGATATCTGGGCGGCCTCGCGCCGCTGGCGGCGCCCGAGCTCGGCGCGGTCGCCATCCGGGAAGCCGTGCGCCGGAGCGGCGTCACGCCGTCCGACATCCAGGAAGTCATCTTCGGCAACGTCCTGCAGGGTGGGGTCGGCCAGGCTCCCGCGCGCCAGGCCGCCATCAAGGCGGGCCTTCCGGCGGCGGTCTCTGCGGTCACGATCAACAAGGTCTGCGGTTCGGGGCTCAAGGCCGTCATGCTGGCGGCGCAGGCCGTCCGCGCCGGCGACGCCGAGTTGATCGTGGCGGGCGGCCAGGAATCGATGTCGAACGCGCCGCACTACGTGTACGGCTATCGCGCGGGGGTGAAGTTCGGCGATCAGACACTCGTGGATGGCATGGTCCGCGACGGGCTCTGGTGCTCGTTCTGCAACGTGCACATGGGCGGCCACGCGGAGTACACGGCGCGGAAGGGATCGGTTTCGCGCGAGCGGCAGGACGCCTTCGCGGCGGAGTCGCATCGCAAGGCGGCGCTGGCGATGGAGTCCGGCCGGTTCGCCGACGAGATCGTGGCGGTGGCGGTGCCGGGGAAGAAGGGTCCCACGGTGATCGACACCGACGAAGGCCCGCGCAAGGACACGACGGTCGACACGCTCGCGAAGCTCAAGCCCGCGTTCGGGGCGAAGGACGGGCGCGGCGATCCGAGCGTGACCGCGGGCAATTCGTCGACGCTGAACGACGGCGCGGCGGCGGTGGTCGTCGCGTCGGAGGCGTACGCGCGCGCGCACGGCCTCGCGATCCTCGCGCGGATCGACGCCTATGCCACGGGAGCCACGGAGCCGCAGGACCTGTTCTTCGCGCCGGTGCGCGCCGTGGGCAACCTGATGGCGAAGGAGGGCACGACGATCGGCGACTACGATCTCATCGAAGCCAATGAGGCGTTCGCCTCGCAGGCCATCGCCGACGGCGATGCGCTCGGGTGGGACTGGGATCGCGTGAACGTGCACGGCGGCGCCATCGCGCTGGGCCACCCGATCGGCGCGAGCGGAGCGCGGGTGCTGGTCACGCTGCTGCACGCCCTGCGCGCGCGTGGCGGCACGCGCGGCCTCGCCACGCTCTGCCTGGGTGGTGGGGATGCGGTGGCGATGAGCGTGACGCGCCCGGGCTGATGCCTGGATCGCCCTGAGGGCGGCGGGATCCGTGCACGATGACGGCGCCGCCGCCGCTGAACGACATCACGCCGCCCTGGCGGCTCGTGGTCTTCATCCTGGCCAGCGCCGTCGGCGTGCTGGCGCTGCGGGTGATCCTGCCTCCGGTGCTCGGCCTGGCCGGGCGTGTGACGGGTGCCCCGGCGCCGACGTACGCCTTCATCTGGACGCTGGCGGGCGGCCTGCTGATCGGCCATGCGTGGACGTTCCGGCTCGTGGAGCCGCGCGGCTGGTCGTACGTGGGCCTGGGGCGCGACGCGTTGCGGCCGCGGGCGATCGCGGGTGGGGCGCTCCTCGGCGCGGCCGCGATCGCGGTGCCGTCGGCCGTGCTGCTCGCCGTCGGCTGGCTGCGAGTGGAGCCCGGGCCGCCCGGAGACCCGTTAGGCGCCGCCGTGGGCGTGCTTCCGCTGCTCGTGCCCGCCGCGCTGTGGGAGGAGCTCCTGCTCCGTGGCTTCGCCTTCGCGGTCGTGCGCGAGCGGTGGGGGACGTGGCGCGCCCTCCTGTCCACGAGCGTGATCTTCGGCATGCTGCACCTGCAGAATGCGGGCGCGGGCGCGCAGTCCACGCTGCTCGTGACGATCGCCGGGGTCTTCCTGGGCGCGATCCTGGTGCGCACGGGGAGCCTCTACGCCGCCTGGGCCGCGCATCTCGCCTGGAACTTCGTGATGGCCGGCGTCCTGCACGCGGCGGTCAGCGGCATCGGCCTCTCGGCGCCGCGGTATCGCGTGGTCGATGCCGGACCCGATTGGGCCACCGGCGGCCCCTGGGGGCCGGAAGGTGGTGTCTTCGCGGGAGTCGCCATGGTGGCGAGCATCCTGATTCTCATCGGACGGCCCGCGCGGCGTCCCGAGCGCATGGAGCCTGAGGCATGACCGATCGGATCGCCGTGGTGGGCGCGGGGCAGATGGGCAACGGGATCGCGCACGTTTTCGCGGTGGCCGGCTTCCCTGTCGCGATGATCGACGTGTCGGCCGACGCCCTCGCGCGCGGCCGCGCGACGATCGAGAAGAACCTCGACCGCCAGGTGAAGAAGGGGACGCTCGACGCCGGGGCGAAGGAGGCGGCGCTCGCACGCATCCGCGAGCACGCGACGCTCGACGCCGTGCGCGACGCAGACCTCGTGGTGGAGGCGGCCACGGAGCAGGCCGAACTCAAGTTCCGGATTTTCGGCGAGGCCGACCGTCTCGCGCCCGTGGGAGCGATCCTCGCGTCGAACACGAGCTCGATCTCGATCACGGCGCTGGCGGCGCGCACGAAGCGCCCGGAGCGCGTGATCGGGATGCACTTCATGAACCCCGTGCCGGTGATGCCGCTGGTGGAGGTGATCCGCGGCCTGGCCACGAGCGACGAGACGGCGGCCCGGGTGCTCGCGCTGGCAGCCACGTTAGGCAAGACGCCCGTCGAGGTGCACGACGCGCCGGGTTTCGTCTCGAACCGCGTGCTCATGCCGATGATCAACGAGGCGGTCTTCTGCCTGATGGAGGGCGTGGCCACCGCCGACGCGATCGACACGGTCCTGAAGCTGGGCATGAACCATCCCATGGGCCCGCTCGCCCTCGCGGATCTCATCGGCCTCGACACCTGCCTCGCGATCCTCGAGGTGCTGCACTCCCAGCTCGGCGACGACAAGTACCGGCCCTGCCCGCTGCTCCGGCAGTATGTCGCCGCGGGGTGGCTGGGCCGGAAGACGGCGCGCGGCTTCCACCGGTACGAGGGGTAGCGCCGCCCTGCCATCCCCCGCGCCGTGCCGGGCCGCGTGCCGCGCAACGGCTGACACCTTCCCGTCCCTTCTCCCTCACATGAACCTCTTCGACACCATCGGCGAGATGGGCCACGAGCAGCTCGTGGTCTGCTATGACAAGTCCAGCGGATACCGCGGCATCATCGCCATCCACGATACCACGCTGGGTCCAGCGTTAGGCGGCACCCGCTTCTGGAACTACGCCACCGATGAGGAGGCGATCCGTGACGTGCTGCGCCTCGCCCGCGGCATGACCTACAAGAACGCGGTGGCGGGCCTGAACCTCGGCGGCGGCAAGGCCGTGATCATCGGCGACAACCGGACCACGCGCCGCGAGATGCTCT
>DATIGO010000282.1:0-5610 GCA_035454665.1 Gemmatimonadaceae bacterium | reverse complement strand
CGTCGCCGAGGCGCCCCGCGTACCGATCGTGGCGCCACGCCCGGCTCCGCTACCGGTCGAGGTCCCCTCGTCCAGCGGGAGCGGCGCCGTGGGCGGGGGGCGCACGGCGGGGCCTGATTGGGGTGATGTGGTCGGCGTGGTGATCCGTGGCGGGCGGGTCGATCCGGGTCACTGCCCGCCTCGGCGGCGCCCGGGCCGCATCGGGATCAGTGGCATCCCGATTCCGCACCAGTACGCGCCGGCACTTCGGCCCATCATCCATCCGTAGGGCCGCAGTCACTCCGTAGGGCCGCAGTCACTCCACGCGCCAGGATGCAGCAGGGGCCGGTCACGCTGACCGGCCCCTGTTCATTGGCGCCACGGTCTCCGCCGCGGGAGCGGTGCGCACGCCTGTTCAGCGAGCCGGTATGATGATCTGCACTTCGTCGCCCGGCACGACGCTGACGCGCTCCGACACGGGCGTCACGCGCGCGCCGATGGGGTCTGCCAGAAACTGCAGCGCAACGGGTCCGAAGACGAACTGCGCGGGGATGACGAACCGGGAGGTCGAGAGGCCGCGCGCGACCCCGAGTCGCACCCGCTGAGACCCCGAGAGCAGGTAGATCGTGTGGTCGAGGTAGTTGTCGTTGCGCACCAGGAGCGTGGTCTGTTCGGCCTCGCCCGGCGTGGCGGGGTCCGATTGCCGTCGCGCGCCACAGGCCGCGGACGCCTGCACCATCGCGGCGATCACGAGCCATGGCAGAAGGCGCTTGAGTACGCGCATTCCTGTACCCTCCGCGCGCGGCTGGAATTCACGCGCTGACTGTCGCATTATCCGCCGCGACGACAGCGCCAGGCCGATTCGGCCGATTCGCCTCGACCCTACGAAGAATACCCCCGAGGTCCACCAGCGTGCTCAGAAAGGAACATCCCGATCATCATGATGCCGAGCTCGTGCTGCGGCTGTACGATCTTCGGCGTGAGGGTCTCATGCGGGAGTCGCGCGCCGCGATCAGCGCGAAGTACTGGCCGCGGAACGAGGACGAAGCGCTCGCGATTCTCAAGTCGGACCATCCGCTCAATCCGGCGTTCCGCCAGGTGGTGACGTACTGGGAGATGGTCTACGGCCTGGTCAAATGGGACGTGCTCCACGGTGACTTCATGCTCGAGAGCTCGGGCGAGGGGCTGCTCGTCTACGCCAAGGCCGAGCCGTACCTCGCGCAGATCCGTGCCCGAGGCAACCCGACGTATTTCGTGAACGCGGAGTGGGTGGCGACCAACATCGAGGCCGGGCGGCGCACCCTCGAGCGGTATCGTGCCCGGGTGCAGCGCGTGCTCGAGTCCCGGTAGAGGTGTTCCCACCCGCGCTGCGCGCCCTCCTGGCCGGCGCCATCGACTACGCGGGACTCTTTCCCCCGGCCTCGCTCGGCATGACGGCGGCGGTCGGGAACTACGACGACTACCGGCGCGGGGCCGATGCGTGGGCGCTCGGACGCTTCGTGGTGCCGACCTCGCGTCTCGACGAGTTCGTCGCGGTGATGAGCGAGCGACCAGCGCCGGATGGGGAGGGGCGGCCGTGGCGCGTGAGCGCGATACTGGGCGGCGAGGCGGATGCCGAAGTCCTGGCGATCCGCAGTGCGAACCAGCGACTCGGCGGGACCGCCGTCGTGGACTGCGTCGAGGTCCGCACGCCGTCCGCGGCGGACGTGGAGCGAATCTCTGCTGCGGCGGCCGCGGGTACGGAGGTCTTCGTGGAGGTCCCCGTGGACGGGGACATCGAGTCGATCACGTTCGCCGCGGCGCGCCACGGGGCGCACGCGAAGATCCGCACGGGTGGCGTAACGGCGGACGCCTTCCCGACGGCGGCGCAGGTGGCGCATTTCCTCCGTGCGTGCCATGAGCGGGGGATCGCGTTCAAGGCGACGGCCGGGCTGCACCATCCACTGCGGGCGTCGTACCCGCTCACATACGAGTCGCGGAGCCGGCGCACGGTGATGTTCGGATTCCTGAACGTGATGCTGGCGGCGATGCTGGTGTGGAAGGGCGAGGATGAGGCGACGGTGACGGCGCTGCTCGAGGAACGGACGCCCGACGCGCTGTCCGTCGGGGCCGCGGCGATCCGGTGGCAGGAGCACGAGCTGCCGGCCGCGGAGATCGCGCGCGCCCGCGCCGGATTCGTGCGGGGGTTCGGCTCCTGCTCCTTTCGCGAGCCGCTGGACGAGCTGAGGGCGCTGGCGCCCATGGCGCGATCGTGACGGTGCTCAACGAGACCCACCGCTCGGATCTCCGCTCGTGGGTGGACTCGGCCAACGATCCGGCCACCGACTTCCCGATCCAGAATCTGCCGTTAGGCATCGTCCGGCCGCGCGGGGGGGCGCCCCGGGAGCCGTGGCGCGTGGGTGCGGCGATCGGCTCGTGCGTGGTGGATCTGGCGGCGGCCGCGCACAGCGGCCTGCTCGAGGGCGGCGCCTCGCGCGCGGGAGCGCGTTGCGCAGCCGCCTCGTTGAACGGCCTGATGGCGCTCGACCCCGCGCACTGGACCGCGCTGCGCGTGCAGCTGAGCCGGCTGCTGCGCGCCGACACGCCCGAGGGAGAGCGGGCCAGGCGACTCCGGCAGGCGGTGCTGCTCGACGTGGCCGACGTCGAGGTCACACTCCCGGCGGAGATAGGCGACTACACCGACTTCTACGCTTCGCGCCACCACGCGCTGAACGTGGGGAAGATGCTGCGGCCCGACCAGCCGCTCCTGCCGAACTACGCCTGGGTCCCCATCGGGTACCATGGGCGGGCGTCGTCGATCGTGGTGAGTGGCACACCGGTCCGCCGGCCGCGCGGGCAGCGCGCGCCCGACGGGCAGGGAACGCCGGTCTTCGCCCCCTCCGCGCGGCTGGACTACGAGGCGGAGGTGGGGTTCTTCGTGGGTACGGGAAACGCGTTAGGCGAGCCGGTGCCGATCGAGCGGGCGGCGCGCTACCTCTTCGGTGCCTCTCTCCTCAATGACTGGTCGGCCCGCGACATCCAGGCGTGGGAGTATCAGCCGCTCGGTCCATTCCTCGCGAAGAGTTTCGCGACCACGCTGTCCCCGTGGGTCGTCACAATGGATGCCCTCGCCCCATTCCGCGTGGCAGCCTCCCCCCGCGCCGCCGGCGATCCGGCGCCACTCCCCTATCTGACGGCACCCGAGGATGCGGCGGAGGGCGGAATCGATGTGCGCATCGAGGTGCTGCTGCGCACCGCGCGGATGCGGCGCGAAGGGGTGCCGGCCGCGCGGCTGTCGCGGGGCACGCTCGCGGAGCTGTACTGGACGCCCGCGCAACTGCTCACCCATCACACGAGCAATGGCTGCAACCTCCGGCCGGGAGACCTGCTCGGCAGCGGCACCGTGTCGGGGCCGACGCGCGAGCAGCGCGGGTGCCTGCTGGAGCTCACGTGGCGCGGAGCGGAGCCCCTGGCCCTGCCTACGGGAGAGGAGCGCCGGTTCCTCGAGGACGGCGACGAAGTGATCCTGCGCGGTTCCTGCGAGCGCGAGGGCTTCGCACGAATCGGGTTTGGGGAGTGCAGCGGCGTGGTCATGGCGCCGCCGGCAGTGACGGGTGACGGATGACGCGGTGGCGGTCTTCTCACAGTCGTTCGCGAGACGGAGGAATTCCTGATGCAGACCGTTCGGACCGAGGGGGCGCCGATTCCGGCGGGCCATTACTCCCAGGCGGTGGTGCACAACGGGTTCGTGTTCGTGGCCGGGCAGTTGCCGATCGTTCCGGGGCAGCAGGGCCACGCGCCGGGGAGCGCGGCAGAACAGACCGAGCAGACGCTGCGGAACGTGGCAGCGATCCTGGCCGCCGCGGGGAGTGGGCTGGATCGCGTAGTGCAGATGACGGTCTACGTGGCCGACATCGCGCTCTGGGGAGAGGTAAACGCGACGTACGCAGCGATCATGGGTGACCATCGCCCGGCGCGCGCCGTGGTCCCGGTGAAGGAGCTTCACCATGGGTACCAGATCGAGATCCAGGCGATCGCCGCGGTCTAGGAGCAGCGTAGCGAGGCGCCGCGCCGGCCGCCGGACCGCCTCGACCACCGCAGCCACCCGCGCCTACTCAGCACCAGCTTCAGCCATCAGCAACGGGCAACCAGCCGCCACCTGCTCCTACATATTCTCCACCATCGCCCTCGCAAACCCCGAGCACGACACCAGCGTAGCTCCCTCCATCAGGCGCTCGAAGTCGTAGGTCACGCGCTTCTGCGCGATCGTGCGTTCGAGCGACACGATGATGCGATCTGCGGCCTCGTCCCATCCGAGGTAGCGGAACATCATCTCTCCGGAGAGGATCACCGAACCCGGGTTCACCTTGTCCTGGTTCGCGTACTTCGGCGCCGTGCCGTGCGTTGCCTCGAAGATCGCGTGCCCGGTGACGTAGTTGATGTTCGCCCCGGGGGCGATGCCGATGCCACCCACCTGCGCGGCCAGCGCGTCGGAGATGTAGTCGCCGTTCAGGTTCGGCGTCGCGATCACGCCGTACTCCCTCGGGCGGGTGAGAATCTGCTGGAGGAAGGCGTCGGCAATGACGTCCTTGATCACGATGCCGCTCGGGAGCCGCATCCACGGACCGCCGTCGATCTCCACGCCGCCGAACTCCGCGCGCGCCAGCTGGTACCCCCAGTCGCGGAAGGCACCCTCGGTGTACTTCATGATGTTTCCCTTGTGCACCAGGGTCACGCTCGTGAAGCCTTGCCGCAGCGCGTACTCGATGGCCGCGCGCACGAGCCGGTACGTCCCCTCGCGCGAGATCGGCTTGATGCCGATGCCACTGGTCTCCGGGAAGCGGATCTTCGAGACGCCCAACTCGGTGTGCAGAAAGGCGACGAGCTTGCGCGCCTCCGGCGTCTCCGCGGCATACTCGATCCCCGCATAGATGTCCTCGGTGTTCTCGCGGAAGATCACCATGTTCACGTCCTCCGGTCGCTTCACCGGGGACGGCACGCCGGGGAAGTACCGGACCGGCCGGAGGCACGCGTAGAGATCCAGCTTCTGGCGCAGCGCGACGTTCAGCGAGCGGAAACCGCCGCCCACGGGCGTGGTGAGCGGCCCCTTGATCGCCACCAGGTGCTTCGCGATCGCGGCGAGCGTATCGGCCGGCAGCCAGTCGTCGAGCAGTGCCTTGGACTTCTCGCCCGCGAGGACCTCGTACCACGCCACACGCCGCGCGCCGCCGTACGCCTTGTCGACGGCGGCGTCGAAGACGAGCTGTGAGGCGCGCCAGATGTCCGGGCCGGTGCCGTCTCCCTCGATGAACGGGATGATCGGCTGCGGCGGCACCTGCAGGGATCCATCCCGCAGCGTGATGGGCTCGCCGAAGTCGGGGGGACCGGGAATGGCGGCTGGGCGGTCGGCGGCGACAGAGGTCATGGCAACGAAGAGGCGAGTGGTCGAGAGCGGGTGATCCGTTGAATTCTAGTGACGGGCCGGGAGCATGGTAGGCGATCCGCCCGCTCCGGGGGCGGCGATGCGTGGGACTCGATTCACACCGGCGCCGCGCACCGACCGCTCCCGATGTCCTCGCGGGGCTTGCCGGGCGCCGCGGCGCCGGTGGAAGATTCCTCGCCCCCGCCGCGGGATCTGGCGGCTCGAGGTCG
>DATIGO010000281.1:0-14778 GCA_035454665.1 Gemmatimonadaceae bacterium | reverse complement strand
CCCCCCCCCGGCCCGGGTGCGACGGACCCCGCGACTTCAGCGGGGCAACTCGACCCGTTGCACGTATCGCAGGTCGTCCTCATCGGTGCGGACGGCATACACCACGCCCTGCCCGACCGCCACGATGGTGGTCCTGGCCGGCAGGCGCCAGCGGGCGACGAGCTTCCCGGTCCGATCGAGCACGTCCCACTGTTCCCGGCCGACCCGGATCGGGATCGCCCGCCGGACCCAGAGGTCCCCGTTCGGCGCGGCCAGCGCGCCTAACGGTGCGACCGGCGGGTAGGCGTCCGGCCAGGAGGCCGGCGGCAGGAGCTCGAACTCCATCGAGATCCCGGCCGGCATCATCTTCTGTGCCGCCTTCCCCTGCTCCTCCATCTGGCGCTTCGCCTCGTCCATCTCCGCCTTCTTGTCGGCGTCGGTCACGGGAATACGGTCGTAGGGAATGCGGACCGATGCCGTCGTCCTGCCGTCGGGCCCGAGGATCTCGACCGCGTAGGTCGCCCCCCGCACGATGACGATGCGGCCGTCGTTGAAGACCGCCCACGCATCGGCCGCCACGAGCCCGGGATACGCCATCGAGTATTTGAAGGAGTTCCCGTTCTGTTGCATCTTCGGATTGCCGCTCATGGGGAAGCGCACGCGCGCGACCTCCGTGCGCTCCGTGGCCGCGCGCGGATCGAGGCGCACCACACCGACCGAGTCGGGGAACTGCATCGACATCGCCCCGCGCCCACCCCCGGCCTGGATCTTCATCGCGCTGGAGTAGACGCGGCCGCGGCCGTCGCTCTGAAAGGGCGCGGTGAGCGCGGTGCCGGCCTGGGCATCGAACATCATGAACGGGAAGGTCGTCCCCGGCTTGAGGTCGGGCGTGAAGACCACCACCCGCATCTGCGCCGCGTCGAGCGCCCAGATCGTGTCGCCCGGAACCCGGAAGAGACCCGCGATCGACTTGTACTCACCGGGTCCGCTTCCCTGCCGTCCGAGCGGAGTGCGGGAGCCGTCGGCGAAGTTCACGATCACGAGCTCACCATCGACGCCGTCGTACAGGATGATCTGGCCGGGCTTGAGCTCCATCGCGCCGGTGATGAGCGAGAACGGGTCCTCGATCTCGCGTGCGGGCCTGGGGAGCTCGCGCACCGGCACCTGCTGGGCCGTGGCCTGGGGGACGAACGCAAAAACGCCGACCGCGAGGGCCAGGGCGGCGCGGAGGAGGCGCGACATGAGTGCTCCTGTGGGCTGGGGGAACCTCGTCAATCAGTACGCGGTGCCGGAACCGACTGTTTCGCCGTCCTTCATTACTCGGGATACCGGTTCGGCGGCCACGGGGTGGCAGGGAGGCCGCCCCGAGCCCCCCGCGTGATGGCGACGGACATCGTGCAAGTGGTTGTTCTGCTTGGGCCTCCGAGGCGGCCGCAGAAGCGCCCGCTCGATCAAGATAGTCCGCGGACCCCGGGCGTGGGGCGAGTCGAGACGTGCCTCGTACGGTTCGGCATGACTCGCCCTTCGGTGATCGAGAGAGTGATGAAGGAATCGTGGGGTGGACTCCCAGAGGGCCAGGCTTACCACGCCCCCCGCCGCGCCGTCGAGCGTGCCATTCCTGCCGCGGCGTCGAGCGACCTGTGACCTCGCGTCAGGCTGACGCGGGACGCACCTCCACCTCGACGCTCACAGCGGGGCGGATGCTCGCCGTCACGATGCAGAAATCCTCGAAGACCGGGAGGCAGCGCGCCACGCGCTCGTGCTGTTCCTGCGGGATGAGCGGCTCCAGGCGGACGAAAATTCCGCCTACGCGGAGCCGGCCGCGTTCGTTGCGCTTCAGGGTCCCGCGCACCGTGGTATGGAGGCCGCGCACGTCCACGCGCGCCTTGCGGAGACAGTAGAGGAGGCTGGCGCCAAGGCAGCCGCCGACGGCCGCGCCCAGCACCCGCGCGGGATTGGGTCCCGTGCCGGCACCTAACGGGAGCGGCTCGTCGAGCACCACGGGATCCACGCCCTCGAGCTGGAAATCGGCGACCTGCCGGTACCCGTCGGACGCGTCGAGCGTGAGCGTGAACGCGCCATCCCCGTCACCTGCCGGCGTGCCGAACGCACGCAGCTCTTCAGTGCGGATGGAAATCGTCATCGGGCACCTCCGCCCGGGTGGAGCGGCACGCGGACCGACAGCGCGCCGCGCAGGTCACCGGTGCGATACCCGGTGGCCTGATCCGTGGGATACCGCGCGTCGAGGATCGACCGCACGGCCGGAGCGATCCGCTCGCGCTCGCCATGGCAGGCGAGGCAGCGCTCCTGTACGATGATCGGCCGAAGGTACTCGACGACGGAATCACCAGGAGCGGTGCGCGCGGTGCGGAGCACCTCGGCTGGGAGCGCACCCGCGCGCTGGAGCGAGTCCAGCCGCAGGAGCTCGCGCTCTTCGGCCGCGTCGGGCGCGTTGAGTGGATTGCGCACGCGCAGGCTCACGCGGCGGACGTACACCCCCTCGCGCGCATGACGCGCGGTCCACGCCTGCGCCGAATCGGAGCAGAATGCGATCGCGCGCCCGGGCCCGCCGGAATCGAGCGCGGCGAAGAGCCTGGTCTGGAGGTCTCTGCCGAGTGCGTTCGCTGCGTTGCGCGCCCGCTCCGCCGCCTCGGCGGGCGGTGGCATGTCGAGGGTCGTGGCCGCCGAGTCCGACACGGTGTCACCGCCGCGACCGCATGCCAGCACCAGGCTCACCGCGGCGAACCAGTGGAAAGCGGATCTGGTGCCTGCCAGCATCATGTGCTCCATCTGCTCCTGTTGCCGCCGTCTGGTGGAAGCTGGCCCGTTGGATCCTGCCGGGCTGTCAGCAGAACCGAGGCCTGGCTGTGAGGGATTCCCGCTTCGCTCCGCGGCCCGGGCCAGACCACGCGCCATCGACGGAGTCGATGCCGGCAGGCTATGATGCAACGCGCCCGCGTGCGGGCCGCCCGACGCATCGGCTGCGCGATGCCAGGCAGACACGGAACCAGGGAGGCCCCATGGCAGGCGCGACCGCGCGATCAACCCGGCGCGCTCCACAGGACGAGAAGCGCGCACCCTTCGCGGACCGCGTTCCGCGACCGCGCAAGCGCACGGCGGGTCGCACGCGCGCTTCGATGGTACCGGCGAACATCCGGATGTCGGGCGTGGAGCTCGACGAGAGCGCACGGGCGCGCATCCGGAAGCGGCTCGGCGCGAAGCTCGGGAAGTTCGCGACCTCGATCGAGCGGGTCAGTGTGCGCGTGGAGGACGCCAACGGTCCACGCGGCGGTGTCGACAAGCTGTGTCGCATCAAGGCGGTACTGAGCGGCCTGCCGAGCGTGGTCGTGCAGAATCAGGCGGGCACGCTCGTCGCGGCGATCAACCGCGCGCTGATGGGCGTGGAGCGCGCCGTTCGTCGCGCGCTGCAGCGGAAGCGCCAGACGCCCAGGAAGGCCGCGAGCCGGCGGGCCGCGCTCCGGGCACCTCGCGCGTAGACAGCCGGCAGGCGTCGAGACGACTCGGCGCGCAGTGAGAGGGTGACGGGCGTGTCCGCGGCCACGGCTATCGTGAGCCGTGCTCGCTTCCTCTTGCCAATCCACTCTCGCCGAGCCGAACGTATGGGCATGGCCGTGCCGATCTACTGGACCGCGGACATGGTCCGCGCCCTCCCCGACGACGGGAAGCAGTACGAGACCGTGTACGGGGAGCTGCTCGTGAGCCCGGCGCCGCGAGTCTGGCACGAGGTGATCGTGGACAGGTTCTCTGGTTACCTGCGCGATTACGTACGCCTTTACCGGCTCGATCTCCACGTCTTCGGCTCACGCTCGGACATCTCCTGGAGCGACGACACGCTCGTGCAGCCGGACGTGTTCGTTGTTCCGCTGTCGGAAGCGCGTACGCTGCAGTGGTCAGCGATGAAATCACTCCTCCTCGCCGTCGAGGTGCTGAGTCCCGCGAGCCTGCGCGCGGATCGATTCACGAAGCGGCGGCTGTATCAGGACGTGGGCATTCCGCTCTACTGGATCGTCGACGCCGATGCGCACCAGGTCGAGATCTGGACGCCCGAGGTGCGCTTCCCCACAGTCGAACGGGAGCGCGTGATCTGGGCCCCTGAAGGATCACGCAAGCCGTGCGCGGTGGAATTGGAGGAGTTCTTCCGGCCGCTGTAGGCGACCTTGCGACAGCCGCGGCCCGGCAGAGCCTTGCGACGTCGTGGAGCGGCACGGTAGCGTTCGACTACAACACATGGCGATGGAGTTCGCCGAAACCACCGCGCAGGCGGTTGATGACTCCTCCCCGGGCTCACGCCCAGCGGGAGGATTTTCGCTTATCGGGGAATGGGGATGCTGCCACTCGTGATCTTCGTAGGCGCCGGAATCGGCGGCGTGGCACGGTACGCCGTGGGGAGCTGGGTTCAGGCGGCGACCGGCCCCGCATTTCCGTGGGGGACGCTGCTCATCAACGTGAGCGGTTCGTTCCTGCTGATGCTCGTGTATGGATTTCTCGAGGGCACGGTCGCGCCACCCGAGTGGCGCGCCTTCCTCGGCATTGGCGTGCTGGGGGGATTCACCACGTTCTCCGCGTTCAGCTATGAGACGGTGCGCCTGATGCAGGACGGCGAGTGGGAGCGCGCTTCTGTGTATGTTCTCGCGAGCGTCGTACTGAGCGTGGCGGCCGCCGCCGCCGGATTCGGTGCGGCGTCGATGCTTCTGCGGAGGGGATGAACCATGCCGCACGGCCTCAAGGGAGAGCGCACGCTGATGCGCATCCACATCGGCGAACGCGACAAGTACAAGGGGAAACCCCTGTACCAGGCGATCGTCGAGCTCCTGCGCGCGCGTCATTACGCCGGCGCCACCGTGTTCCGGGCGATCATGGGATTCGGGGCGAACGCCAGGTTGCATACCGATCGGATCGAGGTGCTCTCCCTCGACCTGCCGATCGTCATTGAATGCGTCGAGACCGAGGAGCAGATCCAGGCGATTCTCCCGGAGCTCGACCGGATGATCGGCGGGGGCCTGATCACGCTCGAGCGGGCGCGGGTGATCCTGTATCGCCCCGAGCTGCCGGAGAACCAGCGCACGCCCGGATACGGCATCGACGCGCTGCCGGAGCGGTAGCCGGCGCATCACGAGCGACTCACTCGTGCCGAAGGGACGCTGACGCAGGGCCTGTCGGTCGCGCTGGCGCGGCAGTGCCCCGACTACCCACCGGTTCGTTTCTCCGGCGTGCCATCGACGCGCCTCAGGATTGATCCCAGCAGCGCATGCAATTCGCGCAGCACGGGATCGATCGTCGTGCCGAGCTCCGGATCGACCGCGCCGTAGCCGCGGAGCTTGTCCGCGGTGCTGTCCTCGATGCGGACCAATTCGGCCGTCAACAGGGCGCGGATCGAGCGAGCCCGTGACACCGCGCGCTGGCGCAGCCCGTGGTCGGCCGAAAAGCGCGCGATGAGATGCCGCAGCTCGGTCATCGCCGGCTCAATCGATGCGGCGAACCCTGGAGGCAGGTCCTCCTTGTATACCACGGGGCCACCAGGGTCCGACGCCCCTTCCGAGGCCAGGCGCTCCACCTTCGAGAGGGTGTCCTGGAGCATGCCGAGGAGCACCTCGAAGTGCCGCCGCTGTGACCCGTTCAGCAGTGTGCGTCCCTCATCAGACGGCGACATCGAGTTCCTCGGCTTGAGAGCAGGAGGGCGCTGACGGGGAGATCCGCCGGCGTCGTCGCAGACTCGGCGGCGACCGGCCGACGAACTCTCGCCGGTGACCGGGTACGATCAACCCTCCGGACGCGCTGCCCGGGGAATCGGTGCGCGCGCACAGCACAGGCCGCAGCAGGGAGGGTGACATGGCAGGCGGAACCGCAGTACAGGCCCGGGTATCGACCTGGCAGCTCGATCCGGCGCACTCCAGCGTGGAGTTCTCAGTCAAGCACATGATGATGACCACGGTGCGCGGACGGTTCAAGGAAGTGAGCGCGACGCTCCACTGCGACGAGGAGGACCCGCTCCGCTGCCGCGTGGAAGCCGAGATCCGCACGGCGAGCCTCGACACGGGCGCGCCGGAGCGTGACGCCCATCTGCGCTCGGCGGACTTCTTCGACGCCGAGCGCTATCCGATGATCCGGTTCCGGAGCATGCGGGCCGAAGGCCACGTGCATCCCGAGGAAGGCTCGCGCTTCCGCGTGATCGGTGACCTCACGATACGCGACACGACGATGGAAGTGGCGTTCGACTGCGTGCTCGAGGGACAGGGCCGCGACCCGTGGGGGAAGGAGCGCATGGGATTCTCCGCGCAGACGGAGATCGATCGCCGCGACTGGGGCCTCAGGTGGAACCACGCGATCGAGACCGGTGGTGTGCTGGTGGCGAACAAGGTGCGGATCGAGGTCGAGGTGCAGTTCGTCCGGCAGGAGGCGTGAGCGCTGCCGTCGGGCATCGCGCCCACCCGACGCCAACTTCATCGTCGTAATGAGCCCAACGGCGACCACGAAGGTGCGCTACGGCCGCGTTCCGTCTCGCTCCACCGGGAAGGTCGAGTTCAATCACCGATGATCCGGGATGCCCGGAGCTCGTGCGTCGCGTTGGACTCGCTTCTTGTGAGCCTGGCAGCGACCGCCTTTCCGCATGGCGGGGATGGGGTGAGGTGAGATCTGCCCACGAAGCCGAGGATCGCTACTCGGCAACTCCCAGGAGCGGAGTTACGCCCGCACCAGCTTCCGATACTTGATCCGGTGCGGCTGATCCGCGTCCGGCCCCTTCCGCCGCTTCAGGTCCTCGATGTACCCGGCGAAATTCCCCTCGTACCAGACCACCTCCGAATCGCCCTCGAACGCCAGGATGTGCGTCGCCACACGATCCAGGAACCAGCGATCATGCGAGATGATCACCGCGCACCCGGCAAAATCGAGCAACGCCTCCTCGAGCGCGCGCAGCGTGTCGACGTCGAGATCGTTCGTGGGCTCGTCGAGGAGCAGCAGGTTCCCGCCGGCCATCACGGTCTTGGCCAGGTGCAGCCGGTTCCGCTCGCCGCCTGAGAGGTTCGCGACCAGTTTCTGCTGATCCGCGCCCCGGAAGCCGAAGCTCGAGACGTAGGCGCGCGAGTTCATCTCGCGCTTGCCCACGGGAATGTTGTCGCGGCCCCCCGAGATCTCGTCCCACACGGTCCGCGCGCCGTCCAGAGTGCGCGTCTGATCCGCGTAGGCGATCACCACGGTGTCGCCGACCCGGAGCGAGCCTGCGTCAGCAGGCTCGGTTCCACGAATGATCCGGAAGAGCGTCGTCTTTCCCGCCCCGTTAGGCCCGATGATCCCCACGATCCCGCCACGCGGAAGCGCGAACGACATCCCGTCGAACAACAGATTGTCACCATAGGCCTTCCGCAGCCCGTCGGCGATCACGACGTCGTTGCCCAGCCGTGGCGGGGGCGGGATCACGATCTCGTTCTGCGCCGCGCGCTCCTGCTGCGCCTCGCTCGCCAGCTCCTCGTACTTCTGGATGCGCGCCTTGTTCTTGGCCTGCCGCGCGCGCGGGGCCATGCGCACCCACTCCAGCTCGCGCTCGAGCGTGCGCTGCCGTGCGCTCGCGGCCTTCTCCTCCTGCGCGAGACGCGTGCGCTTCTGCTCCAGCCACGAGGAGTAGTTCCCCTCGTACGGGAAACCGGCCCCGCGATCCAGCTCCAGGATCCACTTGGCCACGTTGTCCAGGAAGTAGCGATCGTGCGTGATCGCCACCACGGTCCCGGGGAACGTCTCCAGGTGCTTCTCGAGCCACGCCACCGACTCGGCGTCGAGATGGTTCGTGGGCTCGTCGAGCAGCAACAGGTCGGGATGCTCGAGGAGCACGCGACACAGCGCGACGCGGCGCTTCTCGCCGCCCGAGAGCGTCGTCACGTCCGAATCACCGGGCGGGAGCCGCAACGCGTCCATGGCCACCTCGATCTTGTTGTCGAGGTTCCAGAGATCCAGATGATCGATCTGCTCCTGGATGCGCCCCTGCTCGTCCAGCAGCTTCTGCATCGCGTCGTCGCTCATGGGCTCGGCGAACTTCATCGAGATCTCGTTGAAGCGGTCGAGCAACTGGCGGTCCTTGCGGACCGCCAGCTCCACATTGCCTCGTACGTCCAACGAGGGGTCCAGCTCGGGTTCCTGCGGGAGGTACCCGATCTTCGTGCCCTGCGCGGCCCAGGCTTCGCCGTTGAAGTCCTTGTCCACGCCGGCCATGATGCGGAGGAGCGAGCTCTTGCCGGAGCCGTTAGGCCCGAGCACGCCGATCTTGGCGCCGGGATAGAACGAGAGCCAGATGTCCTTCAGGATCACGCGCGAAGGCGGAACCACCTTCGTGAGCGCCTTCATTACATAGATGAATTGCGGAGCCACGGTCTCGAGGTCGGTCAGGGGAATCGCGGCCGGGGTCGCCAGGGGTCCAGGCGGTGTCCCGGGGGGGGGCGTGCAATCTACTCGGACGGCCTGCCTGTCACACGACCCGGCCCCCCGCTCGCGCCGCTCCTGATGCGGCTTCCTGTCATCCCGAGGAGCGCAGCGAGAGCCTGCCCCGAGGAGCGCAAGCAACGAGGGGAGGGATCCGCTCGCGGTACTCGGTGGCCAGCCACGGGATACGAGCGAGTAGATCCGCTCGTCGCCTTCGGCTCCTCGGGATGACAACGAGGCGTTCCCGGCGCGCGGACCGGGTGCCATCATTTGGAGCACCGCAACCCCGAGCATCCATGTCGTCCACGCCGACCCGCCGGGATTTCCTCCGGCAATCCGTCCTGACGGGCATCGCAATCTCTCCCTCGCTCGCGGGGCTCGCCTGCGTGCAGGCCACGCAGGGATCGGACTCGGATGCCACGATCCGTCCCGAGGGGAGCGGCGGGAGCTATGGCGAACTCGTGTCGGCGGGACCCGAGCTCGCGCTGCCGCCGGATTTCAAGTACGTGATGTTCGGCGCCGAGCACACGCCGATGTCCGACGGCACCCCCACGCCCGGCGCGCACGACGGCATGGCCGCGTTCCCGATGCCCAACGGCACGATCCGCCTGGTCCGCAACCACGAGCTGCGGCCGCAGGTGATCGACGGCGTGATCACCTCCACCGCCTTCGGCGATCCCGCGCACGCCTACGATCGCAAGGGACCCGGCGGCACGAGCACGATCGAGCTGCGTCTCCGGCGCGACGGCTCACCCGAGATCCTGCGCTCCTGGATGAGCCTCAACGGCACGATGGTCAACTGCGCCGGCGGCCCCACGCCATGGGGGAGCTGGCTGAGCTGCGAAGAGACCACGTTAGGCAGGCGACAGGGATTCGATCAGGACCACGGCTACGTCTTCGAGGTCCCGGCGTCGTCGAACGGGCTCGTGGAGGCCGTGCCGCTCAAGGCGATGGGGCGCTTCGTGCACGAGGCGCTCGCGATCGATCCGCGCACCGGCAACGTCTTTCTCACCGAAGACAGCCCGCGGTCGGGCTTCTATCGCTTCACGCCCAACCGGCCGGGCCGGCTCCGCGAGGGCGGGAAGCTGCAGATGCTCGCCGTGGCCGACCGGCCGCAGTTCGATACCTCCAAGGGGCAGCAGCCCGGCGCGGCGATGCGGGTGACCTGGATCGACATCCCCGACGTCGATCCCGCGCTGGGCACCGCGGAAACGGTTTTCCAGCAGGGCTTCGGCAAGGGCGCGGCGAGCTTCGCGCGACTCGAGGGTGCCTGGTGGGGCGACGACAGCGTCTACTTCCACGCCACCAGCGGCGGCGACAAGAACCTGGGCCAGGTCTGGCGCTACCGCCCCCGCAGTGGCGCCGACGGCGACCTGCTGCTCGTCTTCGAGTCCACCAACCCCGAGGTCCTGAACGCGCCGGACAACATCTGCGTGGGGCCGCGCGGGGGCATCGTGCTGTGCGAGGATGCCGCCGGCACCTGCCACCTCCGCGGCCTCAGCGCGCGCGGCGAGATCTTCACCTTCGCCCGCAACACCATGAACAACCGCGAATTCGCCGGGGCGACCTTCAGCCCGGATGGCCGCGTGCTCTTCGTGAACATCCAGGGGATGGGACGGCTGGACGACGATCCGACGCTCAGGAGCGTGTCGTTCGCGATCTGGGGGCCGTGGGAGAGGGGAGGCTTGTAAGCAGGGGCTGGTTGCTGGTTGCTGATGGCTGGAGCTGGTTGCTGAGAGCGGGAATCGCGTCTGTCACCGCAGACGCGGCGACGAGCGCCGGCACCGAGCGCCAGCGACGAGAGCCGGCACCGAGCGCCAGCGACGAGGGGGAATTGGCTTTCGGTGGGCCGGTGACCGGCCGCGGAGTACGGGGAGCAGATTCCTCGCTTCGCCCGGGATGACACCACGGCGCCGGTTTGACCTGACGGCCTAGCCGCCGGGCCTCTTCAGCCGCCCCTTGTCATCGAAGCGCGCGAGGTACTCCTGGATCCTCCTCACATACGACACCGTTTCCCGGTGCCGCCAGCGCGTCACGCGCGGCCCCACGGCCTCGATGCTCGGCCACACCCGGTGATCCAGCTTCGACGACCGCGCGACCGATTGCGCGTTCAGGATCGTCTGCCGTCCCGCGTTGTAGCTGCCCAGCATGAACTCGCGCCGGTGCGTGTCGATCGAATCCTTCTGCCACAGCCGCCAGAGCACGCGATCGTAGTAGATCCCGGCCGCGATGTTCCACTCCGCATCGTCGATCCGGCTGATCTCGGAATTGCGTGACTGGATCTCGGCAAACGTCGACGGCATGAGCTGCATGATGCCGCGCGCGCCCACGCGGCTCACCGCGGTGGAATCCAGGTTGCTCTCGGCCATGCCCTGCGCCTTGAAGACACGCCAGTCGAAGCCGGGGCCGAAGTAGCGTTTGGAGTACTTGCGAAAGGTCTCGTCGTACCGGTCGGGGGCGGGGCGGCGCTGCGCCCCGACCGGCTCCTGCGGCAGGTGCAGCGCGAACACGGCGAGACACGCACCGAGCCATCGGCGCGATCCGGCGGGCGGCGTGCTCAGTTCAGCGCTCCCGCGACGACGAGGGCGACGGAAAGGAAGATCGCTGCCACGAAGATCGCGACCGCGACGTTCCCCTTCCGGAGCTCCTCGGGGAAGTTCACCTCGGGCGTGAGGCGATCGATGACGCGATAGGCGATGAACATCAGCGCTACGCCGAGGACGGCGTAAAGAAAGTTCAGCGCGATGATGGACCATTGCATGGGCTGCCCCCCAGGGGTGGCACCGCATCAGACCGCCAGATCCGGGGTGAATATACACCGCGCCGGCCGGCGCGCGGTGGCACGGGCGGGCAGGGCGGCCGCCGTCCGCCGGCATTACGCCCACCGGCGCCGCCCGACATCTTTTCCGGCACCGGCGTTTCCGGCTCCCCTCGCAACCGGTCCCCGCCCATGTCGAACGATTCACCCCTCACGCGTCGCGATTTCTCCCGCCTCCTCGCCGCGGCCGCGCTGACGCCCGGCGCCCTGCGCCTCTCCCCGCTGTCGCCGCGAACCCCTCTCACGTCACCCGTCACCCGTCACGCATCACGGTCCTCCTGGCCCGGCTACGACAGCGCCATCGTCATCGATCTCCTCGCGTCGGTCACGCCATTCAACGTGCCCGACATGTACGCGCGGCCGCTCACGCCGGGAATGGTGGAGAACGCGCGCGGCTCGGGGATCACGGCGGTCAACGCGACGTGCAGCGCGTCGGGGGTCGGCGCCGACTCCTTCATCGGCACCGTGAGCAATATCGCCTTCTGGGAGCGCGAGTTCGCCGCACATCCCGACGTGCTCATGAAGGTCCGCACCGTCGCCGACCTTCGCGAGGCCAAGCGCTCCAGGCGCGTGGGGGTGATCCTCGGCTTCCAGGATGCCACGATGTTCGACCTGGACGTCTCGCGCGTGGATCTCTTTCATCACCTGGGGGTGCGCATCGTGCAGCTCACGTACAACCTGCGCAACCTGGTGGGAGACGGTTGCCTCGAGCCGGGAAACGCGGGGTTGAGCGTGTTCGGGCGTCAGGTGGTGCGCCGGATGAACGAGCTCGGGATGCTGGTGGACGTGAGCCACGTGGGGCGCCAGAGCACGACGGACGCGATCGCGGCGTCGACGCGCCCGGTCGCCGCCACGCACAGCGGCTGCGCCGCGCTCAACGACGTGCCGCGCAACAAGCCGGACGCGATTCTCCGGGCCATGGCCCGGAAGGGGGGCGTGATCGGGATCTACCTGATGCCGTTCCTCCGCGCGCAGGGTCAGCCCAACGCCGATGACTTCCTCCGGCACGTGAGTCACGCCGTGAACGTGTGCGGGGAGGACCACGTGGGCGTCGGGAGCGATCTCTCGATCACGCCGCTCGATCTCACCCCCGCGTTCCGCGCGACTCACGCGGATTTCGTGCGCGCGCGCCGCGCCGCGGGCATCTCCGCGCCGGGCGAGGCCGAGGACGTGTTCAACTACGTTCCCGACTTCAACTCGCCGCGGCGGATGGACCTGATCGCGGACGCGCTGGCGAAGGCTGGCCATGGGTCCGCGCGCATCGAAAAGATCATCGGAGGGAACTGGATGCGTCTGCTCGGGGAGGTATGGCAGGCGTGAGGTGGTGGCCCTCGCCCGCTCAGCCCTGACCCTCGACCAGCCATGACGCTCCAGGATTTCCTCGCCTACTGGCCTTCCGTTCGCGCGCGCACCACGCGCCTCATCCCGCTCATTCCAGCCGACCGCGTGGAGTGGACTCCCGCTCCCGGCCGCTGGACGTTAGGCGACACGCTGCGCCATCTCGCCGGGATCGAGCGGTGGATGTACGCCGAGACCGTGCACGGACGCCCGATGCGCTATCCCGGGCACGGCCCGGAGCTCGCGGACGGGCTGGACGCCATCACCGCCTATCACACCCGCTGCCACGAGGACGCGATGGCGGAGTTCCGCGCGCTGACGCCGGAGCAGTGGACGGGAAAGACGATGACCGCGGGCGGCGTCGCGATCACGACCTGGAAGTGGCTGCGCGCGATGATCGAGCACGAGGCGCACCACCGGGGACAGATGTATCTGATGCTGGGGTTGCTCGGCGTCGCGACTCCGCCCTTGTACGGCCTGACCGAGGAAGAGGTGGCCCGGAGGGCAAGGGAATAGGGAAGGCCTGCTGTCATCCCGAGGAGTCGCAGGCGATGAGGGGACACGGAAGGCACGCTGTCATCCCGAGGAGCCGCAGGCGACGAGGGATCCATCCACCTGTCCCGGTAGCTGGCCACGAGCGCACGGAGAGGAGATCCCTCCCCTCGTTGCTTGCGCTCCTCGGGGCAGGCTCTCGCTGCGCTCCTCGGGATGACAGGCGCCGCCCGCACGCCCAGCGAGTCCCCTTCCCCGGCCGTAAATTCCCCGCATGCTGCTCCCCGGTCTCCTCCTTCAGGTCGCCGCCGCAACCGGCCCCACCATCCCCGGCAACGGCTCACCGACCTTCGATGTGCCCCGTGCCGCGGAGGAGATCGTCGTCGACGGTCGCCTCGACGAGCCCGCCTGGGCCCAGGCCGCGCGCCTGACGGGCTTCTCGCAGTACGAGCCCGCCGACGGCCAGCCCGCCACGCAGGCCACCGAGGTCCGCGTCTTCTACACCGCGCAGGCGCTGCATTTCGGCATCGTCGCCCGGGTGCGGCCGGGATCGAACCTCAACGCCACGCTCTCGAAGCGCGACGCCATCCTGAACGACGATCGCGTCATCATCTACCTCGACACCTTCAACGACCGCCGCCGCGCCTTCGTCTTCGGCGTGAACCCGCTGGGCGTGCAGCTCGACGGCGTCCGCAGTGAAGGGTCGGGGACCGCGGGGCGCATGTTCGGCGGCGGCGACGACTGGAGCCCCGACTTCCACTTCGAGTCCCGCGGCCTGGTGGCCGACAGCCAGTACGTCGTGGAGGTGCGCATCCCGTTCAAGAGCCTCCGCTTCGACTCCTCGGGGCCGCAGGAGTGGGGCCTCAACATCTCGCGCATCACGCCGAGCACGAACACCGAGGACACGTGGGTCGACACGCGGCGCGCTTCGGCGAGCTTTCTGGCGCAGGCCGGGACGATGCGGGGGATCGAGGACGTGGAGCGCGGCATCGTGACCGAGTGGCAACCATTCGTGACCACGGTGCTGAACGGCGCGCGCGACGAGACCACGGGCGAGTTCGATCGCGGCAGCGCGAAGACCGAGGCCGGTGTGAATCTCCGCGTCGGATTTCCCGCCGTGTCGCTCGACGCCACGGTGAACCCCGACTTCTCGCAGGTCGAGACCGACGTCGGCCTCGTGACGGCGAACGAGCGCTTCGCGCTCTTCATCCCCGAGAAGCGGCCCTTCTTCCTCGAGGGGATCGAGCTCTTCAGCACGCCGAACCAGCTCGTGTACACGCGGCGGGTGATCTCGCCGGCGGCGGGGGCGAAGATCACCGGCAAGCTCGGGCCGCTCGGCATCGCGCACCTCACGGCGCTCGACGATCGTCCGGGCGACGACGCCTGGTTCAACGTGTCGCGGATCCGGAGCGACTTCGGTGGCAACTCGGTGGCCGGACTCACGTTCACCGATCGCCGGGCGGAGGACGATGCGAACACGGTCGTCGCGGCGGATTCGCGGATCGTCTTCGGCCGCATCTATTACTTCGAGTCGCAGCTCGGGCAGTCGTGGACCGAGGTCGCTGGCGTGCGTCGCTCCGCGCCGATGTGGAGCGCGGTGCTGGATCGGACCGGTCAGCTCTGGGGGTTCCATTACTCGCTCACCGGCTTCGGCGAGGATTTCGAGAGCGAGGCCGGTTTCGTGCCGCGCAACGACAACGTGGAGATGCGGATCTTCAACC
>DATIGO010000280.1:0-5799 GCA_035454665.1 Gemmatimonadaceae bacterium | reverse complement strand
GACACGCCGGTCCGGGAGACGACGTACGCAGAGCTGGAACATGTCGCGCTCACGCGCGAATTTCTGCTCGACCCCGAGCGCTTTCTGAGGCGGTTGTGAGCGACGACGACGCCGCACCGGGGGCACGCCTGCTGGCTCACTGGCGACGCTGGCATCGCCTGCCGGGCGGCCAACGCGTCTTCGCCTGGCTCGTGGGGCGGCGCGCGCGCTACACCGGCACCGTGGGGGCGCGGATCGTCGAACTGCGACCCGGTTTTGCGCGCGCGATCATGCGCGACCGGCCCCGCGTGCGCAATCACCTCAGGTCGATTCACGCCGTCGCGCTCGTCAACCTCGCGGAGGTCGTGAGCGGGCTCGCCATGCTCACCGCGCTGCCGCCCGGAGCGCGTGGCATCGTAACCGGTCTTTCGATCGCGTACCTGAAGAAGGCGCGCGGTACGCTCAGCGCCGACTCCACCGTCGACATCCCCCCGCTCGGAGGATCCACGGCGCTCGAGGTGTGCTCCGTGGTGCGCGACGCAGCAGGCGACGAGGTGGCCCGCGCCACCGTGCGGTGGCTGGTCCGGCTGCCTGGGGAGCCCGGCGCGTGACGCACGCGGCACGCCCGGCGTTCGACGGCCGGTTTCTCGGGCACGCGGGCGTGCGCGTGCCCGTCATCGGCGGCGCGATGTACCCGTGCTCCAACCCGGAGCTCGTGGGGGCCGTCTCCGCGGCGGGGGCGCTCGGCATCCTGCAGCCCATCTCGCTCACCTATGTGCACGGCCACGACTTCCGCGAGGGGATCCGCCTCGTGCGGCGGCTGGCCGGCGGCGCGCCGATCGGCATGAACGCCCTCATCGAGACCAGCTCGCGCGCCTACCACGAGCGGATGGTACGATGGGTCGCCATCGCACTCGAGGAAGGAGTGCGTTTCTTCATAACATCGTTAGGCAACCCCCGGTGGGTCGTGGACCGCGTGGCGTCCGCCGGCGCGGTGGTCTACCATGACGTCACGGAAGCGAAGTGGGCGCGCAAGGGCGTCGACGCCGGCGTCGACGGGCTGATCGCGGTCAACGACCGGGCCGGCGGACACGCGGGCGACCGGAACGCCGCGGCGCTGCGCGAGGAGCTCGCCCCGTTCGGTCTCCCGCTCGTCTGCGCCGGCGGCATCGGAGACGAAAATGGCTTCACCGATGCACTGCGCCTGGGATACGCGGCCGTGCAGCTCGGAACGCGCTTCATCGCTACAGGAGAGTGCAACGCCCACCCCCGGTACAAGCAGGCCATCCTCGACGCCGGGGAGGAAGACATCGTGCACACCGAGCGGCTCACGGGCGTTCCGGTTGCGGTGATCCGCACCCCGTACACCGAACGTGTCGGCCTCGCCGCCGGACCGCTCGCCCGGTGGATGCTGCGCGGCCGGCGGCGCAAACGGCTCATGCGAACGATCTACGGGCTCCGCTCCATCACCCGGCTCAAGCAATCGCTCAACCGCGGCGATGCCGATCGCGACTACTGGCAGGCCGGAAAGAGCGTCGCCCACATCTCCACCATTGAATCCGTGGCGGACATCGTGCGACGTTTCGAGCACGCGTTCCACGATCCACACGAGAGGTCGGCGGTGGCGGAATACGAAACGGATCGGGCCCGAGCCGGACGCTCCGACTCCGCCGACGCTTCTCCTTCGCCGGCTCCGGTCGGAGGCGCGATCCGGCGCCTCGGCACGATCACGGTCGGTCGGAAGACGCCCCTCGACGGCAAGCTGGAGATCGATGCCGAGATGGCGCAGGTCATCGGTGCGTACGGCTACGACGTGATGTACGTCGTCCAGGCAGCGTCGGGAGGCGAGACGACGTCGGGGCTCGCGAAGTTGACGGCGCTTGCATGCACCTGCGGCCAGGCAGGGGCCGGAGCCGCGCATACGCACCACTTCCTCGGCTCGCCGCCGTTCAAGGCTCTGGAGCCCGGGACCAGCCTCGCTCTGGAGCTCGATCCGGCCGGTTTCGTGCGACTCGAGCCCGCCGCCGGCGGGGCAGCGGCCTGACCCGTCGCGCCCGCGCCTGTGCCGTCGTTCAGGAAGCAGGAGGTTGTGCAGCGGCCGCGGCCGCCAGCTCCCGCTTGAACGCGTGCAGCACGCAGCGCGCCCCCCCGTTCTCGCGCACCTCGAGCGACCGGAGACCGGTGTGACGCTTCATCATGTTCCGGAGCGACGGACCGGACGGAAAGTCCAGAAGCAGCGCCACCTGCTCGACCGTCCTCCCTGGATCCTCGAGGATCCGGGCGGCGAGCAGCAGCCGGCTCCACGAGATGAATGAGCTCGGGGATGGCAGGTTCGCCGCGTTCAGGCGATCCACCAGCGTCTTGCGGTGCACCCCCAGGGCAATGGCCAGCTCTTCGACGGTCACGTTCCGTCGAGCGTGCTCGAGGCAGTACTTCAGGAACGGGACGACGTTTTGGGGCACCAGGGGGGCAAGCTCTACGAGCCAGGCCTTCGCGGACACCTGATCCAGGGAGGCCTGGACGGCCGACCGCAGCGGTGTCCTGAGGTCATCGACACCCTGGAAGACCAGCTGATCGACCCCGGCGCGCGCGAAGTTCAGGACGTCGCGGGAAGCATCGGGGGAGAGCGCACAGTAGAGTACGATCGGGATTGATGGAAACTCATCCCGGATGCGCTTGACGAGCCCGAGGGTGGAGCTTCCGTCACGGTCCCGCCGATCCAGGACGACCACCCCGGCCAGTCCGGCCTCGACCAGTGCGACGGCCTCACTCCCGCGTTCACAGAAGCGGACCGTGGCCTCCTGACGGAGCGCCTCGGTCAAGCGGGCTCGGCCGACCTGATCCCAGACGACGGCGGCGACAATCACGTGAAAAAAAGCCCCGAAATGTTACGCCATGTATCACGATTGCACATAGCGTAACGGTCGGACGCGGCGCGGCATTGCAGACTTCGGTACACCTTTTCTGCATGGAGCTGTCTCATGCGCCGCACGATTCGCCTCGCGACCTTTGTCCTGACGTCGTCCGCCCTCGTCGCCTGCTCGTCGCCGACCGCACCAGCGGCCGCAGTGTGCACCCGAGCCGAGGTCGTCCTGGGCGCCTGCGTCAACAAGGACTATGTGAACCCGGCGGGCGACTACGTCAACCCGGCTGGCGATTACGTGAACCCAGCTGGTGATTACGTGAACCCGGCCGGCAGCTACATCAAGCCCGCTAACTGATCGCGAGCACTTCGCCCGCGTTGCCCACGTCGACCGACGAGAGCGACGCGACGACCTGCTGAGATCCGACCGACAGCTCGACCGCGGGGGCCGCCTTGGCGGCTGCCCGCGCGAGCTGCTGGCGCTCGGTCTTGTGCAGCAGTTCGAAGAATCCCCGGGCCTTGGCCAGCCGCCGCGTCCGGGCCAGGTAGGCTTCGCTCCGTTCCGGCACTCCGATGACGGCGTACGACGTGGCGAGGTGGTAGAGCGCCTGGGCGTTCTCGTACGGGAGCGCCGATTGCAGCACCCGCCGGTCGGTCTCGTCGGAGATGCGGTCCAGCACGTCCGCGTCGCCTGCCTGGGCTGCCGCCAGTGCCGCGCCTCCCAGCGTGCTCAGCACGACCCGCAACGAGTTGGTGCGCCCGAGAGCGGCCGCGAAGCCGCGCAGGGCGGCGCGCGGGAAGCCCGCGTCGAGACTGAGCTGCGCCAGATTCGTCAGGGACTCGGACTCACGCGTGGCGTCGCCGCGCGACAACTCGTAAGTGGCCCAGGCGTGCTGCAGGGCCCGATCGAAGTCCTTGTTGATCGCGAAGCAGATCGTGAGCCCCTGATGGGCGAGGAGCACGAGGTCGTCGGCCCTCGCCGTCTCCGCCAGCTCCAGCGCCCGCTCGAAGAAGATCCGGGAGCGCGGGTAATTGCCCCGCACGCGCGCGATCACACCGCGTCCGATGTTCGCGCGCGCCAGTACCGCGAAGTCCACGGACTGGCGCCCGATCTCCTCGCTGGCACCGTACAGCTCTTCGGCCGTTTCCAGGTCGCCGAGGAGTCGCGCAATGTAGGCCTGGGTGGCCGCCAGCAAGCCCCGCTCCCGGTCGCTCGCGCAGACCGCCACCTCGCGCGTGTGCGCGACGGTGGTGTAGGCGGTGGACAGGGCGCCCACCTCCACCATCGAAGTGGCCATCCCGCGGACGCCGCGCGCCAGCAGCTCCGCGCCATGCCGGTCGATGAGCGTGGCAAAGCCGTCGACGACCAGCCGAAGGTTGGCCAGATCGGTCTCCGAGAGCGAGCTGCCGCCGTTGGCGGAGTCGGTGAAGTCGCGGAGCGCCGACGAACACTGGCTCGCGATCAGGGCGCGGTCCTCCACCGAGGCGCGACTGAGGCGCGACATGCAGTGTGCGGTGAGCAGCCAGACCGTGTCCGCGCCGCCGAAATCGTCGCGCATCTGGTTGCGCGCGATGTCGCTGCGATACGCGTCGAGGGGACTTTCGAGGAGCGGCATGGTGGAGATCGCTTCTGTTCGGAAGACGCTAATATTTGGAGCAACGGGGTTCGGCACAATACGAATCTGCGACGGTCCGTCACGGCGCCGTCACGTGCCCGATGGAAGATCGGCGAGATCCCGCGCCAGCGGCATTCCCCGGCTGTCCATCACCGTCACGCGACGTCCCGCACGTAGTGCCTGGGACCTGGGCCCCTCCGAGCCGGCCAGGTTCGTCACACAATGACGGGCAAGAGGCGTGCAGGGCAGTCCGGACCGTCCCCGCGCCGGTGGGCGGCTGCTTGTCGCGCGGCGTGACGGTCATTGTGTCGCCTTGTACTGCGTTGCAACGAATGCAGTTACGGATTCCGCACCGATCGCCGCGGATTCTCGAACTGGCCACGTGCCTGGTCGGCACGTCCGTCGCCCGGAACGACATCGCCGTGTCCTTGCGACACGCGCTCTGGCGATTCACCGCGCATTCATGCGATCCGCCTCCCCGCGCGATCGCGTCGCCTTGTACCGGCGCCGGCGAGCTCAGCGCGGCAACGCGAGCACCCGTTCCCTGAACGCAGTGAACGAAGCCTGATCTGCCCCCTCGGCTCCGGCACGTCCGGGATCCCCCAGTCCCCCCGACGCAGTCGGCGCGCTCGCCGCCTGCCGCGCCGCCAGCACCTCCGTTCGCTCGATCCGGTCCTCCTCGGCGGGATGGCTGCCGAACCAGGCCTGCAGGACCGAAGGGCTCTCCTGCCTGGCGTTCAGCATTCGGCGGAACATCGCGGCCACACCGTTCGGATCGATCCCCGCGCGGGCCAGGTAGTCGACCGCGGCTGAATCGGCCTCGGACTCGTCTTCGCGGCTGTGCCGGGCAAAGAGTGCCTGTCCGCCGACGCCGATCGCGATCTGCGCCGCGCTCGACCCGCACAGGTCGATGAATGCGCAGACGACGGTCACGATCACGTTGGTCTTCTGCCGCGACTTCATCTGGTCCACGCTGTGTCGCAGCGTGACGTGCGCGATCTCGTGACCCACCACGCCGGCCAGCTCGGCGTAGTCGCGGGCCTGCCCGATCAACCCCCGATAAACAAAGACGTGACCGCCAGGCACGGCAAAGGCGTTCACCAGCGTGTCGTTGACGACGTAGAAGTGCCAGTCCCGCTGCGCGTCGTCGGCCACCCGGGTAATCCGCCTCGCCATCCGCGTCACGAAGCCCGTGACCACGGTGTCGGAGACGAGACTCAGCTCGCGCTGGATCGCGGCAGCGTACTGATCGCCGAGCTCGTCCTCCTGCTGGATCGACAGGTCGCCGCACGCCGCCAGCGTCAGCACGACGGCGGCGCCAGTGATCAGGCGGGTCGAATG
>DATIGO010000279.1:0-4073 GCA_035454665.1 Gemmatimonadaceae bacterium | reverse complement strand
ACCCCCCCGATCGAACCCAGCAGGCCCGCCGCGGGGACCCAGCGACGGATCTGATCGCCGACGAAGCTCATGAGCACCTTGAACGCGCCCATGAGCACCATGGTCGCCATGCCGACCTGCCACGCGAGCACCGCGGCGTCGGCATCGGACATCCGCGCCTTCGCGGCGACGAAGGCCGGGCCGAGGACCGCGAGGGCGATGCCGATCGTCGACGGGGTGTCGGTGCCGAGGGGCATGGCGGTGACGTCGTCGCGTCCGGTGCGCCGGGCGAGACGGATGGCCATCACGGTGTAGACCAGGTTCCCGAGGAGCACGCCTAACGCGGTGCCGGGAAACATGCGCGTGAAGACCAGGTCTGCCGGGAACCCGAACCCGCCGACGAGGATGCCTGCGAGCACGGCGAGGTTTACGACGTTGTCGAGCATCAGCCCGAAGAACGCGTTCACGTCGCCGATGGAGAACCAGCGGGGTGTGTGGCGGGTATCCGGTACGGTGGCGGTCATGGCGGATGGATCGCGGGCGCCCAACAGTGGGGTGCGAGCGCTGAGACCGCTAGGCGGGGTCGTGCCCGCTTCGGTACCGCTGAGCGATTACATTGACCGGAAACCCTGTGTTCGGAGGAACCATGGCCACACGGATGGAACGCGCGACGTCCAACGTCGGAAAGGCGGCGAACCGCGCGGGACGCGCGGTGACCCGCGCCGGCCTTGCCGCCGCCGCGGCCGGAACCGCGGCGAGCCGGGCGGTCACGAAGGTCGTCGATCAGCGCCGCCGGAAGCGCCGCAACGCCAGGATCCGCAAGGCCGCCAAGACCACAGGGACCGTGGTCGCGGTGGCCGCCGCCGTGACCGGCGCGACGATGGCCGTGCGCGCGGCCACCAAGCGGCGCAAGACCCGCTGACCGGGTACCGATCCCCGCCACCGGGGGTCACGGACCGGTCGCGCCGCGCGGCCGGTCCGACCGGCAGCAGCCCGGTATGGTCCGGGTCCCGCCGCACGGCGGGCCCTGGAGCGGCCCGCCGTTCCGGTCAGAGTCCCAGGAGCGTCACGGCGAGCATGCCGCCCACGCCCACCAGGAGCGCCAGCAGCGCGCCACCTAACGCGAACCGCACCCACCGGCCCCAGGCCACGTTCGCGGCCAGCAGCACCGCCATGAGCGCGCCGTTCGTCGGCGTGAAGAGCTCCGTCAGGCCGGCTCCCGTCTGGTACGCGAGCACCGGGAGCTGCCGCGACTGCCCGAGCAGATCGGCGAGCGGCACGAAGATCGGCATGGTGAGCGCCGCCTGTCCGCTCACGCTCGGCACCGCGACGTGCAGCACGGCGTGCACGGGGATCATGAGCAGCGCGCTCGCCAGGCCGGACATCCCGGCCAGCGGCGTCGCCAGCGCGTGCAGGATGGTGTCGATCACGCGCCCGTCCGCCAGCACGAGCGAGATGCTGCGCGCCAGCGCCACCATCGACGCGGCCGGAAGCATCGCCTGCATCCCCTCGAGGAACACGGTGACCGTTCCTGCCGCACCCAGGCCGCCGACCAGGCCGGCGGCCACTCCACCCACCAGGAACACCGCCGACAGCTCGTCGAAGCCCCATCCGAGGCGCATCACGCCGTACACGTAGGCCGCGAGCGGCGACAGGATCAGCGCGAGGATCACGATCTGCCGCGTGCCGAGCCGCTCGCCGGCCGCCTCGATCGACTCGTCAGGCGGCGTGCGATGCCGCACGGCGTGCCGCAGCGTCCACGCGATCCAGAGCGCGAGTCCGGCGACCAGCATCGCGAGACGCACGCCACCCGCCGACAGCGGCGGCAGCTCGGCCAGCTTCAGCGCGATCCCCGCCTGAAACGGGTTCGTGGGCCCGAACGCGCTCCCCACCATGGCCGCGCCGAGGCTCATCGCGAGCACCGTGATCGCGTCCACGCCGAGTCCCCCACCAAGCACCAGCAGGACCGGGACGAGTGCGATGATCTCCTCCTGCATGTTCTCGAGCGCGCCCATGGAGCCGAAGAAGACCGAGACCAGCGGAATGGCCCAGAGCCCGCGTCCGCGGAAAGCGCGCACGAAGGCGCCCACCACATGCCGCAGCGTTCCGAGCCGGTCCACCAGAAACCACGCGGCCCCCACCAGGAGGATCGTCATCACGACGTCGATCCCCTCGGCGAAGCCGCGCGGGATCGCCATGACGGCCGCGAAGGGCGTCACCGGCGCGGCTTCCACGCGGTGATAGGTGCCCGCGACGACCACGTTCCGTCCCGTGGCGACGTCCTCGCGTCGATCGTACTCGCCGGCCGGAAGCAGCCATGTCAGCACGGCCGCGACGGCGATCGCTGCCAGCAGCAGGAGAACGGGATGGGGAAGGCGGAACCGGAGATGCATGGGCGATGAGAATGCGCGGCGCAGCGCGTCTGTCAATGTCGCGCCGGTCCGCGACGGCGCGACTCACGCGGCCCATGGCATCGCGCTACGTTGCGGGGACCGCGCGATCGCAACCCGCACGCCTGTCGCCAGCGCATGACCTCACGCCGATCGAAGGCCAGCCGATCGCACCGAACGTTCGATGCGGCGGCCGAGTCATCGGAACCACGGGTCGGTGCCACCGCCAGCGCGCGCGCGCGACAGGAGATCGACCTGCTCGCCGTGGGGGTGGCGCTGCTCTGCGCGATCCTCGGCTTCACGTCACGCCACCACCTCAACCCTGACGGCGTCTCGTATCTGGACCTCGCCGTGCGCCTGCGCGAGGGCGACTGGACGGCCTTCGTGCAGGGATACTGGTCGCCGCTGTATCCGGCGCTCCTCGCGCTCGCGGGAGCCGTGACGGGGAGCGGCGGGGCGCCGAGCCTCCCCGTCGTGCACGGCCTCCACGTGCTCCTCGCGTGGGGCGTGGTGGCGTTGCTCTGGCGGGCGTTCCGACGGCGCGACGACGTGATCCTCGCGCGTCTGGGGTTCGCGGCGTTCCTGCTGGCCGGCACCCGCCCCCCACGCATCGATGCGGTCACGCCGGATCTGCTCCTCCTGCTCGCGCTCACGTTCGTCGCGCTCGAGTGGCTCGAGCACGGAGGGCGCCGCTGGGTTCGACTCGGGCTCGCGCTGGGAGCCGCGTTTCTCGCCAAGACGAGCACCTGGCCGTGGCTCCTGGTGGCCCTGCTCCTCTCACCCCTGCTCGCGCGCCGCGACGGGACGCTCCGCCCCGTGCGGCGATCCAGCGCGGTGGCCATCGCGGTGATCCTGGCGTGGGTCGTTCCGCTCAGCGTGTCCGAAGGGCGCCCGTCGCTGGGATCGGCCGGACGGCTCAATGCGTGCTGGTATCTCGCGAGCTGTGATTCCCGCTCGCCGGACACCCACGGCGGCGACCACGACTGGTACCGCGCGGTGACCGACTCGGGTGGAACGCGCCTGGAGGTCGCGGACTTCGGTGACGCGGCCGGAACCTATGCCCCGTGGTCCGATCCCACGGCGTGGGACCGCGGCGTGCGGTCCCGCGCCGCGCGGCCACCACGAGCGGTGGCGCTGGTCGATTACTGGGCGCGCAACACCGTCGCGGCCGTGTTCTGGCTCGCGCCGCTGCTGCTCGGGGTCGTCCTGCCCGCCTACGTGACCGCTCCCGCCACCCCGCGACGATTCCTGGCCGCCGCACCGCGGCCGGTCCTGCTGGCCGTCGTCCTGGGCGAGATCGGCATTCTGCAGTTCATTGCGGTACATGTGGAACCGCGACTCATCGCGCCATTCGCGTTCATGGCAGCGTTAGGCATCGTCTGGTGGCGTCGCACCCCGGCCGCCGCGGCCGGGGCGGGGGCCGTCGCCACGCCGCCGCGCGAGCCGGCTCACGGACGTGCCCCGGGGCGCCGGCTCGCGCTGTCGACCCTTGGCCTGGTGTTCGCGCTCCCTCTCGCGGCGGTCACGCTGCGGGATCAGATCGGCATGACCGGCCGCCTGCTGCGGCGCCTCGAGGAGATCGACGGCCTGCGCGCGTCCGCCGCGACGGCCGGCCTCACGCTCGATCGGATCGCGATCGTCGGTCCGGCGCTGCCCCACCTGACCGATGCGTGGCGCGTCGGCGGACGCATCGTCGCCCAGCTG
>DATIGO010000278.1:0-4225 GCA_035454665.1 Gemmatimonadaceae bacterium | reverse complement strand
GGCCCCCAAGCGCTCGCTCCCGGTCGGGGGCGTGGCGTTTGGGAGCGTGGGTTCCGGGGGGGGCGCGAGACTCACGCGTATTCGTGCGCGCGACCCGCGTGCGGCGCGTTCCTGCGTCTACCCCGCCGTCCCGGAGCCGCGCGCTGGCCGGACGCCACGCCCCTGATCGCGAGCGAGTGCCCGAGGCCCCGTAGCCGCGCCCCGCGTGACAGGCCGCTCCGTGATCCGAATGGCGCAAGCGCTCCCCCTGTCACGCGAAGCGCGGCGTAGGGGCCTCGGGCGCGAGCGACTCGCCTCGGGCGCGAGCGACCCGCTCGCGAGATCTCGCGCAAAGCCCGGTACGGCTGCACCTTGCACCTCGTGACCGGCACGCCCACTCCCAACGACCTCCGCTCCCGACTCGAGCGCTCGCTCGGCGCCTCCGTCACCATCGAACGCGAGCTCGGCGGCGGCGGGATGGCCCGCGTCTTCCTCGGCACCGAACGCGCCCTCGACCGCCGCATCGTCGTCAAGGTCCTCGACCTCGAGTCCGCGGTCCAGGCCAGCGCCGAGCGATTCCGACGCGAGATCAAGCTCGTCGCGCAGCTCCAGCACCCGCACATCGTCCCCGTCTTCACCGCGGGCGGCGACGACACGCTGCTCTGGTACGCGATGCCGTACGTCTCCGGCGAATCGCTGCGCGCGCGGCTGGCGCGCGAAGGGGCGCTTCCGGTCGCCGACGCGGTCCGCATCACGCGCGAAGTCCTCGACGCCCTGGGCGCGGCGCACGCGCACGGCATCGTCCACCGGGACGTGAAGCCGGAGAACATCCTGCTCGAAGGATCCCACGCGCAGGTCGCCGACTTCGGCGTCGCCAAGGCACTCGCCGAAGCCGGCGTCACCACGGGCCTCACCACCGCCGGTTTCGCGCTCGGCACGCCCGCCTACATGGCGCCCGAGCAGGCGATGGCGGATCCGACGACGAACCACCGCGCCGACCTGTATGCCACGGGCGTGGTGCTGTACGAGATGCTCGTGGGCGCCCCGCCGTTTGCCGGGAACGCGCAGTCGGTGATCTCGGCGCACCTCACCGCGCCCATTCCCCAGGTCTCCGACCGCCGGCGCGACGTTCCACCTGCGGTCGCCGGGCTGACGGCTCGCCTGCTGGCGAAGAACCCCGCCGAGCGACCGCAGTCGGCGGCGGAGGCGCTCGCGGCGCTGGAGAGCATCACGACGCCGTCGGCGGCGCCCATGCCGGCCCCGCCGGCGGTGAAGCGCCGAGTGCCGCTCATCGTTGCTGCGGCGCTCGGGATCGCGGGACTCGGGGCGGCGGCCGTGTGGGCGGCAAGCCGGCCGGCGCGCCCGGACTTCGCCGAGGGTACCGAGGTCATCGCCATCATGCCGTTAGGCACGACGGGCGACACGGCGCTCGCCCGACTGGGACGCGACCTCGTGGTCACTCTCAGCGCCAACATCGACGGCGTCGGCTCGGTACGGACCGTGGATCCGATGAGCGTGCTGCAGCGCGCCGGCGAACTCCCCCAACCGGTCCCGCTCGACGCCGCCCGCTCGCTCGGTGCTTCGTTAGGCGCGACGTACATCCTGCACGGGTCGCTCGTGCCCGATGCGGGCGGTGTCCGCCTCGACGCGGCCCTCCACGAGGTGGCGGGGACGGACCTCGTCGCCCGGCTCAACGCCCACGGCGCACCCGCGCTGCAGTCGCTGACCGACTCGATCAGCTCACAACTGTTCCGCCAGATCTGGCGGCGCGGCGCGCCGCCCTCGCCGATGCTGGCCGATGCCGCAACCGGATCGGGCGACGCGTTGCGCGCATTCCTGGAGGGCGAGGCGGCCTTCGAGCGGCTCGACACGCGCGCGGCCATGGAGGCGTACGACCGCGCAACGCAACTCGACTCGAACTTCGTGCAGGCCTGGTTGCGCAAGCAGCACCTGCGCTCGGCCGCCGTACTGGGCGTGGATACGGTGGCCAACCGCCGGGTGAATGAGCTCGTGGATCGATTGCCGGCGCGGGACCGGGCGTCGCGGTTGGCGCTCCCGCCGGGCGCGGGGTTCCACGAACGCCAGGCGGCGCTGGAAGGCGTCGCCGCGCGGTTTCCGGAGTACCACATGGCGCAGTACCGCGCCGGCGATCCGATCATCCACAACGGACCGCTGTACGGTATCCCCATCACGAACGCGATTCCGTATCTCGACCGGCTCGACTCACTCGCACCGCGCCACGCCGACAACGCGCAGCACCGTCTCTTCATGGCCTTCGCGGGGGGCGACACGGCGACGATCAAGGCCGCCGCGCAGCGATTGGCGGAGTTGGCACCCGGACCGCTGGGCGGCCTGGCGCGCGGGATGCTGATGAACATCGCGGCATACGAGCGTACGGGCGGACCACCGGACGCTGCGGTGGTCACCGAAGCACTTCGCGCGATTCTGGATGGGATGCGCGACCTGCCCGTGGTGGCGGAGCTCGGGCTGCTCGTGCCTCCGTTTCTGGCGCTGCCGGCACAACTCGACAGCGCGTACCGGGCGCTCGAAGGCAACCTGGCCCTGGCCGCGTTCCGGCGTCAGTACCTGCTCGGACTGGGATCGCTGCAGTTCTCACGCGGCGACATTCCGGCGGCGCTGGAGACGTTCGCCCGGCTGGAAACGATGACGGCGCCGGCCGACGTGCGAGCCGCGGGGATCCGCAGCGCGGCGATGGCGGCGTGGCTCGGTCTCATGCCGCTGGACGCGGCGGAAGCGGCGGTGGCTCGATCCCGGCGCAACCTGACCGACGGCCCGCCGGCGCTGGCGACGGAAGTGCTCTGGAGCGATGCCGTGCTGGCGATCGCGGCGCGCGACACGGCCCGCTTCCAGGCAGCGCTCCGCGCGCTCGATGACACGACGCCGGGGCGCCTGAACACGCTCCGCGGGTTGCGCGGGTTGTGGCGTCACGCGATCACCGGTGAGATCGACAGCCTCAAGGCGCATGAAGACGAGCTGATGCAACGCGGCACGGGCGCGATGACGATCAATATCGCCCTGTCGCGACTGGCGATCGGCCGGGCGCTCACGCTGGCGGGCGACCCGAAGGGGAGCGAGCGGTACCTGATGTGGCTGGACGGCATCACGGTCGCGCGTCGCGCCACGCAGGTGCAGCGATCGGCGGCGTCGTACACGGCGTACGAACGCGGGATTGCGGCCGAGGCGGCGGGTGACCGGCGCGCGGCGATCCTTCACCTGCGACGGTTCGTTGAACTGGTCGACAAGCCGCCGCCGGGGATCATCGATCAGGTGAACGACGCGAAGGCGCGCCTGGCGCGGCTGACCACGCGGGGTGGTTAGCCAGGCGCCTCGCTCGCGCCCGGGAGTCCCTTCGCGCCGCGCGCACCGCTCACGCCTGGGAGTCCCTTCGCGCCGCTGCGCGCGACGAGGGGAGCACAAGCGCCATTCGGGGGTCGGCGCGGCTCGTCGCGCGGGGCGTCGCTGCGGGACCCCCAGGCGCTCGCTCCCGGTCGGGGGCGTGGCGTTTGGGAGCGTGGCCTTCGGGGGTGGGGGTGCGAGGCTCACGCCTATTCGCGCGCGCGACCCGCGGGCGGCGCGTTCATGCGCCTACCCCGATCCCCCAGTCGGCAGGCTACTAGCTGCGACTCTTCAGGTGCTCAGCGACCAGGTGCGCTCGCTGCCAGCGAGCCTGAAGGCCCCAGCCCGAAGGACCGCTCTGTACCCGGTCCGCGTAAATAGCTTCGTAAGCTCGGGACGTACGGTCGGGAACACGAGGATGAACCCTAAATGCTGCCTCTAGTGCCTGCCGGAATTGTGTGCCCGGGGAAAACAGACCGCCGACTTCCTGAATCTCCTTGATCCAGAGAGCGGCGAAGTAGGCCGTGGCTGCACCGACCAGCGCTCCCGAGACGGCTTTCACCGTACTCTCGTCCCCAGGCAGAATACCGGGGAGTCGGACAGTTAGCCACAGAATTGCGGCCGTACTGAGAGCGACGAGGGCGATGGAAAGAAAGAGCCAAGTCTCAATCAGAAGAACCGCAACCCGCGGCGTTCGCCCTGCCATGCGCCGAGCAAACCACCGAAGCCCGAACACCACCAATATCACGACCCCAATGAAATAGAAGGCGCTACTGCGAATCGCGAACGCAATAACACCTAGAATGACTCCCAGGAGCGCGGGCATGCCGTTCGCGGCCTTGCCGAGGAACGAGGTCATTTCCGTCGGCCGGCCAGAAGCCATTCATGC
>DATIGO010000277.1:0-20403 GCA_035454665.1 Gemmatimonadaceae bacterium | reverse complement strand
CGACGAAGTAGAGATCGACCAGATAGTAGAGCGTCTGGAAGATCATCCCCGCCGCGATCGGCGCGGCGAGGCGGAGGATGTGCTTCGGGATGGAACCCTGCGTGAGGTCGTGCACAGCCGCGCTGCGTCGGGTTGGGGCATGAAGGATGACAGGGCCACGGGCTCGCCGCAAACGCAACAGTCGCCGACGGGAGGGGCGTTGTCGCCGCTTGTCCTCCCGAGGAGGCGAAGCGAGGAGAGCCTGCCCGGAGCGAGCGACAGCGACGAGGGGATCCGGGAACCGTTCCCCGTGGCCCGACCCGGGCAAGCAGGAAGCAGATCCCTCGTCGGCTTCGCCTCCTCGGGATGACAGAGTGCCTCCAGGTGGCCCTGGATACCTTGACAGACTAGGCTTTCGGGGCTAGCGTGACCTAGCCTCTCTAGGTAATCCCACCCCGATCATCCATGCCCAGGCCCACGAACCCGCTCCTCCACGGCACCCTCGACGCCCTCATCCTGAAGACCCTCACCTGGGGGCCGCGCCACGGCTACGCCATCGCCCGCTGGCTCGAGGAAACCACGCGTGACGAGATCCAGATCGAGGAAGGCTCGCTCTATCCAGCCCTCTACCGGCTCGAGGAACGCGGGCTGATCGCCGCGGAGTGGGGTACCTCGGAGCTCGGCCGCAAGGCGAAGATCTACCGTCTCACCACCCGCGGGCGCGCGCAGCTCCGTGAGGACACGGCGGAGTGGGAGCGCTTCACGGCCGCGGTGTCGCGGGTCCTCCTCCCCGCTCGCTAGGCAGGAGTACATTCCATGAAACGCGGTCGTCTCATCCGCTCGCTCCGGTCGCTCGTGTGGAAGCCGAGCGTCACCGAGGAGGTCGACTCCGAGCTCGACTTCCACATCGAGATGCGCACCCGCGAGCTCATGACCAGAGGGATGGACCGCGAGCGGGCTCAGGCCGAAGCCGTGGCGCGGTTCGGCGACCTGGGTCGCGTGCACAGCACACTGGAGCGGATCGGCCGGCGGCGCGACCGGCGCGAGCGTCGCTCGGAGTGGCTCTCCGAGCTGCGGCACGACGCGCTCTATGCGCTGCGCCAGCTCCGCCGCAGCCCGGCCTTCGCCCTCGTCACCATTCTCACGCTCGGCGTCGGCATCGGCGCCACGACCTCGATCTTCAGCGCCGTCTACGCGGTGGTGCTGCGCGCCCTGCCCTACCACGACCCCGGCTCCATCGTGAGGGTGTACCCGCATCTCGATGGAAACGACGAGAGCGCCCGGGCCTCGGCGTTCTTTGCCTTACGCGACGAAGCCCGTACCGTCGAGCACCTCGCGGCGCTCGAATACACGACCTTTACGCTGGTCGAGACGGACCAGCTGCCCTCGCAGCACGGTGGGGCGCGCGCGACCGCCACCTACTTCACCCTCCTCGGGGTCAAGCCGCTCCTCGGTCGAACCTTCCTGGCCGAGGAGGAAACGCCGGGGCGGGATCAGGTCGCGGTGCTGAGCCATCGCCTCTGGACCGAGCGCTTCAACGCAGATCACGCGGTGCTCGGCCGGACCGTCGCGATCAACTCCCGGCCGGTCACCATCATCGGTGTCATGCCGGCGTCGTTCACGCTTTCGGCAGGCGCCGAGGAGATGTGGACGCCGCTCGCCCTCACGCCCGAGGAGCGCGCGGACTATCAGAAGGGTTTTCTGGCGCTGATGGGACGACTCCGGCCCGGGACCTCCGTCGCCCAGGCCACCACGGAGCTCACCGCGATCGACCGCCGGCAGGCCGAGCGCGAACCGCGCGCAAACCCGCGGCGGACGGTGCGGCTCGACCCGCTCTACGCCACGATCGTGGGAAGCTTTCGCGAGCGGCTTTTCATTCTGCTTGGCGCCGTGGGGCTCGTGCTGCTCATCGCGTGCGGCAACGTCGCCAACCTGCTCCTCGCGCGCGGCGCGTCCCGGTCGCGCGAGATCGCGCTGCGCGCCGCGATCGGCGCGGGACGCGGACGCCTCGTGCGGCAGCTCCTGACCGAGAGCGTGATGATCGGCCTCGCGGGCAGCGTGGCGGGGCTCGTGCTCGCGATCTGGGGGATCAAGTCGATCATCGCCATGAGCCCAGAGGACGTGCCGCGCCTGGCGCAGGCGCAACTGGATCCGCCCACAGTCGCCTTCGCCCTCGTGCTCTCGTTCCTGAGCGCGTTGCTCTTCGGTATCGTGCCGGCGCTGCGCCTGGCGGGCACCGATCTGCAGGCCTCCCTGAGCGAGGGCGGCCGCGGGGCAATCGACGGTTCGACGCGGGATCGCCTGCGCCGGAGCCTCGTGGTGGCGGAGGTGGCGCTCACGCTGGTGCTCCTGGTTGGCGCGGGGCTCCTGATCCGCAGCGGCATCCGCCTGCAAGGGGTCGAGCCCGGCTTCGACCCCGCGCGTCTCTTCACGGGGATGCTGACGCTGCCGAGTGCGCGGTACCCGACGGCCGACGCCGTGGTGCGGACGTATCGCGACATCCACGATGGGGTGCGCGCCATTCCCGGCGTCGATTCCGCCGCACTCGTCTTCCCCCCGCCCATGACCGATATCAATGCGTCGGCGGGCATCACTCCGGAGGGGCGACCGCTCGACGCGAGCGGCCAGATGAGCGCCGGGCTGCATCTCGCGACGCCCGGCGTCTTTGCCACGATGCGGATTCCGATCCGGGCCGGTCGCGACTTCACCGACGACGATGTCACCGGCCGGCCGCGTGTGGCCATCGTCAATGAGGCGGCCGCCCGGTCGGGGTGGCCCGGTGAGAACGCTCTCGGCAAGCGCTTCGCGCTGCTGCGCGATTCCGCGGACGCACCCATCTGGTGGGAAGTCGTCGGGATCGTGGGTGATGTGCGGGAACGCGGACTGCGCGAGCCACCCCAGGCGGAGATGTACCTCGCCCTGGCGCAGACGCCACCCATCATCCTGGGCGCACTGCAGCGGTCGATGTTCGTGGTGGCGAAGACCCGGGGCGAGCCCATGGCGCAGTTGCGACAAATCAAGGAAGCCGTGGCGAAGGTCGATCCGTCGCTCCCGCTCTTCGGCGCGCTGTCGATGGAGGATCGGCTGGCGAACTCCATGGCCAGCGCGCGATTCAACAGCGTCCTCCTCACGGTGCTCGGCGTGATCGGACTCATGCTCGCGACGGTCGGGATCTTCGGCGTGATCTCGTATTTCGTGAGCCAGCGGCAACGCGAGATCGGCGTGCGGATGGCGTTAGGTGCGACGCCGCGTACGGTACTCCTGCTCGTGGTGCGACAGGGGGTGCGGCCCGTTGTGCTCGGGGTGCTGCTCGGGCTCGCCGCCTCGGCGGCCGTCACGCGGATCCTCGGCACGCTGCTGTATGACGTGAGCGCGACGGATCCCGTGACACTCATCGCCGTGGCCGCCGGCGTGCTGGGGATCGCGATCGCCGCGGCCGCCATTCCCGCCCGCCGGGCCGCGCGCATCGATCCGCTCGCGGCGCTACGCGAGTAGGCATCGGCCGGATCGTTCCGGCCTTCCCTCCGCGACGCCCCGGGACGAGGCTCGGCGGGCCGGCGCCGCTCTATCTGGAACTCGGGGTGCCGGAGTACTGGATCGTCGATCCGGAGGAGCTGGCCGTCAACGTGATCCAGGCCGGCCACGCGGACCGGGTCGAGCGCGAGCGGCTCACCTGGTCGCCGCCCGGCGCGTCGGCTCCGCTGCCGTTTGCCGTGGCGGACGCCTTCTGACGGCCGTCGAGTGAGTCTTTCAACCGTTTGAATGCCGGGTGTGTCACATCCATATGTTCCTCGAACCCCTCCTCCAGGATCTCCGATACGCCATCCGCGGCCTGCGCACGAAGCCGGGCTTTGCCCTCGCGGTGGTGACGACCCTTGGTCTGGGCATCGGCGCGAACGCAGCGATGTTCGGGATCGTGGACCGGCTCCTCTTCCGGCCGCCGGCGCTCCTGAAGGACCCGGAGACGGCGCACCGCGTCTATGTCTACCAGACGTTCCGCGGCCAGGAGCGCGCGTCGAGCGGCTATCAGTACGCGCGGTTCAAGGATCTGGAGCGGTGGACGACGTCGTTCTCCAGCAGCGCCGGCCACACGTCCCGGCCGCTCGCGGTCGGCACCGGAGGCGACGCGCGCGAGATGCAGGTTGGCGTGGTGAGCGCGAGCTTCTTCGGCTTCTTCGACGCGCCGCCGGTGCTGGGCCGGTACTTCACCGAGAGCGAGGATCAGACCCCCACAGGAACCGCCGTGGCCGTCCTCAGCCACGCCATGTGGCAGACGCAGTACGGGGAGCGACGCGACGTGCTGGGCACGACGGTCCAGATCGGCTCGGTCACTTACACGATCATCGGCGTGGCGCCTCCGGGTTTCGTCGGCCTCTGGGCCGATCGACCGCCGGTGGCCTACATCCCCATCACCAGCTACGCGGCGTCGCAGGGCTTCACCGCCCAGTCTCGCTCCTGGTGGGAGACGTACAGCTGGGGATGGATGTCGATGATCGTGCGCCGGAAGCCCGGCGTCCCGATCGAGGCGGCCAACACGGACCTCTCGAACGCGATGCGGCAGAGCTACGAATCGCAGCTCGTGGAGCAGACGCGCAGCCAGCCCATCACGGTCGCGAGACCGCGTGCCGTGGCCGCCTCGATCCTGGCCGAGCGCGGGCCTAACGCCACGAACGTGGCCAGGGTGGCGGCATGGGTGGGCGGCATGTCCCTCATCGTGCTGCTGATCGCGTGCGCGAACGTCGCGAATCTGCTGCTGGCACGTGCCCTCCGGCGGCGGCGCGAGATCGCGCTCCGGATCGCCCTGGGCGTCCGGCGCGCGCGCCTCTTCCGGCAGTTGCTCACCGAGAGCATCGTGCTCGCCGCACTGGGCGGGGTGGCCGGCATCATCATCGCGCATTGGGGAGGAGCCGCGCTGCGCGCCTTCCTGCTGGAGCGCAGCGAAGCCGCGGCCGGCTTCCGCGATCCGCGGACGGTGCTTTACGCCGGAGCAGCCGCGATCGCGGTGGGGCTCCTGACGGGCCTCGCCCCGATCCTGCAGGCAACGCGGGCGCGCCTGACAGACGACCTCAAGTCGGGAACGCGCGAGGGGAATTACGGACGCTCCCGGGCGCGCACGGTGCTGCTGGTGCTGCAGGGGGCGCTCTCGGTCATGCTGCTCATCGGCGCGGGGCTCTTCGTGCGCAGTCTGAACAACGTGCGCGCCGTGCGACTCGGCTACGACGTCGACCCCGTCCTGCTGGTGAATCTGAACTTCCGGGGCGAGACGGTCGACAGCGCGCAAGGCCGAGCGCTGCGCGACCGGCTGGTCGAGGCGGCGCGGTCCATCCCCGGGGTCGAGAACGTGAGCCGTCAGGCGGCGGTACCGTTCTGGAGCACCTGGAGTGTGCGACTTTTCGTCGCCGGGATCGACACGGTGGCCCGACTCGGTCAGTTCAACCTGAACGCCGTGTCGCCGGAGTACTTCGAGACGATGGGCACGCGCCTGCTGCGCGGGCGCGGCATCGCAGCGACCGACGTGGATGGTGCCCCGCGAGTGATGGTCGTGAGCGAGGCGATGGGCCGGGTGCTCTGGCCTGGCCAGGATCCCATCGGCCAGTGCGTTCGCATGAATGCCGACACACTGCCCTGTACGACTGTGGTCGGGGTCGCCGAGAACATCAAGGCGCAGAGCATCGGCGCGGATTCCAGCTTCTACTACTACCTGCCGGTGGTGCAGCACAGCCCGGCCGGCGGTGGCCTGTTCGTGCGCGTGCGCGGCGACGGCCGGCGGATGATGGAAACCGTGCGCGCGCGGCTCCAGCAGGAGATGCCCGGGGCGTCGTACGTGACACTCACTCCCTTCTCCCAGATCATCGGAGGGCAGACGCGGTCGTGGGAGCTCGGCGCCACGATGTTCGCGGCGTTCGGCGCGCTCGCGCTCGTGCTCGCGGCCGTGGGACTCTACAGCGTGATCGCCTACAACGTGACGCAGCGGACGCACGAGCTGGGCGTGCGCGTGGCACTGGGCGCGCGTGGCGCCGACGTGGTGCGGTTGGTCGTGAGCGACGGCCTTCGCGTGGCCGGAGTGGGCGTCGTGATCGGCGCGGCGGTCGCGCTGTGGGCCGGACGCTGGGTGAAGCCGCTCCTGTTCGACGTGTCTCCCCGGGACCCCCTGATCTTCGCCGCGGTAGCGGTGACGCTGGTGGCGGTGGCTGTCGCAGCGAGCTGGATGCCGGCCCGCCGGGCGTCGCGCGTCGATCCGAACGTCGCGCTGCGATCGGAGTAGCGCCGGCGGAACCCCGGCCTCAGCGGCTTCCGCTCTTCGCTGAGGCCCAGCGCCACATCTCGCGGAGCGTGGGTTCCTTGCCGTACATCAGCATCCCGATCTCGAAGATCCGGCCGGCCGCGCGCCGCGTGAGCCAGATCATCGCCACGAGCAGGAGCGCCGACAGCGCGATCTCCCCCACGCCCGGATCGGAGAGAATCACCCGCGCCGGCATCGCCGATGGACTGGTGAGCGGAAACAGCGACAGGACGCGCGAGCCGGTGTCATCGGGATCGCGGAGCACCGACAGCGTCAGGGCCACCGGGAGCATCGGCACGAACATGACCGACGCGCGCGCCGACGTGTTGGGATCGTCGATCGTGGACGCGAACGCGGCGAAGAAGGCGTTCCAGAGCAGCAGCGCCAGAACGGAGAAGAGGACGAGCACGAGAATCACCCCGGGCCGCACCACCACATCCGGGATCGAAAAGCCCCAGGCCAGCTTCGCCGCCAGGGCCAGGACCAGCCCGCCCACGACCATGTTGGCGACCGACGCCAGCGCGTAGGCCCCGATCCCCAGGATCTTGCCGTCGATCCAGGCCTGCGGCGGGATGATGGCCGTGATCGACTCCGTGACTCTCAGCTGCTTCTCTCCCGTGATTCCCGTGAGCAGATAGGCCATGCTCGTGAAGAGCGCGAGCATGACGAGGCCCAGGAAGACGCCGGCGGCGACTCTCTCCGCCCGGCCGGCGCGGGTGCGATCGGGGTCGGTGAAGCGCACCTCGAGCGGCGGCGGAGCCAGGATGCGTGCCAGTTCCGCCTCCGCGATGCCCGATTCCGCGAGACGTTCGCGGCGCACCAGCTCGACCAGGAGCGCGCGCAGCTCCGGGAGGTGGCGCGGGTCCTTCTCGACCAGCAGCTCGAACGTGCCGTCGCCGCGCCGGCTCAGGATTCCGCTCACGTCTCCGTCGCGCAGAGCCGCGGCGCGCGCGGCACTGTCCGCGGGCGCCGGTGCCAGCGCGATCCTCCCTCCCGGCGGCGCCGACAACTGGACCCCGTAGGTGGCCACGGTCATGGACCGACCGTCGCGCCCAGCGATACGGCTCGTGGCGAACGCGATGACGCTGATGCCCACGAAGATCAGGAAGCCGAGGAACTGATCCTTCCACTTGAAGTAGCGCCGGAACTCCCAGCCGGTGACAAGGCGGACAAAGTACCAGTGCCTCATGAAGGGCTTCCCGCGCGACGCGCGTCGTCCTCGCGCACGACGTGCACGAAGACCTCGTGCAGGCGCGGCCGCTCCGTGCTGAGGCTGCGCAGCGGCACGAGGGTGACCGCGCGGGCCAGGAACCGCGCCACCGTGGCGCCATCGCGCAGCCGTATGTGAATCGCGGTGGGATCGGCGTCGTCCGCGGTGACCTCGGCGACGTCGGGGTCCTCGCGCAGGGCCTCGAGGCTCGCAGTCCCGTCCAGCGCAAGGCGAACGCGCGGCCGCCCATCGAGTCGGCCGTGCAGCTCATCGATCGATCCGGAGAGCACCTCGCGTCCCTGGTTCATGAGCAGGACGCGATCGGCCGCGCGCTCCACGAGATCCATCTGGTGCGCGGAGAGGATGATCGTGGTGCCGGCCTCGCGCAGGTCGCGGACGATTCCGAGGAAGAGCTCCTGACTGAGCGGGTCCAGGCCGGTAAAGGGCTCGTCGAGAAGAGCGAGCTGGGGCCGGTGGATGACGGCGGTGATGAACTGCACCCGCTGCTGGTTCCCCTTCGAAAGCGCGGCGACGCGTTCGTCCTTGCGGTCGAGCAGATTCAGCCGCTCGAGCCACTCGAGCGCGCGGCGCCTGGCCTCGTGCTTCTCGAGTCCGCGGAGGCGGCCAAAGTAGATCAGCGTGCGCAGCACCGGGATCTCCCGATACAGGCCCCGGTCTTCGGGGAGGTACCCGGTCAGCGCGGGCGGCAGCGACACCCGTGGCTGGCCATCGAGGGAGACGACGATCCTTCCCTCGTCGGGACGGATCACGCCCACGAGCATTCGGACCGTGGTGGTCTTTCCGGCTCCGTTCGGTCCGAGCAGCGCGAAGACTTCGCCGCGACGCACGTCGAACGACAGGGCGTCGACGGCTGGTCGGCCGCCGAAGGACTTGGTCACGTGCTCGAGCCGGACCAGCGATTCCAGGCGCGCCATCGCCCGGAATGATAGCGCTCGAACGGCGCCGGGAGTACCGGCTCGAGCGCCCCCTCAGCGAGTGTCTCCATCCTGGAGCATCTCACTCTGGAACTGGAAGCGCGGGAGCCGCCGCACCGGCTCGTCCCGCCACCGGCCGCATCGACATCGAATGGACCGCACTCGTCGAGGAGAGGATCCTCGTTCACCTCGTCGACGTCGACCCCCGGTGTCGAAGGAGACCCGCGGTTCGTCGGCTGCGGGCGGCGGAGTTCGAGCGCCAGTCCCATGGCGCTGCCGCCGTATTGCCACTGTCAGCCTCGAGGTCCTGATTTCATCTTTGATCGAACCGCGCAACGCCTGATGACCCGATGACGACACGTCGATCCTTCCTCAAGACCGGAACCGCCGCCCTGGGCGCGCTCGCCGTGGGCCCGCGACTCGGGCCGGCCGCGCCGGCACCGGCGCCGCCGCGCCCACTCCCCCAGCTCCAGACCGATCCGGTCACCCGGGAGCTGATGATGGAGGCGCTCGACGCCGCCAAGCGCGCCGGCGCCTCCTGGGCCGACGTCCGCATCTCACGGAACCGGTCGAACTCGATCCAGACCCGCGAGCAGCAGGTCACCAACGTGGTCGACTCCGACACGATCGGGTGCGGGGTGCGCGTGCTGGTGGACGGGTGCTGGGGTTTCACCGCGACCGAGGAGCTGACCAAGGCGGGGGTGGGAACGGCAGCGCAGGAGGCGGTCGCGATCGCGAAGGCCAACCGCGTCGCGCAGGACCGTCGGGTCGAGCTGGCCCCGGCTCCGGTGTTCAAGGACGTCACCTGGCGCAGCCACTACACGATCGATCCCTTCACGGTCCCGGTGGAGGAGAAGGCCAATCTCCTGATTCGCGCCAACGCGGAGGCGGTGAAGGCGCCCAACGTGCGCTTCGTGAACTCGGGACTCTCGTTCGTGAAGGAGGAGCGCAATTACGCCAACACCGACGGCTCGGTGATCACGCAGGACTACGTCCGGAGCTGGGTCACGCTCGCGTGCACCGCCGTGGGGAACGGGGACTTTGCCACGCGCGGTCCCGAGGTCGTGCAGCCGCACGGGCGCGGATGGGAGTACGTGCTCGAGGCCGACATCGTGACGAACGCGCTCAAGTGGGGGGAGGAGGCGTCGGAGAAGCTCCGGGCGAAGTCGGTCGAGGTGGGGCGCTACGATCTCATCCTGCACCCGTCGCAGCTGTTCCTCACGATTCACGAGTCGATCGGGCATTCCACCGAGTTGGACCGCGCGATGGGCTACGAGGCCAACCTCGCGGGGACGTCGTTCGTCTCTCCGCCGGAGAGGGTGCTGGGCTCGCTCAAGCTCGGTCCCGAGATGATGAACGTCGTGGGGAACCGCTCGGAGCGCGGCGCGCTCTCGACGATCGGCTACGACGACGACGGCGTGCAGCCCGACGACTTCGCGATCGTGAAGAACGGGATCTTCGCGGACTATCAGACCACGCGCGAGCAGGCGCCCTGGCTGGACTGGTGGTACAAGCGCCAGGGGATGCCGACGCGCTCGCACGGCTGCTCGTACGCGCAGAGCTGGGCCGACGTGGCCTTCCAGCGGATGCCTAACGTTTCGCTGCAGCCCGGCGAGCAGGATCTCTCCTGGGACGATCTCATTGCGGCCACGGACAAGGGCATCGCGATGATCGGCCGCGCGTCGTACTCGATCGACCAGCAGCGCTACAACGGCCAGTTCGGCGCGCAGCTCTGCTACGAGATCCGGAACGGGAGGATCGTGGGACAGCTCCGCGACGTGGCGTACCAGATGCGTACCCCGGACTTCTGGAACTCGCTCGACATGCTGGGCGGGCGTTCGAGCTATGAGCTCGGCGGCACCTTCAACGACGGCAAGGGGCAGCCCGGCCAGGCCAACGCCGTATCGCACGGCTGTCCGCCGACGCGCTTCAGGAACATCAACGTGATCAATACCGGGCGCGCCGGGTGAGTCCCCGTGGGCATTCCGCGTTCCATGAGAGAGAGCATTCAACGCAGAGACGCGGAGACGCAGAGGGACAGCCGCAAAGAATGAACAGCTGTCTGTTCTCTGCGTGCGGTTCTCTGCGTTCCTTGCGCCTCGGCGTGGCATGCTCTGTCTGTTGACGACCACAAATGCGACCATGAATTACCCGAAGCGACTCATTGAGCTGGATCGGCACGGGCTCCTCGCTCCGCAGGCCGCGGGGATCCTCACGCGCGACGACGCGCAGGCGCTGGTGGAGCGCGCGGTGCGGATGTCGAAGGCCGACGCGATCCGGGTGAACGTGCAGAGCGGACGCGACACGAATCTCCGATTCGCCGACAACCAGATCTCCACGTCAGGCGTCACGACCCAGACGGCGATCCGCATCCAGAGCGTCTTCGGCAAGCGCCGCGCGAGCGTGGTCACGAACAACCGGACCGACGAGGGGTTGCGGCGGGCGGTGGAGCAATCCGAGGCGCTCGCGCGCCTCGCCCCCGAAGACCCGGAGTACATGGGAGAACTGGGGCCACAGCAGTACGCGACGATCCAGGCCTGGTTCGACAGCACGGCCGAGCTCAGCGCCGAGGACCGCGCGAGGGCGGCCCTGGGCGCGCTCGCGCCGGCACGGGCGGCCGGCGATCTCACCGTGGCCGGCTTCATCGCCTGCAGCGCGAACGCCACGGCGATCGGCACCAATGCCGGCCTCTTCGCCTATCATCGCAGCACGGGCGCCAACTACACGCTGACGGCGCGCACCACCGACGGCACCGGCTCGGGATGGGCCGGCGACGACCAGAACGACTGGAACCGCCTCGACTTCGAGGGGGTGGCGCGGCGCGCGATCGACAAGGCGCGCCGGTCGCGCAACCCCGTCGCGATCGAGCCGGGGCGTTACACCGTCATCCTCGAGCCCGAGGCCACCGGGGACCTGATCCCGCTCCTCGCGGGCGCTCTCCAGGCCCGCGCCGCGGACGAGGGGCGCTCGGCGTTCGCCAAGTCCGGCGGCGGCACGAAGGTGGGCGAGAAGATCGTGGACGAACGCGTGACGCTCGTTTCCGATCCAGCGGATCCGCTGATCCTGGGCGCGCCCTTCGACGGCGAGGGGCTCCCGTTAGGCTGGCAGACCTGGATCGCGAATGGCGTACTCGAGCAGCTCGCGTACCCGCGCTTCTGGGCCGCCCGCCAGGGCCGTACACCCACGGGCGGGGTCTCCTCGCTCCGGCTGGCGGGCGGCAACGCCTCGCTCGACCAGCTCATCGCCGGCACCGAGCGCGGCGTCCTCGTGACGCACTGCTGGTACATTCGCGCCGTGGATCAGCGCACCCTGGTGTACACGGGCCTCACGCGCGACGGCACCTTCCTGATCGAGGGCGGACGGATCGCGCGGTCGATCAAGAACTTCCGCTTCAACGATTCCCCGCTCTTCATGCTCAACAACCTCGAGGGAATCGGCGCGACGGTGCGGACGGCCGGAGGCGGGACGGTGATGCCCCCGATCAAGGTCCGCGACTTCACGTTTACTTCGCTTTCGGACGCCGTGTAGGGGTGGAAGCTCAACGGCGAGACGCGAAGAGCGACAGCCGGGGGGCTAGCGGCCGGTCGCCGTCAGCCTCCAGCCGGGGGTCGCGGCATGGCTCGTCGCTGATGGCAGGACGCTGGAGGCGCTCCGTCGAGTGCTGGCCATCGGTGCCCCGCCGCAGGCAGCACATCAGGTGGCCTTCGCCAGACCTGTCGCTCTGCTCCGTCGCTTCTCGAGGATCCGCCAGCATCTAGTCGTTCCTGATCGCCTCCACCGGCGCAATCCTCGCCGCTCTCCACGCCGGCACCAGGGTCGCGACGGCAGCGATCACCAACAACAGGACCGCCACGGCGCCGAACGCCAACGGATCCGACGTCGCGACGCCGTAGACCAGGCCCGACATCGCGCGGGACAGCACGAGCCCGATCATGACGCCGGTCGCGGCGCCGGCCAGGGCCAGTCCCAGCGCACGCCGCAGCACGAGCGTGAGGACGCCGGACGCGCGCGCGCCGAGTGCCAGCCGCACGCCGATCTCCTTCTGGCGCGCGTTCACCTCCGCGGCCAGGACCCCGTAGATCCCTACCGCGGCGAGCAGCAGCGAGACGAGCGAGAAGACGCTCAGGATCAGCGTCGTGAATCGATCCTGCGCGAGTGACTCGTTCACCGCGTCGGTGAGCCGCGTGGCGTCGTACAGCGGCAGCGAAGGATCGATCTCCTGGAGCGTCGACCGCAGCGAGGCCAGGAGCGATTCCCCGCTCGCGTCGCCTCGGACGACGATGTCACGCACCGAGCTCGGGAACCGCGTCGTGTGGAGATACACGGTCGCCCGTGGCGGCGTACGGGCGTCGGCGAGGTGCACGTCGCCGGCCACGCCGATGACCTGGGCCGTGATGCCACCGCTCAGCACGACGTGCACTTCCCGCCCGACCGGGTTCGCGCCGGGCCACAGCGCGCGAGCCAGCGCTTCGTTCACCAGTACGCGTTGAGGGCCGTCCGCCGGCTCGCGTGCTCCGAAGCCAGCGCCGGCGAGCACGGGGATCCGCAGTGCCGGGAAGAACGCCGAATCCACGGCGCGAACGTCCACGCTGGAGACCTCGGTGCCGGTCCGTTCACCCGGCGCCCGCACCGTGGTCACCGGGGCGCAGCAGGCGAACGGCCGCGAATTCACCAGGCCCACCGCCCGCACGCCGGGAATCCCCCGCACGCGATCACCCCAGGCGTCGAAGAACGCGTGCTGCTGCTCCGGCGTGCGGTACGACACGCCCGGCAGCGAAACACGCGCGGTGACCACGCTCCTCGCGTCGAACCCCAGCGGAACGCCGCGCAGGTTCACGAAGCTGCGCACCATGAGCCCCGCCGAGACCGTGAGCACGACGCCTAACGCGACTTCCGCCATCACCAGCCATCCGGTGCCCGCCCGGGTGGAGACGCGGCCGGCCGCCGTCCGGGCCAGCGCCAGGAGGCGGGTGTCGCCCGAAAGGCTCCGGAGGGCGGAGGCGATGCCGAAGGCGAGCGTCGCCACGACGCCCACGGTGATGCTGAAGAGCAGGACCGTCCGATCGACGGTGATCGACGCGCCGCGCGGCAGCCCCGGCGGCAGCAGTGCCCGCAGGAGCATCGTCCCCCAGATCGCCGCGATGAATCCGGCCGCGGACCCGATCGCGCCGAGCACCAGGCTGTGCGTGAGCAGTTGCCGGAAGACGCGCCCCGCCGTCGCCCCGATCGCGCGGCGCAGCGCGAGCTGGCGCTCCTGCCGCCGCATGAATCCGAGCGTGAGGTTCCCCACGTTCGTCGCCGCCATGACGAGGAGGAGTCCTACCGCGCCCATGAGCACCAGGAGCGGCGTGCGGACGTCGCCCGTGATCTGCCGCGCGAGCCCCACGACCGATGCGGACCACCCCTCCAGGGCGGAGTTCTCCCGGGCGAGCAGGGCCGCGACCCCTTCCATGTCGCGGCGCGCCGCGTCGAGCGATACGCCATCGCGCAGCCGGCCGACGACCAGCAGGTAACGGCCCCACGTTCGGTTGTCGGCCGTGGCAACGAACGGAAACCAGAGCTCGTGATCGGGCAGCCATCCGAACTTCGGCGGATCGAAGGCCGCCGGCATCACCCCGATCACGGTGAACGGCTGCTGATTGACCAGGATCGATCGTCCCACGATCGCGCTGTCGCCGGCGAAGCGACGCCGCCACAGGGCGTCGCTCAGCACGACCACGCGACCGTTGATCGACGCCTCCTCGGCCGTGAACGCGCGACCTAACGCGGGATGGACGCCGAGGAGCCCGAAGTATTCCGGCGACACATCGGCTCCCATGAGACGCTCGGGCGCATCGCCACCCAGCGTGGTTGGAGCGGGCACCAGCGCGACCAGCGTGGTGAATGATCGGTTGCGTTCCCGCCACGCCTCGAACGTTGGAACGGAGGTGACGTTGTCCTCGATGCCCCGGGCCCCGTGGCGCTCCCACACGACGGCCAGCCGATCCGGCGCCTCGTATGGCAACGGCGAGAGCAGAACCCCGTGAACGATGCTGAAGATGGCCGTCGTAAGGCCGATGCCGAGCGCGAAGGTCAGGACCGCGCTGATCGCGTAGGCCGGGTGGCGCCGCAGGACGCGGAAGGCGTGGCGCGCGTCCACGGCGAACTCCTCGAGCGCGCGGAATCCGCGCTGGTCGCGCGCCTCCTCCTTGTACCGCTCGGTCCCGCCGAAGTCCGCGAGCGCCGTGCGGCGCGCCTCGTCGGGGGCCTGGCCGCGCGCGATGCGATCGCTGGTCTCGCATTCGATGTGATGGCGCATCTCGGCGTCCATCGTGGATTCGATGGCGCGGCGCGTGAGGAGCGCGCGCAGGCGGCGCAGGAAGCGGCGGGGCGACGTCATACTATGCCATTCGACAATACCGCTTGCGATCGGCACCTGTCAACCACAACTCGGTTCATCCCAACTCGCTGGCGGCAGCCGGACAGCCCGCGGAGCTTCCTTGCCATGCACAGCTTCCTGCCCCGCGCGCTGATACTCGGGCTCGTGATTCCCACGAGCAGCGTCTCGCCTGGCGCCCAGAATCCCGCCACGTGGCCCGCGGGACGGAGCTGCCACAGCCTGACCTACGACGCGGCGCGTGGCGCGGTGACGATGTTGGGAGGCTCGCCGGTCTGTGGCCAGGAGCCACTTCCCGATTCGGCGCTCTGGATGTGGGATGGTCGCGCGTGGCGCGCCATCCAGCCCGCGGGCCCCTCGCCCGGCGCTCGGGAAGACGCCATGATCGCGTTCGACTCGCGACGAGGGGTGCTCGTGCTGTATGGCGGACGGCGCGGGCGACGCGTCTTCGAGGACACCTGGGAATGGAACGGCACGGCATGGACGCACCGCTCGCCGGGCGCGGGGCCCGGAATAGTCGAGCACGCGGCGGTTGCCTTTGACGAGACGCGCGGTCGGGTGGTGCTCTTTGGCGGTGGCTTCCGATCCGGCGCTCCGATGTCCGGAGAGACGTGGGAATGGGACGGCGCCACCTGGAGCCGCCGGAGCAGTGGCGGCGGACCCAAAGCTCGTGTCGGTCACTCCATGACGTGGTCGCCCACCCTGCGGACGGTGGTACTGTACGGTGGATTCGCCGACAGCGGCTCCTTCACGGACCTGTGGCAGTGGAATGGCAGCACCTGGTCCGTCGTCGACACCGCCGGCCCGACGCCGACGGAAGGTCCGTCACTCGTCAACGGTCAGGGTAACGTCCTGACGGTCATCGGCACTGGCACGGCGGCCGGAGTCGAGTCGGGAGCACCGCTTCGGGCGTGGCGCTGGACTCGGGGTCGCTGGGAAGCGATCGGCGGAGCGGGGCCCGTCAGTCGCGTGGGCCAAGCCATGGGATACGATGCGGCGCGACAACGACTTCTGTTGTTCGGAGGTTTCCGCCCCGGATCCGGACCGCTCGACGATCTCTGGGAGTTCGACGGCCGTATCTGGAGCAGGGTCGCGCGGCCCTAGCGGGATCGGCGCCATCCACTCCGCTCGCGCGGCGGATCACGGGGGTCACGCAATTCCGGGCGAGCCGTAGTTTATCCCGGGACCACTGTCGATCCGGCCGCCGCGATTCGTGACCGCTCGCCGCTCATCCCCGTGAATCCCATGCAACGGTACGTCCTCCTCGCCACCGCCCTGTTCGTCGCGCCAATCACGCTTCACGCCCAACATTCGTTCGCCGCGCCGGGTGCCACCTTCGACCAGCAGGTTCCCGCGCCGCGCGCCGTCCTGGGGTACGACGTTGGCGAGCGATTCACGCCGCATCACCTGGTCGCGCGCTATTTCGAGCGCGTGGCGCAGGCTTCGCCCCGGGTGACGCTGGATACGCTCGGCCGCACGTTCGAGGGACGCGAGTACATCACCGCCGTCGTGACGAGCGAGCGGAATCACGCGCGCCTGGACCAGATCCGCGCCGACGCCCGGCGCCTTGCCGATCCCCGTGGGGCGGGCCCGGCGGATCTCGACGCCGCGGCCGCGCGCCTCCCGGCGATCGTCATGCTCGCATACACGGTGCACGGCGGAGAGGCATCGGGGACCGAGGCGTCGCTCGCCACGCTCTACCAGCTCGCCGCCGGAACCGACGCCGCCACGCTGGCGCTCCTCGACAGCGCGGTCATCCTGATCGATCCCATCCAGAATCCCGACGGTCACGAGCGGCACGTGCAGGACGTGCTGCGCCGCCGGAGCCTGTTCGGCGCGGATCCCACACCGGGCGGCTTTCACCAGCAGGGCGCCTGGCCTGGGGCGCGCACGAGCCACTACTACTTCGACCTCAACCGCGACTGGTTCCTGCACTCGCATCCCGAGACGCGCGCGCGGGTCGGGAGCTTCTTCCGCTGGTGGCCGCACGTCGTGGTCGACCTGCACGAGATGGGCTCGAACTCGACGTACTTCTTCGCGCCGCCCATGGAGCCGATCAACAAGAACGTGCCCGCGTCGACGCTCACGTGGTGGGAGCACTTCGCGGCCGGAAACGCGGCGGCGTTCGATGCCTACGGCTGGCCCTACTTCCGGCGCGAGGGATACGACGAGTTCTATCCCGGCTACGGGGTGTCGTGGCCGATCCTGTCCGGCGCCGTCGGGATGACGTACGAGCAGGCGTCGAGCAGCGCCGGTGCGGTGCGGCGTCAGGACGGAACAGTGCTCACGCTCGCCCAGGCCGCGCGCAACCACTACACGACCTCGATCGCGACGGTGCGCACAGCCGCGCATCGGCGCAGCGCGCTCGTGCGCGACTATCTGGTCGAACGCCGCGGGAATGTCGCCGCGTCCGGGGCGTTTCGCACCGTGCTGTTCGAGCGAGATGCCTCGGGGCGTGGCGACTCGCTCGCGGCGGCGCTGCGGCGGAACGAGATCGAGGTCGGGGTGCTGGGCACGCTCCCCGCGGATGCGGTGCCGTTTCCGCACACGGCCGGGACGCGCGCGGGTGGCGTCTATGCCGTAGACCTCGCGCAGCCGCAGGGTCGCCTGGCGCGGGCGCTGCTCGAGCCCGAGGCACAGCTCGACTCCACGTTCATTCGCGAGGAGATGGAGCGGCGGCGCACGGGTCAGCCGGATCGCTTCTACGACATCACCGCCTGGTCGCTGCCCATGTCGTTCGGAGTGCGGGCGTGGACCTCGCGTAGCGCCCCGGCTGGCGCGCAGCCGGTGACGGCCCTGATGCCGGCAGCGGGGAGCGTGGTGGGCGGACGCGGCGCGCACGGCTATGCCTTTGCGCCCGGAAGCGAGGTGTCGCTGAGACTGCTCGCCGCCCTGTTCCGTGATTCGATCCGCGTGTACTTCGCGCCCCGGGCGTTCAGCGTGGCCGGTGGCGATTTTCCGAAGGGCGCCTTCGTGGTCCGATCGGCGGCGAACGACGCGCGGGTGCACGACGTCGTGAGTCGGGCGGCGACCGCCACGGGGGCGCGTGTGGTGGCGCTGGCGTCATCGATGGTGCAGTCGGGCACCGACCTGGGAAGCAACTCGGTCTTTCCGCTCCGCGCACCGCGTGTGGCACTCCTGGGCGGACCGCCGGTGAACGGGAATTCGTTCGGCTTTGCCTGGTATGTGCTCGAGCAGCGGCTCGCCTACCCCGTCACGCTGGTGGACGCGTCGTTCGCCGGAGGATCGCAGATGACCGGTTTCGACGTGCTGGTGGTGCCGTCGGCCGGGGGGATGGCGGGAGCGCTCGGGGAGAACGGCCAGCGGCGGCTGGCGCAGTGGGTGCGCGACGGCGGGACGCTGATTGCGCTGGAGGGAGCTGCGTCGTGGCTCGCGAGCGAAGCGTTAGGGCTGTCGAGCTTTCGTCCGAAGCGCGCGGATACGACTGCCGCCGCGCTCCCCGCCGGCCTGGCGGGTGCGCTGCTGCGGGTCGAGGGAGATACGCTCTCACCCCTCCTGGCCGGCGTCGATCCCGTCGCGCTCGGCATCCTGATGCGGGGGAATGCCGCGTTCTCCGCACCGCGGGACGCGCAGCCGCAGGAGGTCGTGCTGCGATTCGCGCCGCGCGACCGGCTTCGCCTCTCCGGCTATCTCTGGCCCGAGGCATGGGATCGCCACGCGGGCGGCGTCTACCTCTGGACCGAGCAGGTCGGATCGGGCCGGGTGGTGGGATTCGCGAGCGACCCGAACTTCCGCGATCTTTCGCGCGGGCAGTTGCCCCTGTTCGCGAACGCGGTGTTCTTCGGGGCGTCGTATTAGCCGTGCGACGAGAAGCGAGCCGGTCATCCCGAGGCGTCGAGGACGACGAGAGGTTGCTCCGAGTGAGCGTCAGCGACGGACCAGGTCACGGCATGCGCGGTGCCGGCCACGGCGTGAGGTGAGCGGATCCCTCAGTCGCTCATGCTCCTCCGGGATGACCGCGGCGGGGACGCTCATCCCCCGCGGGCGAGCCGCACGGCGGCGATCAGGAGCACGAGGCCAACGATCGCGTTGAATCGAGCCAGGCGCGCCGCCCGACGTCGCAGGGCGAGCGCCTCGGGCGACCCCGCCGCAACCCGGCCGGCCTCGGGTCCGAGCCGGAAGTCATGAATGGCACTGAGCGCCAGCATCACCGCGACGGCGCCGAGCTTGATGCCTAACGCTGTTCCCGCCGCCGAGCGCCAGAAGTCCGCGGATCCGAAGACGCCATCCCACCGGAGCCAGCCGCGGAAGGCGAGGTTCACCACGCCCGTGGCCAGCAGGATCGCGATGCAGATCCACCCGATCGCGCGGAAGCGGAGCCCGAGATCGTGAAAGAGCTTCTGCCGCAGTGACGCCGGCTCCACGCCGCGCAGCACGGGCGCGCCCACGAGCCCCAGGAAGAACATCCCGCCGAGCCAGATCAGCGCCGCGAGCACGTGCAGCGTGACGTTGGCGAGGTACCACGACCGCATCAGCGATGACTCTCGCGGGGCGGCGTCTCCGGCGCGGGCTCGAAGAACATCACGCTGGGCGCGTCCGCGAGACCCGACACCGCCAGCCACGCCGCGAATCCCTCCGCCAGCGAGCGCCGCGTCTCGTCAGGCAGGGCCAGGAGCCCCGCGACGAGGCGCTCCTGCGTCGTCTCGGGGGCTCCCGCGATCATCGCCTCGCCCGCCGGCGTGAGGCGCAGCTCCACGCGGCGCCGGTCCGTCGCTCCGCTGTGCCGCTCCACCAATCCGGCCTCCACGAGCCGCGTGACCACCTCCGAGACGGAGCTCGCCCGCGTGAGCGTTCGCGCCGCCAGCTCGGCCAGCCCCTGACCCGGATGCGCGGCGATGCGCCGCAGCACGAAGAGCCGGGCGGAGGTCAGGCCGTGATCGCGAGCCGGCCCCTCCCCCACGGACCGCAGCGCCAGCACGACCCGGCGCAGCGCCTCCATCACCGCCCTCGCTTCGGCGCGAGCGCCAGGACGCGACGAGCCGGAGAGCTTCACGCTCCCCGGCTCGACCTCGACCGCCGCGACGTCGGACTTCAAGTCTTCGATCAGCATCTCAGTGGTCCATCTTCGCGTAGGTCTTCGGCGTGCCGACCTGGATGATCCCCACCGCGCCCTTCTCCGCGTCGGCGAAGCTGTGCGTCACGAAGGGGTACAGCCCCTCGCCCGACGCGTTCTTCTCGAAGACGGTCTCGAAGACCGCGCCGCCGCCCGCCGGGATCGACTGCGTCTGCACCTTCTCGAGCACGTTGTCGGGATTGCCGTCGGGATAGACCCGATCGAACACGGCGCCGACGACGTGGAAGTCGCTGCGGAAGCTGGGACCGGCGTTCACCACGAAGATCCGGACGCGGTCACCGACGTTCACCTGCAGCGGGCTCGCCTTGTACTGTCCCGCCCGTCCGTTGAAGACCACGTGGCTGGCGCGCTTGTCCATCGCCGCGGTCCAGTCGGGCTGCAGCGCAGGCTTCGTGCTGTCGGCCTTCGTGTAGAACTCGCTCTGCACCAGAACGAACTCCCTGTCGGCCTTCGTCCCCCAGCCGTTGCGCGGATCGACGATGATCGCGAGGTACATCCCCTGCATGATGTGCATCGTCACGGGCG
>DATIGO010000276.1:0-5597 GCA_035454665.1 Gemmatimonadaceae bacterium | reverse complement strand
GGGTCCGCTCCGCTTCCAGGTCAGATATGACGCCGCCTGCCCCGGGCGGTCTGGCGGCGGCTCCCGGAGCGGCTCGCACGGCCGCCAGTGCGCCCGCATGAGGGCGGGAAGCTGCTGGTACAGACGCGTCCCCTCGGTCTTCCACGCGAGCATCTCGTCGCTCACGTCGCGCACGATGCGCGCTGGCGCCCCGACGACCACCTTTCGCGCCGGGATCACCATCTCGTTCGGCACGTAGGCCAGCGCGCCCACGATGCACTCCGCTCCCACGACGGCGTGGTCCATCACGACCGCGTTTACGCCGACCAGCGAATTGCGGCCGATGCGCGCGCCGTGGATCACCGCCCCGTGGCCGATGTGCGCGGACTCCTCGAGGATCACGGTCACGCCGGGAAAGGCGTGGATCGTGCAGTTCTCCTGCACGTTGCACCCGTCGGCGATCTCGATCGCGCCCCAGTCGCCGCGGAGCGCCGCACCCGGACCCACGTAGACGTCCCGGCCGATCACCACGTTGCCGGTCACGGCGGCATGGGGGTGGATGAAGGCCGACTCGTGGATCACCGGGATGAAGTCGCCGAAGGCGAAGACGTTAGGCATGGTGCCGTGCGGCGGGCTCAGACCCGCTCGAGCAGCAGCGCCGCTCCCTGTCCCACCCCGACGCACATCGTGCACAGCGCGTAGCGCCCGCCCCGACGTTCCAGCTCCCGCGTGGCCGTGAGCACGAGCCGCGCCCCCGACATCCCCAGCGGATGGCCCAGCGCGATCGCGCCCCCGTTGGGATTCACGCGGGGATCGTCGTCGGAAACGCCCAGCTCGCGCAGGCACGCCAGGGACTGCGCGGCGAAGGCCTCGTTGAGCTCGATCACGGCCACGTCCTCGAGCGACACGCCCGCGCGGGCCAGCACCCGGCGCGTGGCCGGGACGGGACCCATGCCCATCAGCCGTGGCTCCACGCCCACCGCAGCCGAGGATACGACGCGGGCCTTCGGCACCAGGCCGTGCAACCGCACGCCTGCCTCGGACGCCACGAGCAGCGCGCAGGCGCCGTCGTTGATGCCTGACGAGTTCCCCGCGGTCACGCTCCCCTGGCCATCGCCACGAAAGGCGGGGCGCAGCCTCGCGAGCACCTCCAGGGTGGTGGCTGGCTTGATGAACTCGTCCTCGCCGAACTCGCGCGTCGCGCCCTTCGTCTCCCCGGCCACCGCCACCGGCATGATCTCCTCCGCCAGTCGCCCGCCACCGCGCGCGGCCGCCGCCTTCTCCTGCGAACGCACGGCGAAGCGATCCTGGTCCCCGCGCGAGACACCGTACCGCTCCGCCACGTTCTCGGCCGTCTGGCCCATGGAGTCGATCCCGTAGGCATCGCGCATTCTCGGGTTCACGAAGCGCCAGCCGATGCTCGTGTCGAAGAGCTGAGCGTCCCGCGCCCACGGCGTGCCTCCCTTCGACATCACGTACGGCGCGCGCGTCATGCTCTCCACGCCGCCCGCCACGTACAGGTCCCCTTCGCCCGCGCCGATGCTCGCCGCGGCCAGCGCCACCGCGCTCATCCCCGACGCGCACAGGCGATTCACGGTGATGCCGGGCACCTCGATCGGCAGACCCGCCAGCAGCAGGCTCATGCGCGCGACGTTCCGGTTGTCCTCGCCCGCCTGGTTCGCGCACCCCAGAATCACGTCGGTGATCCGCGCCGGGTCCACCGCGGGGGAGCGCGACATCACGCACCCGATGACCTGCGCCGCGAGGTCGTCCGGACGCACCCCGGCGAGGCTGCCCGCGAAGGCGCCGATGGGAGTGCGGATGCCGTCGATGATGAACGCGTCCATGCGTGGCGACTCGAGGGTGACGGGCGGCGAGACCGCGGCGCCTACTGGTGCTCGCCCAGGTCGATGGGCCGGGTGGTCTTGAAGGCGGTGCCCCGGAAGAGGGCGACGACTTCATCCCGCTGATTGCGGACCTCCACCCGATAATAGCTCAGGCGATTCGAGGCGGCCTCCTCCGCCGCCGCGGCGGTGAGGGTGTCGCCCGGCCGAATCGCGGCCGGGTACGTCACCGAGTTCTCGATGCTCACCGTGACGTACCCGTGCGTGTTGCACGCGAAGGCGAACGCCGAGTCGGCCAGGGAGAAGGCGATCCCCCCGTGCGCCACGCCGAAGCCGTTCACCATCTCGCCGCGGACGGTGAGACGGCAGATGCACTGCCGCGGTGCCACCGCGACGATCTCGATGCCGAGCCAGCGGCTCAGCGCGTCGTGCCGCATCATGACGGCGACGACGCGCTCCGCCAGCCGCTGCTCGTCGGCGCGATCGGTCACGGGAAGAACCGTCGTCCTTCGCGCACCATGCGCCGCAGGAGCGGACTCGAGCGGTATCGCTCGTCGCCGCACTCCTCGCGCAGCCGCTCGATCTCCGCCAGCACGCGCTCCAGGCCCAGTTCCTGACCCCAGGCCAGGAGGCCCTTCGGGTAGTTCACCCCCTTCGTCATGGCGAGCTCGATCTCCTGCGGCGTGGCGATGTGCAGCAGGACGGCATCCACGGCCTCGTTCACCAGCATCGAGACCACGCGCAGGACGATCCGGTCGCCCAGCGCGCGGTCCTCCATCGCCGGGCGGGGTGGCGCGTCGGGGTGGTAGTCGTAGAAGCCGCGCCCCGTCTTCCGGCCGAGCCATCCTGCCTCGACGAGGCGGCGCTGCGTGAGCGACGGGCGGTACCGCGGGTCGTAGTAGAGCGACGTCCACACCGACTCCGTCACCGCGTAGTTCACGTCGTTCCCGATGAAGTCCATGAGGAGGAAGGGCCCCATGCGAAAGTCGCCGATCTCACGCAGCGCCCAGTCGATGGTGGGCGCATCGGCGATACCGTCCTCGAGCATCCGCAGCGACTCGCCGTAGAACGGCCGCGCGACGCGGTTCACGATGAAGCCGGGTGTGTCGGCGGCAATCACCGTGGTCTTCCCCCAGCCGTCGAGGAGCGCGCGCACTGCCGCGGCGACCTCCGGCGAGGTCCGGATCGCGGCCACGACCTCCACCAGCGGCATGACGGGAGCGGGGTTGAAGAAGTGCGCGCCGACCACACGTTCGGGGCGTTCGCAGGCTCCGGCGATCGATGCCACGGAGAGCGAGGACGTGTTCGTGGCGAGCACGCAGTCGTCCGCCACGACCTGCTCGAGCGAGCGAACGGTCGCCCGTTTCACGTCGAGCTGTTCCACGATCGCCTCGATCACCAGGGCGCATTCGCCGAAGCGTCCCAGGCCCTCGGCGGGCTCGACCGTCGCGAGGCGATCGAGCGCGTCACGCGCGGCCTCACTCGTCAGGCGGCCCTTGGCGACCTCCTTCCCGAGTGACTCCGACAGGTTCTCCCGGGCCCGTCCGATCGCGGGAGCCCAGGCGTCCGTGAGCAGCACGTGGTGCCCCCGCGTGAGGGCCACCTGGGCGATCCCGGTGCCCATGGCCCCGGCGCCCACCACACCGATCACCGCGTCGTCGCCGAGCCGGCCCATGTGCCGTCAGCGCCCCCGGAAGACCGGCTTGCGCTTTTCGCGGAAGGCCCGGACTCCCTCCAGAAAATCGTCGGTCCATCCGGCTTCCGCCTGCAGCCGCGCCTCGAACTCGAGCTGCGCGTCGAGGTCGTTCTGCAGCGAGGCGTTGAGCAACTCCTTCGTCAGTCCGAGCCCCTTCGTGGGCTGCGTCGCGAGGTACCGGGCCACCTCACGCGCCCTGGACAGCAGCGCCGCAGGCTCGACCACGTCCCAGATGAGCCCCCAGTCCCGCGCCTGGAGCGCCGAGAGCCGGTCGCCTAACAACGCCAGCCCCGACGCGCGCGCGAGCCCGACGAGACGCGGGAGGAAGAACGTGCCGCCGCTGTCGGGGACCAGGCCGATCCGGCTGAACGACTGGATGAACGAGGCCTCGGTGGAGGCGAGGACGATGTCACAGGCGAATGCGAGATTCGCGCCCGCTCCCGCCGCGACCCCGTTCACGGCGCACACGACGGGCTTGGGGATCTCGCGGATGACGCGGACGATCGGGTTGTACTGCGCGCGCACCGTCTCCGCGAGATCCGGCAGCGGGACGTCGTCGCCCAGCGGCACCGCGGCGAGATCCTGCCCCGCGCAGAAGCCGCGACCCGCGCCGGTGAGCAGGACCGCGCGGATGGCGTCATCGGCGACCGCCTGCCCCAGCGCGTCCTGCACCTCGCGCGCCATGTCGAGGTGGAAGCTGTTCAGGACGTCCGGACGATTGAGCGTCAGCTCGCCGACGCCGTCGCCGGTCTCGAAGCGGATGAAGGCGTACATCAGGGAAAGGTAATGGCCTGGTGACGCAACGCGGAGCAGCGTCCCGCCGCGGGCCCGCACGGCTAACGTGAAATCGACACGACCTCGACTCGCGCCATCTGATCCCCTTCCAGAATCCCGTCCACGACCTCCATCCCCGACTCCACCGATGCGAAGACGGTGTAGTCCGGGTCGAGCCGGACGTTGTCGACGAGATTGACGAACCACTGCGCGTCGCCGGTGTCACGTCCCCGCGTCGAGATCCCGACGGTCCCCCGAGCGTGGGTCGGACCATCCAGCTCGTCGCGCAGGAAGGGCCCGTCGCCGACGTACTCGTTCATGGCGGGACTCCCGCCCTGGATCACGAAGTTCGGCGCCACCCGATGCCACGTGAGCCCATTGTAGTATCCCCGGCGCACGAGGGAGACGACACGCGCAACGGTGGCCGGCGCGACGGCGGGGTGCAGCCGCAGCACGAAGGAGCCGCCGCCGTGCACCGGAGCCATCGTCACGCGCAGGTACGTCGCGGGTCGGAGGCGGAGCTCCTCCACGGGTCGGGGATCGACGGGAAGGCGCTCGGGGGCCGCGACGTGGCGCGTGCCGCCCCCGGCGATCCGGTTCAGGATCGCGGCGGCACGTTCGGTGACCGCGGGATCGAAATCACGGAGGTACGCGGTCAGGCGCGCGGCGGCGCGGCCGTCGGCCAGCTCGCCGATCCGTGCCAGGAGCTCGAGCCGGGGATCGCGGGAGGTTTCTCGCCGCTCCGTCGAGATCCGGTCGAGGGCGTCGAGCAGCGCGCTCACGAGCCCGTCACGCGCGTTCGTTCCGCGCAGCGCGCGCGCCGCCGCCAGCACGACGTGGTAGTCCGCGCTCTCGAGGGCGCGCGCGAAGACCGGATCCGCTGCGCGTCCGGACACCGTGACGAGGCCGTCGATCGCGGCCTCGCGCACGCTGCCGGTGGAGTCGAAGGCAAGGCGCGTGAGGGTCGCAGAGTCCCGCAGGACCGCGGCGGCGCGGGCCGCGTACATGCGCGCCTGCCACACGGCGCTTGCGGCATCCTGGCGCACCAACGGCGCTGCCCGGGCCGCGTCGATGCGCGCCAGCGAGACCACGACGTGCGCCCGCACGTGCCAGGACGCTCCGCGGCGCGCCGCTCCCGCGCCGCCCGCCGGCGCGGCGCGGGCGAGGCGCTCGAGCCACGCCGCCACGGCGGGACCGTTGGGGCACGGACCACCCAGGGCGTCGATCGCGGCCAGGCGCACGTGCGCGCTCGGGTCGTTCAACGCCGCCACGAGGGGCGCGCAGTCGCCCGCCGCGAGGAGCTG
>DATIGO010000275.1:0-2083 GCA_035454665.1 Gemmatimonadaceae bacterium | reverse complement strand
GGTGTCGCTGGAGGAGATGACCCTCGACAATGTCGTGGTCACCGACATCCCGACGCCGACGCTGCTCCACGGGACCGTGCCGACGAGCGTCGGGCACAACCTGAACCGTGAGATCCTCCGCCTCCGCGCCGACATCAACGCCGTGATCCATGCCCATCACGACGAGACCATCGCCTTCTTTGCCGCCGGCGCCAAGGAGCTGCGTGTCCTCTCTCTCGAGTTTCCGTACGTCATGGCGATGCCGCCGCACATCGTGCCGTCCCATCTCGACGTGGAGAACGACGTGGGTCCGATCGCCGAGTTCATCGCCCACACGAACTCGCTCGTCATGGAGAATCACGGCCTGACGACGCTCGGACGTTCGCTCTCAGAGGCGTACCATCGCCTCAACACGCTCACGTCCGAGATACGCCGCAACCTTCTGGCCGAGCGACTCGCGGCCGGCCGGGGTGCCGACGTCCACTACCTCGCCCAGGACGCGGTGGACTGGATGTACCGCCACGCGGAGAGCGTCATCTACCCATCGCGGGACTCGACCCGCCGGCCGGAGGGCGGCGCGCGCCTGGCCTGAGCGCGGGGCGGCGGGTGAGCACGCGACCCTCGCGGCGCCACCCGGTCCCATCGCGCGCGCTCCCTTCCGGTGGACCCCGACGCGTGGCGCGAAGCTGTGCCCATCGTCACCACGCGAGCCAGGAAGGTCGGCCGATCAACACCGCGCCGAGCCCGAGCATGACGCCGCCGCTCACGAGCTTCAACCATCGGCCGGCCCGCTCCTGAAGCTTGCGGCGGCTCAGCGTGACGACCGCCAGCGTGAGCATCAGTCCATCGTCGAGCATGTACGCGACGTTGTAGAGCAGGAGATACCCGTAGTACTTCCACGCCGGAAGCTCGCGGAGCGTCAGGATTCGCGTGTAGATGGCGGGGAAGCCCGCCGTGCAGAGCAGCTCGACGATGTTCACGAGGACGGCCAGCACGACCACGCCACCCAGGGCCGGCGCGAGATGCTCTGCCCTCACGACCGCGCGGACGCGCGCGTAGATCCCCGGCCGCGCCGAGGCGGGAATCGCCAGCGAGGGCCCCCGTGCGGCCACGATGAAGTCCTTGATGTTGAGTGTGCCGATGACACCGGCGATCAGTCCCAGGAGGATCTGCGTCGTGCGGGAGACCCCGACGAGCAGGAACAGATTCAGCCATGCCGCCATGAACGCGAAGTACACCATGCCGCTGACGAGGACGAACGTCCCGCCGATCACGGCCATCTTCACGCGGTCCCGCAGGTTCACGAGGAGGGAGAGCACGAAGAGCAGCACCCACATCGCGCAGGGATTGAAGCCGTCGAGCAGGCCGAGAACCACGGTGAAGGCGGGGAGGCCGAGATCGCGCACGCTCACGAGCCCGACGAAGGGTACCTCGATGGTGTCGCGGGTACCGGCATCCTCCCCGGGCCGCTCCGCGGCGGAGCCGGGCACCGGCCTCTCGAGGAGCGCCTTCAGCTCGGCGCCGGTGGTCTGGGCCCCCGAGAATCCGATCACTAGGCGACCGCGCACATGGAAGGCCGGAACCCCCAAGTGCTCGAGCCTGTGCTGCTCGGCCAGCTCGACGAGTCGCGCAAGGGCTCGAGGATCCTCCTGGACGTCGCGGACCTGAATGTGGAGCTCGGGCCGCTCACGCCGAAGCTCTTCGAGGAACACGAGGGCCGCCGCGCAGAAGGGACAGCCCTCGCGCGTGAACATCTCGATGTCCGGGGCCGGCGGATCCGCGGCAGCGGCGGGGAACAGGAGGAGGAGCGCCACGAGGCCGGTGAGGATCGCGCTCATCCCCGCCACCGGGTGCCCGCGAGCGCACCGGGGCGGCATCTTTCTTGCCGTCGTCTTGGCCGTGCCCTCGAGGGGTGAGTGGCGAGAACGCGTGCGTGACCGAGACATCGTTCCATCGCGCTCGAGTAGGACTCTCAGTGTAGAGGGGCGTGTTGCCTAGCTCAAGCGCATCACGGGTTCTGATGCTCTTGCATGCGCGTACAAGCCTCGTGGGGCGGTGACGCCCCGATGGGGCCACCGCCGCCCCACCGTGCCTGCCGCCGATC
>DATIGO010000274.1:0-14565 GCA_035454665.1 Gemmatimonadaceae bacterium | reverse complement strand
GGCAGGTCCACACGATCCTGACCCCGGGCGCCCCCAGCGCCCGGGGTCAGGATCGCTGTCGGCCGGCGCTTGGACGGCGGTCGCGACGAGCCGTTCGCCTGAGCCCACGTCGAACTGGACCGCGCTAGTGGCTTCACCTACGTTTGCGCATGTTCCGACCGGGCCCGTCCTTGGATCAGCGCTCCATCTCGCGTCGTGATTTCATGGCCTCCGCGGGCGCCTTCGGCGCGCTGTGGCTGGCGGCGGGCTCGCACGAGCGACTCGCGACAGCGGAGCACGTGCACCGGCAGCTGCAGTCGCCTCAACCGGCGCTGACATTTTTCTCCGCCGAGCAGGCGGGCGACGTCGAAGCGATGGCCAGCCGCATCATTCCCACCACCGACACACCGGGGGCGCGCGAAGCCGGCGTCGTCTACTTCATGGATCGCGCGCTCTCCACGTGGGCGAAGGCTCAGCAGTCCGTCTTCACCGACGGGCTCCGCAAGCTCGAGGAAGACGTCGCGAAGAAGTATCCGGGTTCGTCGCGCTTTTCGGCCCTCACCGAAGTGCAGCAGGACGACGTGCTGCGGAGCATCGAGGAGATGTCCTTCTTCGGGACGCTGCGCTTCGCCACGCTAGCCGGCATGTTCTCCCTTCCGTCGTACGGCGGCAACCGTGACTTCGTGGGCTGGACGCTCATCGGCCAGGACCGCGTGCTCGACTTCAGGCCGCCCTTCTCCTGGTACGATGTACCGGCGAACCGCCGCGCCCTGCTCGGGGAGGGTGAGCGGTGACACAGGCGCTGCAGCCGCCGCAGGGGCGACGCTTTCGCCCGCAGGACGCCGTGGATTTCGTGGTCGTCGGCTCGGGCCCGGCCGGCGGGTCCGTGGCGCGCGAGCTCTCCCGGCGTGGTCAGGACGTCGTCGTGCTGGAGCAGGGTTCCTGGTATGCACGCGGCGATCACCTGCACGACGAAGTGGAAGTCCTCTTCAACGGCCTCTACCTGAACAACCCGCCGGCGCACGTGCAGACCTACCGCAAGACGCCTGACGAGCGCGCGGAGCCACGGCCATATCTGCGATACGCCCAGGTGGTCGGCGGCAGCGGCATCCACTACGCCGCGAACTACTGGCGCTTCCGTCCGGGTGATTTCAACGAGTTCTCGCGCCGTGGCGCTGTGCCTGGTGCGTCGCTCGCAGACTGGCCGATCACCTATGCGGAGCTGGAACCATACTACACCGCCGTGGAGTGGGCGGTCGGCGTCTCGGGAGCGGGCGGTGTCGACCCGCACGAGGGCGCGCGCTCGCGCCCATACCCCATGCCGCCGCTTCCCGTCACGGGTCCCGGCGTGCTGCTCGAGGTTGCGGCACGCAAGATCGGCTGGCGGGCGCTTCCGGCTCCCATGGCCATCCTCTCGCGCGCCTATCGTGGCCGGCAGCCCTGCCACCACTGCGGATTCTGCTGGTCCTTCCCGTGCGAGTGGGGTGCGAAGGGCACCAACTTCTCGATGATCCCCGATGCCATGGCCAGCGGACGCTGTGAGGTGCGCACGGGGTGCAAGGCGAGCCGTGTGGAGACCGACGAGCGGGGGCGTGTCACCGGCGTCGTCTACTTCGAAGCCGGCCGCCGCGAGGTCCTCCAGCGCGCGAGAGCGGTCTTTCTCTGCGCGAACGGTGCGGAGACGCCGCGGTTGCTCCTCATGTCCACCTCCAATCGGTTTCCCAATGGTCTCGCCAACTCGAGTGGCGTGGTGGGCAAGTACCTCATGTTCAATGGCAACACCGCCGCCGGCGGGGAGTTCGAGCACGAGGTGAATGGCCATCGCGGACCTCCCGTTACGCGCATCGTTCTCGATACCTACGAGCTGGATCCTTCGACGGGTCTCGTGGGCGGTGGCGGATTCGACTTCCGCTGTCCTTATCCGCCTATCCAGTCGGCGCTCAGCATGCCGCCCGAAGGCCCGCAGTGGGGCGCCGAGTTCAAGCGAGCCCTCCAGCGTGTCCATACGCGCTCGGTCCAGTGCTGGGGGCACACCACGTCGCTCCCCGTCGAAACCAACCGCGTCGATCTCGATCCCGAGGCGAAGGATTCGTGGGGGCTGCCCGCGCTCCGCGTGACGTTCACGGAACACGATCACGACATGCGCCTGTATCGATACTTCCACGACACGGGGATCGCGCTGCTGAAGGCGGCCGACGCGATTCGGACCTGGGGCAACCCGCCGCGCGACGAACCCGGCGCTTCCGTTCACCTCCTCGGCACCTGCCGCATGGGAAACGACCCCGGTACTTCGGTCGTGGATCGCTTCCATCGTGCGCACGACGTACCCAATCTGTTCATCGCTGACGGGAGCTCCTTCGTGACCTCCGGGCGCGGCCAGCCGACGCTGACCATCCAGGCCCTCGCCTTTCGTGCGGCCGAGCACGCGGCGCGCCTCGCCCGCTCGGGGGCCCTGGGCGCGTAACTCGCCGGGTTGGAGGGCAACGACCCGCCCGCAGTATCGTCTAGCTTCAGGAGACGAACGGCGGGCGGTCTCTCCGAGCAGTGTGCCTGGAACCGCGAGCCGCGGCAAAGCCCATGACATCGACTGGCCCCACTCCCCTGCGCGCGTGCAATAAGCTGTTGCTGGCCAGCATCTTGGCGGTGTCCTGCGGAGATCCGAACGGGGCTCCGCCGGGGGCTTCCAACCCGCCCAAGGCCGCCTCGTTCTTTGACACAACCGGCCCGCAGCCGGCGCCTCCGCCCGCTCCGGCGCGCGAGCCAACACCCGAGGTCTTTCGCGGGGCGTTTCGCCGCATCGCGAGGGGCTCGGAGTTCCTCCCCTGCGGTGCGCGGGCCGCGCTCCTCGTCGAAGGAAGTGGCGATGCCATGATGGTGCTCCGGGATCGGTGGCGTTGGCATGCGACGGCGGCGGGGCGCACGCTGTTCGGTGTCTTTCAGGGTTTCATCGTGCGGGACAGCGCGGCCGCGGGGGCCATCGGAGAGAGCGGTGGAACCGGCACGGCAGTCGCCACGGATTCGCCGCGCGCGGCGCGCGTTCCCGCGCGCTTCCGGCTCACGCGAGTCGATACGCTGCGCACGTGGCGCGACGGGGACTGTGGCCGCTCGCATCCCCCGCGGTGGTGACGCCACCATCAGCGATGACAACCACCGTCCTTCCCATCCGGCTTCCGTCCCGGCCGCTCGCGCTCGCGGCTCTCGTGGTGACCTGCGCCGCGTTCCTGCTGCTCTTCGCGCAGCCGCTCACCAACACCGCGCGAACCTGGTGGTCGAGCCCGGAGGCGGGACACGGTTTGCTTCTTGCTCCGCTCGCTCTGGTCCTCGCCTGGCGACAGGGCATCCGCTCCGACGCGCGGCCCGACCTGCTGCTCGGATTCGGCCTGCTCGCGATCGCGGTGAGCCTGCGCTACGTGTCGGCGCTCGCGGCCGACGCATTCCTCGGACGCGCCTCGTTGTTCCTCGCTCTGGCCGCACTGGTGGTGTACGTATGGGGAGCTCGACAGGTGCTCGCGTGGTGGCTCCCCGCCGCGCTCCTGGCCCTCTCGGTGCCGCTCCCCGAGGTGGTGCTCGGCTCGCTCGCGCTTCCGTTGCAGCTCGAGGCGTCGAGCATGGGGGCATCGCTCCTGGCGATGCGTGGCATTCCCGTGCAGCTCGATGGCAACGTCATCCGGCTCCCCGGGCACGACCTCTTCGTGACCGAGGCGTGCAGCGGCCTGCGCTCCCTCACGGCGCTGCTCAGTCTCGGAGTGCTGCTGGGAGGCGTGATGCTCAAGCACCCCGTCTCACGCGTGTTCGTGGTGGCGCTGTCCATCCCGGTGGCGGTGGTGGTGAACGGAGTGCGGGTCTTCCTGACCGGATTCCTCGTCGCGTTCGTGGATCCGTCGCTCGCCCAGGGGTTCATGCATGTCACCGAGGGTTGGCTGCTCTTCCTGGTCGCCTTCGGCATCCTCGGTGCACTCGCATGGGGGACCGTGCAGCTCGAGCGGGTCTGGTTCCGCAGGACGGCGCGTCATGCGTGAGGCCGCGCGCGATCTCAGGATCTTCGCGCCGGCGGCGCTGCTGGCGGCGGGGTGCCTGCTGCAGTTCGGCGTCAGGCGGCAGCATGTTGCGCCACTCGGCCAGCCGCTCCGCTCGATTCCGGTCGCCCTCGCCGGATACCCGGGAAGTGAGCGGGTGATCAGCGACGCCGAGCTTCAGGTGGTAGGCGCGTCGGACTACGTTTTCCGGGTCTTCGGAACCGACAGCACCGCGGCGTTCTCTGTCTACATCGGCTATTACGCGAGCCAGACGACGGGGCGCACGATCCACTCACCACGGAACTGCCTCCCCGGGGCCGGCTGGCAGACCGTGGAGTCGGGGACCGCGACAGTGCGGTCGGCGGACGGCGAGCCGGTCACGCTCAATCGCCATGTGCTGGCGAATGGTCCCAGTCAGGCGCTCGTGTACTACTGGTACCAGGGGCGCGGGCGCGTGGCGCACAGTGAGTACCGGGTCAAGTGGGATCTCCTGCGCGACGCGATCGCGCACGGCCGGTCGGAGGAGGCGCTGGTCCGCATCGTGGTGCCGGTCCCGCAGGCACCGGGCTTCACCGCGGAGTCGTGGCGGCGCCGAGTAGAGTCCGCCGAGTCGATCGCGCGCCGCGCCGCCGCGGAGCTGATTCCGCACGTCGGCGGGCTGCTGCCGGCGTGGAGTCGTGCGGGCCCGCAGGCGTGAGGCACGGCAGTGAAGGGTGGCGAGTGCGAGGGGGCGTGTCGCTGAGGGCCGACTGCAGCGCAATCAGCAACCGGCTCCAGCCATCAGCGACCCGGTAACGCATCGCCCGTCGCCGACCTCTCCCCCAGAATGCGCCCCGGATCATTCGAGATGATCCCTCTGATGCCCGACGACCAGAGGTCGCGCGCCTGCGCGGGATCGTCCACGGTCCAGACGTGCACGCCCACGCCAACGGGGGCGAGCGTGGCGGCGAAGCGTCGCAGGGGAACGGGGAATCCCTTGTACGTCCGCGGAAGACACATGGCGTCGTAGCGCGGGCGCGGAACCCGGGCGTGCAGCAGCGCGGGGAGAAGAAGGCCGATCGAGTCGGCGCGGGTGGCACCCAGGGGGATGTCGCCCCCCCGAAACGGTACCATCGGTGCGTCATCGAAGGACGCCACGATGCAGCGCGACTGCGCGCGGTGACGCCGGATGACGTCCCGCGTCGGCGCTCCGGCCGCGCCTGCCTTGAGCTCGATGAGCAGCGGCATCTCCCGGAACGACTCGAGGACTTCGTCGAGGGTGGGAATCGTCAGGCCGCGACCGCGCCAGGGGAACCGGTTTCCGTCGGACGTGAAGCGTGCGCCGGCATCGGCCTGCTTCACGACCGCGAGCGTCGTCTGATCGACACGTCCGCTCCGGTCCGTCGTGCGGTCGAGGGTGGGATCGTGCAGCACGACGACCGCGCCATCGGCCGTTGCGTGGACATCCATTTCGAGGGCGTCCGCGCCGAGCGCCACCGCCTGGCGGAACGACTCCAGCGTGTTCTCGGGCGCGTGAGCCGCGTTGCCGCGGTGTCCGACGACCGGGCGGCGCGCGAGGTCGAGCAGCGGGTGCATGCGGGGCTGGAACGCCGACGCGGTCCCTTCAGGCATCCCGAAGGGACCGCGTCGCGCTCCCGCGAGGGGATCAGAACGTGTAGGAGAGCCGGCTCACGACCATGCGGCCGATGAGCGGGGCGCCAGGCATGGTGCGGTAGCCGTGATTGAACAGGTTGTCGGCGCGCAGCGAGAAGAGCATCTCGTTGGCGCCGAACGGCAGCCTCCAGTTGAAGCCGAGGTCCAGGATGGTCGCGGTGTGCACGCCCTCGTAGATGTAGAACTCGTTGGTGCCCGGCCGCGGGAACTGCACGTCGGAGGCGTACACGCCCGAGTTGACGGGATACGCGTTCGTGTACCGTCCGCGGACGTCGAAGCCCCACCCGCCCAGCTCGTTCCGGTACGTCGCGGTGAGCGAGGCCTTGTTGTCGGGCGAGTTGAGCATGAGCGCCGTCTGGTTGCTGCTCACGATCTCCGGGAAGACCAGGTCGCTCACCCAGCTGTAGGTGCCGGCGATGGTCCAGTTGGAGTTCACGAGGAAGTCGGCCGCGAGGTCCAGGCCGTTGACGGTGATCGTCTTGTCATACGACGTGTACGTGGCGTGGATGTCGGTGGCGCTCGCGAACTGGTTGTTGTTGAACTGTACGATGCCTAACGGGAGAAGCGAGAGCGGAGAGTTCACGATACCGTCCGCGACTTGAGGCGCGAAAACCTGAGCCGTGGCGGCCGCCTGCTGCTGCGGCAGGTTGAAGGGCGGTCCCATCAGCGTGCCGGTGATGGCCGGGATCAGCGCCTGGGTCATGAACGCGGAAACCGACGCGTTATCCCAGAATACGTTGGGCGTGGCCAGCCCCGCGGGATTCCCCACGTCGCCGCGCTTTTCCGTCCAGGCGTCGACTGCGAGGCGGAATCGCTCGCCGATGATGCCTTTGTAGCCGATCTCCCACGTGTTGTTGAACGACGCCTCGAGCGGCGCGATGTCCCGCACATCGCCTGGCGCAAGCGCGGGCGAGCCCGGTGGAAGGTAGCGGATGACGGTCCCCACCTGTGCATCCGTGGGCTGCAGACTGCCGAGGAAGCCAATGAGCTGGGTGGCGACGCCCTGCACGACCTGCGAAGGCAGCGTGGGAAAGGCCGACTGGATCTGTGGCGCGAGGCCGGCCGCCAGTGCGGTCGCGTTCGCGGCGATGACGCCCTGATAGCCGGCGGCGGCCGATGCCGGCACCCACTGGTCTGGCTGGCCTGCGAACAGCGATCGCATGCACAGCCCGCCGCTGACACTGGCGTCGCAGTCGCGCCGGAAGCTCCATCCCTGCTTTGGCGGGTTGCCGAGCGCCCGCACGTTGTAGGGCGAGCCAAGCACGTTGCGGGACTGGATGAGATCCAGGAACATCGTGAAGTTCGCGGGCGTCGCGAACGCCCGGTTGTAGGTCAGGCGGAAATTCTGTGTCTCACTCGGCTTGTAGACCACCGCCGCGCGCGGCGAGAAGGCGTTCCCCTCGATCTGGTCGTTGTTGTCCAGCCGCAAGGCGGCGATGAAATCCCACTGCGGCGTGATGTTGGTCGTCGACTGCACGTAACCGCCGATCTCCCGCACGTCGTCGATCTCCTCGTTCCGCCCGTTGATCGTGTTGCCCGTGCGCGGATTCGTGAAGATGTAATCGAGCCCGTAGATGAAGTCCTGCCGGGACCCGACCGCGAAGCCGTGCTGCGCCTGCACCGCGAACACGCGCGACTGGTCCACGATCGGCTGGCCGCTGCGCAGCAGGTACGTCCCGTCGAGGCTCAGGCTGTCGTCGTTCCCCGCGTCGCTGAAGTTCAGGAACCCCTGCGCGAAGAACCGGCCGATTCGCATCCGCTGCTGCAGGCTCTGGTACGTCCAGTTCCGCGCCAGCGCGGTCCCGTTCGCGCCGGTGTACTCCAGGCCATTCTCGATCCGCGACAGGCCGTACGTCGTCACGTACTCGCTGTTCTCCGTGGGCCGGAAATCCAGTCGCGCCTCGCCCACGAAGCGCTCCAGCCCGAAGTCACGCGCGTTCGGCGTCCCCGCGCGGCCCGGCGGCGCGGCGGCCGGAAAGACGTCCGGCTCGCCCGGATCGTATCGCTCGATCACGTTCCCCTGCGGATCCCGCGCCGAATAGCTCGCGAAGTCGTCCGCGCGGAAGTACTCACCCGACAGCTTGTATCCCACCTGATCCGCCAGCACGCCTGCATGGCGCAGCGATCCGCGCAGGAACGAGCGCGTCCCGCCGTCCAGCGTCAGCGTCGTCCCCTGCGACGTGAATGGCGACTTCGTGATCACGTGCAGCACGCCGTGCGAGCTGTTGGGCCCGTACAGTGCCGAGGCGGGGCCCAGCAGCACCTCCACGCGCTCGATGTCCTCGTTGGTGGCGGTGAACAGGAACGGCACGTTCACGCGCAGGGATGGCACCGCCGCGAAACGATAGTCCTGCAGCGTGAGGATCGATCCCGAAAAGGCGTTGTTGAAGCCGCGCGCCACGATGTTCGACTGCGCGATGCCTCCCTTGTTGACGTCGACACCGGCGATGCCCTGTACATGGTCCGCGATCGTGGCCGAGGGCCGCTCCTGGATCTCGCGCACCTCCACCACCGAGACCGAGGCGGGCGCCTCGAGGGCCTTCTCCTCGCGGCGAGACGCCACGGTCACCACCGGATTCAGCTCCGCGACGGCCTCCGTGAGCTGGACATTGGCGGTGGCGGTCCCGCCGTCGGTCACGACGACGTTCGGCACCTGCCCCGGGGCGAAGCCGATGCGGATCGCCCGGACCGTGTAGGTCCCGGCCGCAAGCCCGGTCAGTCGGTACGTGCCATCGCTCCGCGAGAGCGTCGCCGCCACGGCGGTCCCGCCCGGGGAAACCGCCTGAACGCGCGCGCCGTTCACCGGTTGTCCCGCGGCGGCTTCCGTCACACTGCCCGTGATGGATCCGGTCTGCGCGAGCGCCGGCGGGGCGAGGAGCACGAGTGCAGGCAGCGCCGCCAGTCCGAAGAATCTGCGAACAGACATCAAGCACCTCGGAGGGTGATTGGGGGTAGGCTAACTGCGCCGGCCACGATAATACGCCGCCCACGTCGGGCTCCGCCATAAGGCAACGCACGGCGACCTGCGTGGGCCGTCCCGTCGTCGTACCGTCTGTCTGCGGAATGATATAGTATGGGTCAGGATTCCTCGCCGTCCCAGCGCATGATGCTTCTCCGGGCCCCCCTCGCTCTCACGGTCCTGGTCACCTTGGTGACGTCCGTGTTCGGCTCGTCCCTCGCCGCCGCGCAGGTCGGAGGGCGCTCGTTCCTGCGTCAGATCTACGGTGACCTGGCCGTCGAGGTGCGCAGCGCCCCCGCGAACGCCCTGCGGATCGGCGCGGCGAATGGGGAACGATCGCTCACGGTCACCGTACTGGCCCGCGATCTCCGCCGCTGGGCGGACTCGGCGACGCGCATACTGGCCGCGAGAGCCGTCGTCCGCCGCGACACCACGCGCTTTCAGGCGATGGTCGAAGGCCCCGGAGTGAGCGCCGGCAGCATGACCCTCTCCCGCACACTCTCGGCGAACGACACGGTGATCACCCTTTTCGTGGCCGATGCCGAGTTCCAGTCGGTGCGCACGGTGGTGAGTGCGGAAGAGGCGCGGGCACTCGTGGGTGCGATGCGCCGGGCGGCCAACGCGGTGCTCCCGCCCCCCGCGAGAGGCCGCGGTGGCGGCGTGCGCTCAGGGCGATCGGGTCCCCAGCTCGCGCCGTAGTCGGTCGCGCATCGCACGCGCCTCGCCGTTCCCGGGATCGAAGCGCAGTCCCGACTCGATCTCCCGCAACGCGCCCGGTGCATCCCCCCGCTCCAGGAGCAGGCGCGCCGCGAGAAAGCGCGCAAGCGAGAGGGAGGGGTCGAGCTCCGCGGCGCGACGGAAGCTCGCGAGCGCGCTGTCGGGCGCGCCGCGCCGGGCAAGCGCTCCGCCGAGGTTGAACCAGGCGAGTGGCTCCCGCGCGTCGTAGGAGAGGGCGCGCCGGTAGGCCGCGACGGCGCCGGCCAGGTCGTTTCGCGCGGCGCGCGCAATGCCCAGGTTCACGAGCGTGAGGGGCTGCGCGGGCGACATCGCGAGACTGGCCTCGTACGACGCGATGGCGGCCGCGAGGTTTCCGGCGTCAGCCTCCGCCAGGGCCTGGTTCACGGGAATCTGTGCGTTGCGCGTGTCGACCTCGCGGGCCTTGCGATACGTGGCGATCGCGGCCAGCGGGTCGCCCCGTGCGCGCGAGCGGTCGCCGAGATAGCCGAGCACGAGCGCCCATCGGGCGCGCACGGCGTCCTCGCGCGCCCCCTGTCCGTGCAGCGCCCGGAGCGACTCGACGAGAAAGGCGCGCACGTCGGACGCCGTGCCGCGGGCGAAGTGCAGGGACGCAAGGGCGAGCGCCTGCACGTCGAGGTCGTCGTGCCGGGCGAGCGCGCGCAGGCGCTGGATGACGTCGCGCGGGAGAGACGACATGTCCGGGGCCAGGTGTTGCTCGAGGAACCAGGCCATCCCGGTAAAGAGCGCGGCCACGTGGCGTTCCCCGGGGAGCAGGACCAGCCGCGCCGCGGCGCCGGAGGTCCGCGCCTCGCGTGCCCGCGCCAGGGCGTCGACCACGGACGGACGCGGCTTGAGCACGCCGTGCCATTCGCGCACCCGGGCCTCGAGGGTGGCGACGGGGCGGTCGGCGTGGCAGCCGCGGCAGGCCCCCAGGATCCCTAACGAGTCCTCGTAGGCCGGGCGCGGAATCGCGATCGAATGATCGGACCGCGCGTACCGGATCCCTGTCCCGAGCTCCGGCTGCTGCTGGTAGGGCATGTGGCACGAGACGCAGGCGCTCCCCGGCGAGCCCGGCGTGTGCCGCGTGTGCCGCTCCGGTGCCTCGGCCTTGCTGGCGTGACAGCCGGTGCACTGCCGGTCGTCGATGCGCCCCGACAGCGCGCGTCCGGCCACGTCGCGATATCCCTGTGAATGGGGATCGTGGCAGCTCGTGCAGGTCATGCCGCCGTTCAGGTAGCAGTCTGACCAGAGGTGTCCCTGCTGATACGCGAAGGTCCGCACGCGGCCGTCGGGGAAGTGCGCGGCGTCGCCGAGCTGGGGAAGGTGGAGCGAGTAGTGACGCTCGAGGCCGGCGCCGGGGAGGTAGCCGCCGCGCAGGCGGTCCTTGAGGGCGTGGCAGCGCCAGCAGACGCCTAACGAAGCATCCTTGGACAGCGTGGCGAGGGCGGTCATGTCGATGTCACCCCGCGCCACGGCTCCGCTGTCGCGCACGAGCGCCACGTGGCGCCGTCCCGGCCCGTGGCACGACTCGCACCCGATCGCGAGCGAGCGGAAACGTGTGCGGTACGCCCGCGCCGTGGTGTCCAGCGATACCTCGATCTGGCTGCCGTGGCAGGACTGGCAGTTGCTGAAGCGCGGCTCGTCCCCGAGCACGCGCGTGGGAGGCCAGTCCACGCAGTCACGGATCGAGAGCGCCGTGCTGATGGGGACCCAGCCGCGACCGGCGCGGCCGATCGTGTTGCAGAACCAGGTGGCGCCGTGTCGGCTGTAGTCGAAGGGGAGGAAGCGGTACGTCCCGTCCGCGTGTCGCGTGACGAAGCCCTGCGTCCCGCCCCCCTCCAGGTGGCCACCGCCGATGACGGCATCCACCGGATAGACACGATCCGGCTCGCCCGCCTGCCGGACGGTGAAGCTCACGCGGCCGCCTGATGCGCGCGGCGTCACCTCCGCGTCGCTGAAGCGGATGGGTGAGCCGTCGAAGGGGGCGATCATCCGCACCGTGCCGGGCGCGCCACCTGCCGCGGCATGCGTCGAGCGTTGCCACGACGCCGACTCGGCGGCGTGGCACGCCGCGCATGCCTCCGAGCCGACGAAATCCTCGAACCCCACCGAGTCGCCCGCGACGGCGTTCGCGGCCGGGAACGGCTCAGGGGAAGTCGCGCCCGAACGGGGGCGGCGGACCGTGAGCAGCGCCACCGTCGCCATCAGGCCAACGACGGCCAGGAGGGCGACGAGCTGCGCCCGCGTGAGTCGCGCGCGAACACGCGGCCCGCGCGGCGGAATGCCCGCGGCCCGCGCGCCGCCACCGGCGCCCAGCGGTCGCTCCGGCTCCCGGGGCCCGCGGCGGCCGCGTCCCTTCTTCCGACTCACGGCGGCCCTCGCCGGCCGTCCGCGCTCCAGGTCGGTCCCGTGCAACGGCACAGGGACCGGATGTGCCCCACGAGCGCGCGGATCTCCTCGCGCGTGAGCGTCTCACCGTACGGGGGCATCCGCGCGCTCCGGTTCATGATCGCGCCGCCGCCGAAGATCGTGTCGAAGAGCGCGTCGTCCGAGCGCCGTGACATCGCCTGGCGCGAGGCGTGCTCCGCGGGACGGACGGGCAGGTGCGCGGCGTTAGGCCCATCCCCCCGGCCGCCGGCCCCGTGACACGCGGCGCAGTGGCGCGCGTAGAGCCACGCTCCATCGCGCGCGCCGGTGGGTGGCGGTGCGGCGGCCGGCGGCGGCGCCGCGGCCGTCCCCGCGGGCCGCGCCGCCAGGTAGCGGACCACCAGGTCGCGCGTAGCCTCGGGCATCGGAACGCGCGGCATGACGGTGCCGGGCAGGGCGCGCTGCGGGTCGGCCACCATCGCCGCGATGTAGGCCGGCGGCCGCCGCGTGCGCACGGTCGTGAGATCCGGCCCGATGCGGCCCCCTGCACCGTTCAGCGTGTGGCACCCCAGGCAGGGAAGCTGGTCGCGCAGCGCCGTCTCGGCCTTCATCTCCTCGAAGCGCGTGAGCGGCGTTGTCGTCGCCTGCGACGAGCCGACGACAGGACACGCCAGGAGCACCAGCGCGACGGCGACGCGTCGAGGGAATGGGCGCCCGTGCCGCCCGGCCGTCTCACGATTGGTTCGGGTCACTGCTCCGTATGATGCGGCGGGGGCCGCGATGGCGCGAGCACCCGCCTACCGTGAGCCTGGCGCACCCAGGCCGATCCGCTCGATGATCCCGCCGTACCGCGGGTCATCGCGCAGCGAATCGTACATCGGCTCCGCGGCAAGGAAGATCAGCCCCACGCCGCGCGTCTCGATCGCCCGGTTCAGCCACAGGAACGCTGCGTCCAGGTTGCCGAGTGCGGCGTAAATGCCCGCCACGCCCTCCGCCGGCACGAAGGCACGCGCCTCGAGGGCCCGCGCCGACGCGAGCGCCGCCTCGCGCCGGCCCGCCCGCGCATGCACGTAGCCCGCGATGCCCGCCTCGTAGCTTCCGAGCCGCACGCTGTCCGGCGGAAGCGTCGCGATCGCCTCGGCGTGCCGACCCTGTATCGACAGCACGCGCGCGCGCTGCACACGGGCGACCGGATACTCCGGTTCGATCTCGAGCGTGCGCAGCAGCACCGAGTCGGCCACGTCGTGCCGGCGCATCCACGAGTGCAGCGTGGCGATGCGCGCGTTGGTGATGAGCGAGAGGGGCTCGAGCGCGCGTGCGCGCTGCAGGGCCGCCATGGCGTCGGCCAGGCGTCCCTGCGCGACCAGGCCCCACGCGCGGAAGAACCACGCCTGTGAGAGCGTCGAGTCGAGCGCGATCGCCCGGTCCAGCTCCCGGTCCGCCGCGGTCCAGTCCCACGTGTGGAACGTGTGGATGATGCCGAGCGACATATGCGCCTCGGCCAGGGTCGAGTCGAGCGCGATCGCACGCTCGGCGGCGCGCCGCGCGAGCGCGAAGAGCTCGGTCGGCGCCGCGTCGCCGGTCCAGGCGCGGATGCTGTACGTGTCGGCGAGGCCGGCATGGGCGCGCGCATAGGTCGAATCGATCGCGAGCGCCTGCTTGAAGTGAAATTCCGCTCGTTCCAGCGACACCGCGGTGCGCAAGTCGAAGAAACGACGGGCGAGGAGGTACCGGTCGTACGCCTCCGCGTTCACGGGGTGCCGCTCGGCCAGCCGCGCGCGCTCATCCGGGAGGAGGTTCACCTGCAGCTTCTCGGCGATCGTTCCGGCGAGCTCGGTCTGGAGTGCCAGAACCGTCCCCCAGTCGCGCTCGTATCGGTCGCTCCACAACAGGGAGTCGTTCTCCGTGTTGTACAGGCGGGCGGTGATCGTGAGGCTGTTCCCGTCCCGGCGCACCGACGCCTCGAGGATCCTGGAAACGCCGAGCTCCTGGCCGATCTGCCGGATGCTGAGGTTCCGCCCTTTGTACGCGAACGCCGCCGTCCGGGGCGTCACGCGAATCCGGCCGAGCTGAGCCAGTGCCGCCGTGAGCTCCTCGGTCAGGCCGTCGCTGAAGTACTCGTCTGCCGGGTCGGCACTCATGTTGGCGAACGGCAGCACGGCGATCGACGGCGGCGCTGCGTCGCGACGCCCGGCACTCCACATCGTGATTCCGAGGACCGCGGTGATCCCCGCTACGGCCGCCGCGCCCAGCCACCGACGGGCACGGGCCACACGCGAGCTGCGGGGTACGCCCGCGCCACCGGCCGAGTGCCGCATACCTGTCGAGTCCGTGGGATGCCCGAGGGCCGCGTCGAGGGCCGCGACGAACTCGCGCGTGGAGGCGAAGCGATCGTCGGGGCTCTTCGCCATCGCGCGCTGCAGCACGTCGTCCACCGAGCGCGCGAGCGACGGGCGCGCCAGGCGCGGCGACGGGACCGCTTCCTGCAGGTGCTTGCCGATGATCCGGTGCGCGGAGCCTCCGTGAAACGGCGGAACGCCCGTCAGCATCTCGTACACCACGCACCCCAACGAGTACACGTCGCTGCGCGCATCGAGCTCGCTGGAGCCGGTGGCCTGCTCGGGACTCATGTAGGCGGGCGTACCGATCACGATCCCGGTCGCAGTCAACTGGCCGGTCGCGTCGTCGACCACGCGGTGGGCGATGCCGAAGTCCGCCACCGTCGCGTGTTCCTCGTCGACCAGAATGTTCGCCGGCTTCACGTCGCGATGCACGACCCCGCGGCGATGCGCGTAGTCGAGCGCCGCCCCCACGTCCGCGACCACGCGGCGGATCTCCTCCGCCGGAAGCGGT
>DATIGO010000273.1:0-8244 GCA_035454665.1 Gemmatimonadaceae bacterium | reverse complement strand
GCCGGCCCACGGCTCTGCGCGACGTCTATCCGGCAGTGCGCTCGGCGATCCAGCGTGCTGTTACATCCGCCGCTTCCGCCAGAACCGCGTCGTCATTCCGCCCCGAAGACTTGAGCACGTGGAAGCTGTGGTCGGCTCCCTCGAGCCAATGCATGGTCCACCGGCCGCTCAGTCCATCGAGGGTCCGCAGCATGAGTTCCCTGGTACAGAAATCGTCTCGCGTGCCATTGATGCAGAGTACGGGCGTGCGAATCGCGGGCAGGTGAGCGTCGCGCAGCTGTGTCGGCTTCCCGGGCGGATGGAGTGGATACGCGTACAGGAGCAGCCCATCGCACCGGAACCCGTCTGCCACGAGCATCGATGCGGCACGCCCGCCCATCGACCGCCCGCCGAGAAAGAGCCGCTCCGGCGCGAGCTTCCCCTGGACCTCCTCCACAACCGCTGCCAGGCACGCCGTGAGGCGCGGCATGGGGTCCGGTCGCCCCGACCCTTTCTCACGGTACAGGAAGTTGAATCGTACCGTGTGGAGCCCTCGGGATCGCAGCACCTGCGTCAGGCGCTCCATGCCGCGATCGCCCAGGTGCCCTCCGGCACCGTGGGCACAGACGAAGACGCCCTGCGCCGGTCCGGCGGTCGCGGGATCGAAGCGCGCGGTCGTCGTCTCGCCGGAGACGTCGATGCGCCACTCCGTCGGGACGAGGGCGGTCATGGACCGTGCGGGGTGCACGCAGCGCTCGTGTGGCAGGGGATCAGTTCACGACCACCGTGCCGTTCATCCCCGCGTGCAGCTTGCAGAAGTACTGAAACGTTCCAGCCGTGCTGAACTGGTGGCTGAATCCTGCCGAACCGGATGTCACCTGCTGGTCGAACGACACGGCCGATCCGGAAGCGCTGGTGACGGTGTGCGTCACGCCGCTGGTGTTGACCCATTGCACCGTCGTGCCGGCGCTCACCGTGATGGTGGTCGGATTGAACGTCGTGGCCGTCATGCAGACCTGGGATGCTCCCGGCGTGCATCCCTGAGGATTGCTGGAATAGTCGTCGTCGCTGCACCCGCCGCTCACCAGCGCCGCAGCGAGCATTGTCCATCTCAAACCTGACCGCATCGAAGCTCCCTTGTCCGAAGTCGTCGAATCTTATCGCATCCGCGTCGCCCAGGCAGGGACGAGCGGACGCAGGGACCCTCGCCAGCGATCACTGGCGCGCCGGCGCGAGTGTCAGCCGGTGAGCGGTGTGGCGCCGCACGGCCTCGCGTGAGAAGGCGAGCGGGAAGTACTCCTCCCGGCCAAAGGCCCCGGCGAGGTCTGCGTAGAACGGACTCCCCGGCTGCGCCGACTGTCCGGGGACATTGGTAGCGCGCGCGCTGTCGAGATTCGCGAAGTCGACGATCTGGCGGTACGTGGCCCCGATCGCCGCGACCGTTCCTGACCCACCCGTGCGCTCGATCGGCGGGATGTCGAATGCTCGGACGAGTGCGTGCGGGAGCTCGCTCCGGTTCACGCGCCCCCATCTCCACTCCGATGGGTCCGCGCCCTGCGCTTCACGCAGGCGAGAAAGTCCTTGCGCGAGCGCAGCCTCCAGCAGCTGCCGCCGGCGCGCAGGTGGCGTGTCAGAGGCGCGCGCCTCGGCGGAAAGCCCGCGCACCACGAAGGAGTACGCTGCGGCGGCGGAACTGGCGCGCCGCTGCCAGCCATCCCACTCCGCGATCATCCGCCGCAGCGGCTCCAGCTCCGGGCGTGACGCCGTCCAGCCGCGAAACAGTGGCACGTCCTGCGCGGCACTCGCGTTGAAGGCATCATGCTGCATCCGCTCCATGTCGGCGAGGGTGAAGCGGGATCCCGTACTCAGCAGCTGGACGAGGCGGTCGTACCGTGCCGTCTGCGGACCGTTCTTGAAGAACAGCGGCGGATCGTAGTCGCGCGGATGGATGTCGTGATTGGCCGTGGCGATCCATCCGCGTTCGGGATTGATCTCGCGCGGGAGGTCATCGCGGAAGCCGTTCCACTCGAACTCCCCGGTGCCCGGTACAGGCAGCCGGCCGTGCCAGTTCGGCCGCCGCGGGGCGGCGGCTGACGCCTGCCACGCGATGTTCCCCTGCGCGTCACCGCACACCATGTTCTCGGTGGGCGCCTTGTAGTAGATCTGCGCGTCGAGGAACTGGCGGCAATCGCTCAACGCGTGGTAGCGCAGGGCGCTCAGGTACCCCGCGCTCCCCGGCTCGTGCATCGTGGACCGGATGGCGTACGCCTTGTGGCGTATCGTGTCACGATGGAAGATCGGCCCGTGACGCGAGAACTCGTGGGTCACGATGACCGGCGCGGCGTCTTTCACGCGGATCGTGTCGCGCACGCTCCGCAACCGCTCCCACTGGCCGCGGAAGCGGACCTCCGTTCGGTTCGCGGGGTTCACGTCCTCGACATACACGTCCGATTGATCGGTGCCGACGATCGTGAGGCCCCACGCGATTCGCCCATTGTGGCCGATCGCGACGCCCGGCAAGGGCGCTTCGGTGGCGCCGATCACGTCCCACCCGGGCGCGTTCAGGTGCACGATGTACCGGATCGAGGGATTGGCGACGTTGCGATGGGGATCATTGGCTACGATGACGCGGCCGCTCGCGGTGAGCCGACCGCTGATGACCCAGTTGTTGCTTCCTGGAGAGTCGTCCTGCGCGCCACGATTCTCCCGGGGGATGGCATCGGCCAGGCGCCGGAACGCGGGGAGGAGCAGTGGTTGCGGCGGGGCTGTCCGGAGCGCACCGAGTGCCTCCCGCACGCGGTCGTCGATGAGAGCGAGGTCGACGCCGGGCGCGGGAATCAGATCGCGCGAGGGACTCGGACGGGCGCGGCGGTTCGCCTCCTCTGCGCCGAGCTGCGCGACCTGCCGCGCCAGGTTCAGCTCTGCGCGGGCATCGCCTAACGGCATCGCCGTCTGCGTGCGGAGGACCGAGGCCTCCGGCGACCACGGTCCGGGGCGCAGCCCCGTGAGCGTGAACTCCACCGGGAGGCGGTCTCCCGCGAGCGCGATGTAGGCGTTGACCCCGTGGGCGAAGGCCTGGAAGATGCGCCGTCCCTCGGGGTGGTAGCTCGTCCACTCGCGCTCGTCCCACGGACCGCGGTACCGCATCAGGCGCGCGAGGCGGTCGTGCTCGACGTAGTCGGGGCCAAGGATCTCCGCCAGCTCTCCCGCCCAGGTGCGCCGGTACATGTCCATCTGCCAGAGGCGATCCTGCGCGTGCACGAAGCCCTGCGCGAAGAAGAGATCGTCCAGGTTCTTCGCGTAGATGTGTGGAACGCCCCAGCGGTCACGGATCACCTGCACCGTGTCCTTCAGGCCGGGGACCGTCTGCTGGCCAGCGATCCGCGACAGCGCGGCACGGGCGAGTGAGTCGAACGTCGTCTGTTGCGCGCCTGCCGTGGAGACCACGAGCAAGCTGGCAAGGAAGGCGGCCAGGCGGTCGCGCATGACACGGGCTCCGGGCGTCGGTCCGGCCCAAGAGTACCGCGCCGCGCGCCCGCCAGCTATCCCAGACGCCCGCTCACTCCGCCGAGAGCGTGATCACGGGATCCACGCGGCTCGCTCGCAGCGCGGGAAGGAGCGACGCGACGAGCGCGACCGAGGCAAGCACGATGGCTCCGCCGGCGAGCGTGAGTGGATCGTTCGGTGACACCCCCGGCGCCAGGCCCGCGAGGGTACGGGCGAGCGCGAGCGCCCCGGCAAGTCCCGCCGCGATCCCGATCAGCGCGAGCCGCAGGCCCCGCCGCAGCACCTCGCCCACGATCTGGCGCCGGCGAGCGCCGAGCGCGAGGCGGATTCCCAGCTCGCGGGTGCGTTGCGACACCTGGTACGCGAGCAGGCCGTGCGTCCCGATTGCCGCGAGCGCGAGTGCCGTTGCGCCGAACGCGAGGAGCAGGACCATGTTGAATCGCGGACGGGCCAGGGCGCGTCCCACGAGTTCCGGCATCGTGGCGGCCTGGCGCATGCGAAGGTCGGGGTCGACGGATGTGAGCGCACCGGCGATGGCGTCCGTAATCGCCGCCGGGTCCAGCGTGGTGCGCACCAGGAAGTACGAGAAGCGTCGCGGGAGCTGGCGGTTGGACCAGTACATCTCCGGCTCCGCGGGCTCGCCCGGGCGCATCGGCGCGATATCGGGCACCACGCCGACCACTTCGAAGACGGCCCGATCGTCGCCGACACCAAACGTCAGCCGCCGGCCCAGCGGCTCGCCGGTACCCCAGTATCGCCGCGCGAGAGTCTCGTTCACCAGCACCACGAGCGGCGCGCCGATGACATCCTGCGGCCCGAGGTCCCGTCCACGAAGAATCGGCAGCCCGAGGGCATCGAAGTATCCGGGACTCACGTCGTACCAGCGGACCGACGGCCGCGAGGTCGTCACGCCCTCGATCTCGATCTCCCACGTCTCGCGCCCGCCGAAGCCCGGTCCGGCCGACGCGGAGCCGGCGGCCTGCACGCCGGGCACCGCCCGGAGCGACGACTCGAGCCGATCCCACAGCGCCGCAACCGACGCGTTCCGCGGATACTGCGCGTCGGGCGCAAAGAGCGAGAACGTGGTGAGGTGCGTGCGGTCGAAGCCTGGCTCCCAGGCGGCGAACGCGGCGTAACTGCGCGTGAGCAGCCCGGCGCCCGCGGCCAGGATGACGGCAAGCGCGAGCTCCGTCACGACGAGCACCGAGCCGAGCCGGCCGCGATGGGCCGTCGTACCACGTCCCCCTTCACGGAGCGCCTGTGCCAGATCGACGCGTGCCGCGCGCAACGCGGGGGCGAGTCCGAACGCGAAGGTCGTGACCACGGCGAGCAGGATCGCGAACAGCAGGACGCGGCCGCTCACATGCACGGCCTCGAGCCTGGGGATTCCGGCGGGGGCGAGTGCCTTGAACGCGATGGTGCCCCCGACCGACAGCGTCACCCCCAGCGCCACGCCGATGGCCGCGAGCAGGCCGCTTTCGACGAGCGAGTCCCGGATGATCCGCGCCCGGCTGGCACCCAGTGCCGCGCGCAGGGAGAGCTCGCGGGCGCGATCCGCTCCGCGCGCGAGAAGGAGGTTGGCCACGTTGACGCACGCGATCAGGAGGACGATGCCCCCCGCGCCGAGGAAGACGAGAAGCGTCCGGCGCACGCCGCCGACCACGAGATCCTGCAGCGGCATGACGACGACGTTCCAGCCCGCGGTTGCAGCGAAGTGCTGTGCCCGGAGCTCGCGCACGATCCCGCTGAGCTCCGCCCGCACCGCACCTAACGAATATCCCTCCCGCAGACGCCCATAGGCCACGAAGCCCCGCCACTCCCGGTTGCGTTCGTCTCTCGGGTCGATGTGCACGGGGCGCCACAGCTGCACGGCCTCGAACTTCGGCAACGCGAATCCGGGCTGCAGCACTCCCACGATCTCGACGGCCTGGGTGTCCAGCGTTACCAGTCGGCCCACGATGTCGGGCGCCCCGCCGAAGCGTCCCTGCCACATTTCGTGACTGATGAGCGCGACGGTGCTCGGCCGGCCGATCAGGTCCGAGCGCTCGATCAGACGTCCCTGGACCGCGCGCACGCCGAGGGCGCGGAAGAGTCCGGGCGTCGCCAGTCCCCCGGCAATCTCCTCACCGCTGCCGTCGGTCCGCAGCTGATACGACCACCCGCGACCAAACCCCAGCGCCTCGATCGTGCTGGAGCGCGCCGCGATATCCTCGAGGTTGGGTGGCGAGATGCTGCACCAGCTCGGCGTCGATCCCGGGTACTGCTCGCAGAGCGTGAAGAGACGATTCGCGTGCGGGAAGGGGAGGGGACGCAGCGCGACGCCGTCGACCACGCTGAAGATCGTCGTCGTCGCACCGGTGCCGAGGGTCAGCGTCAGAATCGCCGCGCCCGTCAGCGCGGGTCGCGCAGCCAGACCGCGAAACGCGCGGCGGATCGCAGGACTCGGTCGGTACATGGGTGGCTCCTGGACTTGCCTCGACGCTCACCCACGCGCACGGCTCCGCCAATCGGGAGATCGCTGACGCCGTGTCGGGAAGCAGGAACCGGGCGCGTGCGCCATCTGGGCTGAGACGGCGCACGCGCCCGGCTTCGGCGCTCAGGACCGGGACCCGCCGGGCTACGGCGCGCGCGTTGCCTCCCATCGGGCCCGCTCGACCACCGAGTCCGGTTGCGCTGCCAGCGTCGTGGTGCTGGTACCGACGAGCTTTCCATCCACGAGCCGGCCCACCGCGCGGACAACGATCTGCGGGCTGTTCGGTGGCATGCTCGGCGTGAAGGGGGCCGACGTGACGACCATGCTGTCGGCGTCGAGGACTCGGGTCCAGGTCACGGTGTCCGACGGTGACGACTGGCTCACGGTCTTCACCTCGTTCTCCGAGGCGCCCTGCATGGCGGTCCAGCGCTCCAGGACCGAGTCGCCGGTCGCCATGAGGCTCACGCCGTTCCAGGTGCCGCTGACATCCGCGGCGGTGAGGGCAGCCGGTGCGGCAGGGGCGGCGGCTGCGGAATCGGAGGTAGCGGTATCAGGCTGCGCGCACGCCAGGGCGGCGCCGGCCAACAGGAAGACTCGACGCATAGAGGCCTCGATGGAGGGGGAGGGCGCGATGCTCGCCGGCGAACCCGGTGCGCTCGCGTTGCCCTTACAATGCGCGTTTCAGGAGACGCTCGCCAGTTGCCGCCCGAACCTGGTCGTCTGAGAGGCCATCATGCGGAGATCCGCCGTGACGGCGGCAGCCCCGTGGCTCAGGAGTGGGATTCGCTGCGGTGGGGAAGGTCGTGCCCGGTGAGCTGCGCCATGACGCTGCGGAGCCGATCCAGGTTGACCGGCTTCAGCAGGTGCGCGTCGAACCCAGCCTCGCGGGCCTTCTGCTTGTCCTCGTCGCGGCCGTAGCCGGTCACGGCCACGAGCCGCACGGTGGGGGTGCGGGCGCGAATGCGCCGCGCGACTTCATAGCCGTCGACGCGGGGGAGGCCGATGTCGACGAGCGCGATGTCCGGTGTGCGGCGGGCGGCGGCGTCGACCCCCGATTCGCCGTCCGCCGCTTCCTCCACCTCGTTCCCCGTCATGACGAGGAGGGCCCGCAGGGCCTCGCGCGCGTCGTCGTTGTCCTCGATGATGAGCACGCGTTTCCCGCGCGGATGCGAGTTGCTCGCGCGAAGCGCACGCTGATCGTCGCCTGCCGCCATTGGGGCCTCCGCCAGTGGAAATCGGACCGTGAAGGTGCTGCCGCGTCCGACCCCCGCGCTCGTCACCTCGACGCTCCCGCCATGCAGCTCGGCGAGGCGTCGCACCAGCGTGAGCCCGATGCCCAGGCCGCCCTGCACACGCGCGAGTCCCTGCTCGCCCTGCGCGAACAGTTCGAAGACGTGGGGGAGAAGCTCCGGGCTGATGCCGATGCCGGAATCGCTCACGCGCAGGACAGCCTGGTCTCCCTCGCGGAACGTGCGGACCTCGATCGTCCCCTGAACCGGCGTGTACTTGATCGCGTTCATCACGAGGTTGGTGATGATCTGCTCGATGCGATCCGGATCGGCGCGCACCCAGACGCTCTCAGGGAGGATCGTCGTCCGGTGCTGGCGCAAGGTCCCCGCGGCGCGGAGTGTACGGATGCACCGGGTGACGGTCTGGCCAAGGTCGGCGGCCTGGAGGCGCATCTCCAGCTTCCCCTCGGTAATCCGGGCGACGTCGAGCAGGTCGTCGATCAACCGCGCGAGGTGTTCCGTCTGGCGGTGGATAGTGGCCCGCCATCGCTGCGCTTCGGCGTGCGGGTGGTCGAGTTGCTCGAGCACGGCGGTGGCCACGCTGATGGCGCCGAGGGGGTTGCGGAGCTCGTGGCTCAGCACCGCGAGGAAGTGATCCTTGGCGCGGCTGGCCGCTTCGGCCTTTACCAGCGCGTCCCGTTCGCGCCGCAGGAGCGTTTCACGCTCGGCGACGAGGGCGGCCGTCACGAGCGTGGTGGTCCCGATGACGGCCATGAACGTCTGGAGCACGATGAGCGACTCCCCCGGTGTGCCGAGGACGAAGAATCCGCGCCCGGTCGCAGTGGCCGCCGTGGCGATGAGCGCGAGCAAGGCGAGCGCCGTCGCTGCCTCACGCTGACCGCACCGGAACGCGGCCCAGAGGAGCGGCGGGAGGCAGGCGAACGAGAGTGGGTAGCGCGAGAGGACCGGATGGAAGAAGAGCAGGAGCCCACTCGCCATCACCGCGACCAGCAGACCGAGGACCTCGGCGAGGGCCTTGCCAGACCGGTAGCCGCG